>JADZBP010000122.1 GCA_020852055.1 Candidatus Latescibacterota bacterium
CCACAAATCCAGCCTGCAGCACGATATCAGCGAACGTTTCCCCAGCCGCGATATCGTGCTCGAATTCGAGCACGATATCGCGGCTGGGGAAACGTTCGCTGATATCGTGCTGCAGGCTGGATTTGTGGAAGAAGACCGACTGGAAGGGCGAATCCTGCCGGCGCGAATCTACGTGCCACAGCCCGGGGTCGATCTGTTTGAGGAAGCGCAGGAAACCGAAACCTCGGTCCGCTTTGAAGCTGTAGCATACCCCCCGCACCCGCGAACCCTCCTCGCCCCACCGGGGTCCACGCTCGGCGCTGGCGGGCAGCAACTCGGGGATCAGGTAGCCCGACATAAACATGTCGGCCTCGCGCCGCAGTTCGGAGGAGACATTGTCGAAGGCCACCACCTCGACGCGGCAGCCGCGGTTCTGCAGGGCGTTGACCACCTGGACGAAGTCGCCGTCGCCGGTGACCAGCAGCACCCGGTCCATATTCTCGGACTGCAGCAGGGCGTCGACGGCCAGGTTGAGGTCGGCGTTGGCCTTGCCCACACTCTTGCCGGCCTCGTCGCGGTACCACTTGACCACCTTGACGATGACCTTGTAGCCCTGCTCGCGCAGGCTGTCCTGGAAACCGCGCTGGCCCTCGCGGTAGACCGCGTCCTCTTTGGCGCGCTCGGCGTCGAAGGCCACGTACGCGTTGAGGCGGATGGGCAGGGCCCCGCCGCGGCAGGCGAACTCGCGCAGCACCTCGTAGCGCATGCCGTAACCGCCGTTGCGGGCGATGTTGGCCACGTCGACGTACACCCCGACGCGCAGGTCCGTGTGGTCCGCGGGCATGGCTAGTCCGCCGGCCAGATGTGGTTGCCTCCGGCGTTGAGGGCCAGGTTGCCCCCGTCCACCGGCAGCAGCACCCCGGTGACCGCCGAGGCGGCATCGGAGCAGAGGAAGATCACCGGCCCGGCGAATTCCTCGGGCTCCAGCAGGCGGTTGAGCGGGATGCCGGAGAGCAGGCGGGGTTTGAGCTTTTCGTTGAAGAGCGGGTTGGTCAGCACCTTGGCCTTGAAGGAGGGGGTGAGCACCTGGGCCGGCTGGATGGCGTTGATACGAATACCCTGGCCGGCGTACTCCACGGCCAGTTCGCGGGTGAGCTGGTTGACCCCGCTCTTGCTGACGCTGTAGGGGAAGTTGCCCCGCCCCAGGGCGCTGCTGCCGGCGATGGAGCTGAGATTGACGATGCTGCCGCCCCGGCCCTGGGCCAGCATGCGGCGGATGGCCTGCTGGGCGCAGAGGAAGTAGCTGCGCAGGTTGACCGCCATGGTCTGCTCCCAGTCCTCCAGGCTCAGGTCGGCGGGGCGCACCCGGCTGGGGAAGGCGTAGACGTTGTTGACCAGGATGTCGATGCCGCCGAACTCCCGGTCCAGCGCGGCGAAGAGGGCCTCCACCTCGGCGGGCTGGGACACGTCGCAGCGCAGCCCCAGGCTGCGGCGGCCCAGCGCGCCGATCTCCGCCGCTGTCTGCAGGGCCCCGGACTCGTCGATGTCGGGCACCACCACGTCGGCCCCCTGCCGGGCCAGGCCCAGGGCGATGGCGTGGCCGATGCCGCCGCCGGCGCCGCCGCCGGTGACGATGGCTACCTTGTTGCTCAGATCGAACAGGGATTTCATCTCAACTCGCTCCTTCCACGATGCCGTTGAAACTCAGGTAGGCGAAGACCAGCAGGGCCAGGATCAAGAGCACCCTGCTCAGCCAGCCGTTGCGCAGGGCGCCCATCCAGCCGCGCCGGCTGTTCATGTAGAGCAGGGCGCCGGCCAGGAAAGGCATGAAGAGGGCGCCCACTACGGTGTAGGCAACCACGATGCCCACGGGTTTGTCGAAGAGCAGCAGGCTCAGGGGCGCCAGGGTGAGGAAGGCGAGGAAGGCCCGGTAGTAGCGCGAGCCGGGCTGCACGATGGCCGCCCGTTCCTCGGGATTCATGCCCTTGAAGAGGCCGGCGAAGTCGGCGAAGAGGTAGGGGATGCCCTGCCACACGCCCAGGAGGGAACTGGCCACTGCCCCCCAGAAGCCCAGGTACATGGCCCAGCGCCCGGCCGGCCCCATGGCCTCCTCGAGCCGGTTGGCCAGGCCGATGACGATCTGCGAGCCCTTGGCCATCTCGGGCTGCATCTGCGCCGAGAGCAGCATCACCGCCACCCCGAAGAAACCGGTCAGACCATAGGCCACGCCCAGGTCGATGCGGGTGGGGCGCATCCACGCCGGCCCGCTGCGGCCCGATTCGCGGATCCAGTAACCGTAGCAGAGGATGGTGAGGCTGCCGCCCACCCCGCCGATGACGCTGAGGATGGCCTTGGCCGAGCCGGCCGGCACCTGGGGCAGGAAGAGGCCCTCCAGCAGCACTGGCCACTCGGGCCGCAGCACCCAGGCGCTGGCGATAAAAGAGAAAAACATCAGGGCGATGAGCACCTTCATCGCCTGTTCGAAGAAGGAGTACCGCCCCCACAGCACCAGCGCGGCCCCGGCCAGGGAGTGGATGATGGCCCAGGCGCTGACGGAAAGTTGCGGGAACATGGTGTGGCCGGCGATGCCGCAGGCCGAGATCAGGCCGCCGCCCACCATGAAGGACCAGCCCACCAGATAGACGAGGAAGTAGTACTGGAAGGGCCGGCCCAGGTGGGCGCACCAGCCCTCCAGCACCGTGGTGCCGGTGGCCAGTTGCCAGCGGGCGATGCCCTCGTTGAGGGCGTATTTGAGCAGGGCGCTGAAGGCGGCCGCCCACAGCAGGGTGGTGCCGAACTGCGCCCCGGCCGCAGTGCCCGAGATCAGGTCGCCGGCCCCCACCCCGGTGGCGGCCACGGCGATGCCGGGGCCCAGCAGGTCGAGCCAGCTACCTAATCGTTTCAGCGGGCCAGCCACAGGTGGGGTTGTTCCACGTACTGGCGCACCGCGTCGAGGAAGCGGGCGGCCGGCCCGCCGTCCACCACCCGGTGGTCGAAGCTCAGGCTGAGGACCACCTGATGCCGCGGCACCACCTGGCCCTGGTGTACGGCCGGGCGCAGGGCGATGCGGCCGATGCCGAGGATGGCGCACTGGGGCAGGTCGATGATGGGGGTGAAGGCGTCGATGTGGTACATGCCGAGGTTGGTCACCGTGAAGGTGGCCCCCTGGAGTTGCTCGGCCTTGAGCCGGCGGGTGCGCGCCCCTTCGCTCAGAGCGGCGCTCTGGGCGGCCAGCTCCTGCAGGCTGAGGCGGTCCACCTGGCGCAGCACCGGCACCAGCAGACCGGCCTCGGTGTCCACCGCCATGCCGATATCGATCCGGGTATGGGCCTGGATGGTGTCCCCCTGCCAGGAGGCGTTGAGCTGGGGATGCTCGCTCAGGGCCAGGGCCGTGAGTTTGAGGAAGAAGTCGTTGTAGCTGGGCACTTGCTGCTGCCGGGCGGCCAGGGCCTCCTTGAAACGCTGGCGCAGTTCCACCAGCTCGCTGGCGTCGGCCTCGGCAAAGAGGGTGACAGCGGCGGTGGTGCGGCTGCTCTCGCCCATACGCTGGGCGATGATGCGGCGCAGCGAGGAGAGCGGGGTGCTGGTGCCGGCTGCCGGCGCGGTGGTCTGGGTGGCCAGGGCGGCTTCCACATCCTGCCGCTGCAGCCGGGCGCCGGGCTTTGCGGCAGCCAGGGCGCCCAGGTCCACGCCGGCTTCCTGGGCCATGCGCCGGGCCACCGGGGAAACCCGCGGGGTGCGCGAGGCGGCCTGGATATCGCGCTCGACGAGGCGGCCGCTCTGGCCGCTGCCCTGTAGTTGCGACCAGTCGACGCCCAGTTGCCGGGCCAGGCGGCGGGCGCGCGGGCTGATGCGCGGGCCTTCGTGCCGGCCGGCGGCGGGTGCGGACGCGGTGGCAGCGGGGGCGGGGGCCGCAGCGGCCGGGGCACTGGCTGCGCGGCCGGCGGGCAGGGCCTCACCTGGCGCCAGGATATAGGCCAGCAGGGTGCCCACGGGCACGGTGCTGCCCGGCGGCGGGGAATCGGGCGGGATACGCAGCACCCCGGCGTCGAAGGACTCGATCTCGTTGACGGCTTTGTCGCTCTCCACGGTGAAGAGCACCTCGCCGGCCTGCACCGGGTCGCCGTCCTTTTTGAGCCACTCGACCAGGGTGCCTTCCTCCATGGTCCACCCCAGACGGGGCAAGACGATCTCGACGGCCATGGCTACTCGGCCACCAGGTCGCGGATGGCCTGGGCGATCTGGCCCGGCTGGGGCACCGCGGCCTGCTCCAGAGGGGCGCTGTAGGGGATGGGGGTGTGGGCGCCGCAGAGCCGGCGCACGGGCGCGTCGAGTTCGTCGAAGCCCTTCTCCATGATCTGGGCGGCCACTTCGGAGGCGATGCCGCAGGGGGCGAAGGTCTCGTCGATCACCAGCAGCCGGCCGGTCTTGCGCACCGATTCGAGGATGGTGTCCACGTCGAGGGGGGCCACGGTGCGCGGGTCGATCAGCTCCACCGAGATGCCCTCTTTTTCGAGCTGCTCGCACACCTCCAGGGTCTTGCGCACCATCAGGGCAAAGGCCACCACCGTCACCGAGGTGCCGGGGCGCACCACCGCGGCCTGGCCGAAGGGGATGGTGTACTCCTCGTCGGGCACCGGCCCCTTGGTGTTGAGCAGGGATTTGTGTTCGAGGAAGAGCACCGGATCGTTGCAGCGCAGCGCGGTCTTGATCAGGCCCTTGGCGTCGTAGGGGTTGGTGGGCAGCACCACGCGGAAGCCGGGCAGATGGGCGAAGATAGGGTAGTAGTTGCCCGAATGATGAGTGGCCGAGGAGCCGCCCACGCCGATGCAGCCGCGCAGCAGCAGGGGCATCTTGAGCCGGCCGCTGCTCATGTACTGCATCTTGGCGGCCTGGTTGACCAGCTCGCCAAAGCCGTCGAGGATGAAGTCGAGGAACATAAAATCGACCACCGGGCGGGAGCCGGTCATGGCGGCGCCGGCGCACATGCCGACAAAGCCGCGCTCGCTGATGGGCACATCGGCCAGGCGTTCCTGGCCGTAGAGGTCGTAGAGCCCGGTGGTGGTGTTGAAATTGCCGCCGCGTTTGCCGATGCCCTGGCCGACGACGAAGATGGTGGGGTTCTGGGCCATCTCCTCGGCCAGGCCCTCGCGGGCGGCAGCGGTAAAGGTCAGGTCGCGCATGGCTCAGGCTCCCGGAGTGCTGTAGATGTGGTCCATGAGGGTGGCCGGATCGGGCCAGGGACTCTGGTCGGCGAACTCGACCGCGTCCTGAATCTGGGCCTTGACCTCCTCGTCGATCTTGTCCAGCTCGCCGGCGCGGTAGCCTCGGGCCAGCAGTTGTTTGCGGAAGGCGACGATGGGGTCGCGCTGCTTCCACGACTCCAACTCCTCCATGGTGCGGTACCCGGCCTCGCGCATACCCTCGGCGTGGGCGCGGGTGCGGTAGGTGCGGCATTCGATCAGGGTGGGGCCGCCGCCTTTGCGGGCCCGCTCGATGGCCTCGCCGGCCACCCGGTGCACCGCCAGCACGTCGTTGCCGTCCACCGCCACGCCGGGCAGGTTGTAGGCGGCGGCGCGGTTGGCCACCTCGGGGTTCTTGGAGGCGTAAGAGAAGGGCACCTCGGTGGCGTACATGTTGTTCTCGCAGATGAAGAGCACCGGCAAGCCAAAGATGGTGGCCAGGTTGAGGCCCTCGTGGAAGGCGCCGTTGTTCACCGCCCCGTCGCCGAAGAAGGCCACCCCCACCCGGTCGGTCTTGAGCAGCTTGAAGGAATAGCCGGCGCCGGTGGCCTGCAGGATGCAGGGGCCGACGATGCCGCTGGTGCCCATCATGCCCACCTCGGGGGAGAAGAGGTGCATGCTGCCACCCCTACCCTGCGAGCAGCCGGTGGAGCGGCCGTAGAGTTCGGCCACCACTTGGCGGGGCGGCACGCCTTTGGCCAGGGCGTGGCCGTGGCCGCGGTGGGTGCTGAAGACCGCGTCGTCGGGGCGCAAATGGGCGCAGACCCCGGTGGCGACGGCCTCCTGGCCCACGTAGGTGTGGCAGGCGCCGGGGATGAGGCCGGCCTGGTAGGAGCGGGCCAGTTGCTCCTCGCAGCGGCGGATCACCAGCATCTGCCGGTACAGGGGGATCAGGACTTCCTTGCTGATGGCGTTCATCGTCTATCCTCTTTGATCGTTCAGCCCCGCGAAGGGTCGAAAAGGCGCTTTTCGTCTGATACTTCTAGATGGACATCCGGCCGCGAGAGCACCTCCTCGCGCAGGGCGGTGCCCAGTCCCGGTTTGCCGGGCAGGGAGAGCATGCCCTCGTTGATACAGGCATCGATGCTCTCGGTCATGAACTCGTCGTACCAGCCCTGGTAGTAGCCGCGCACCGTTTCCTGGATCATGGCGTTGGGCACGTGCAACATCAGGTGCGCCGCCGACCACAGGGCCACCGGGCCGATGCAGTCGTGACAGGCCACGGGCAGGTAGTAGGTGTCGGCCAGGCTGCAGATCTTGCGGGTCTCGCTCAGGCCGCCGGTCCAGGCCATGTCGGGCATGATGATATCGGCGGCGTTTTGCTCCACCACCGGGCGGAAGCCGAAACGGGTGAAGAGCCGCTCGCTCACACACAGGGGCACCCTGGTCTGGGATTTGAGGCGGGCGTAGGACTCGACGTTGTCGGGCGGGATGATCTCCTCCAGCCACATGATATCGTACGGCTCCAGGGCGCGGGCGATCTGCACTGCCACCGGCAGGTTCCAGCGGGCGTGGCCCTCGATGGCGATCTCCATCTTGTCGCCCACGGTGCGGCGGATATCCTCGACACAGGAGATCCCTTTTTTGAGCTGGTCCTTGCTGAGGAAATGCCCCACCGGGCCCACGGCCCCGGCTCCGGCGCGCTGGCCGACCGGGCCGCCCAGCGAGACGCCGAACTGGTCGAAGGGCCAGATCTTCATCGCCTTGATGCCCTGGCGCAGCAGTTCCTGGGCCAACGGTCCGGTGCGGCCCTCGATCCAGGCGTGGTAGTCCTGGTGTGGCCCGTAGCTGACGCAGGTGTTGTAGATCTGGATGCGCTCGCGGCTGCGGCCCCCCAACAGGTTATAGATGGGCTGGCCGGTGTGCTGGCCCAGCAGATCCCACAGGGCCACGTCGATGGCGCTGATGGCCCGCATCTCGGAGCCGGCGAAGCCGAAGAAGTTGACGGTGGAGAAGAGGTTGTTCCAGTGGTTCTCGATATCGTGGGCGCTGCGGCCGATGAGCAGGTTGGCAAAGACGTCGTGGATGAGGGCGCTGACCGCGCGCGGGGCATAATAGGTCTCGCCCAGGCCGACCAGGCCCTCGTCGGTGTGCAGGCGCACCCACAGGGTGTTGAACTGGGCGTCGGTCCAGATGGTCTCGATGCGGGTGATCTTCATGCTCAGCCCCTGGGCGCGCCCGGATAGGTGCCGTTGGCGTTCTGGGCCAGGTTGCCGCCGTCCATGGGGATGATGGCCCCGGTGATCCAGGGTGAGGCGTCGGAGGCCAGGAAGATGGCCAGGCCCTTGATGTCGTCGGGGCGGCCGAAGCGCGCCGAGGGGATGCCGCGCAGGTAGGTGTCGCGCAGGGGCGGGTCAGACTGCATGCGCGCCTCCAGGCCGGCGTTGAGCACCTGAGCGGGCAGGATGGCGTTGACCCGCACCCCGCGGCCCGACCACTCGGTGCTCAGTTCGCGGGTCATCTGCACCACCGCACCCATGGCCATGCTGTAGGCGATATGGCCCCGGCCCAGGGCGGTGACGCTGGCCAGGGAGCCGATGTTGATGATGCTGCCCTTGCCGGCTTTGAGCATGCGTTTTCCCGCCTCCTGGCAGCAGCAGAAGCGGCCCACCACCAGGTTCTGGAGCACCTGCTGCACCTGCTCCACGCTCACTTCCTCGGGTTTGGCCAGCAGGCCGTCGCCGGCCACGTTGCCCAGGGCGTCGATGCGGCCGAACTCGGCGTCGAGGCGGGAAAAGAGGCCGCGGATCTCTTCGGGGTCGGAGACGTTGCAGGTCACCGGCAGGGCGCGGCGGCCCAGCTTGCCGATCTGGCCGGCGGTTTCTTCCAGGCCGGCGGTGTTGCGGTCGGCCAGCACCAGGTCGGCGCCAGCCTCGGCGAAGGCGATACTCATGGCCTTGCCCATGCCGCTGGCCGCCCCGGTCACCAGGGCGACGCGGCCGCTCATGTCGAAGAGGGGATGGCTCATCGTCAGGGGGTCGCTTTCACGTGGGAGACGTGCCGCCCCTGGGGCGGCGTGAATTTCTGGGCGTGTTCGCCGACGTAGTGGCAGATGAAGGTGCGGCGCCAGCGGTTGGCGGTGGTGTTGGCGTAGGAACCGTGGATACACTTGCCGGCAAAGAAGAGCGCGTCGCCGGCGTACATGTCCAGACCCACCTCCGCGAGGCCCTCGGGGATGAGGGTCTGGGCGGCGGTGAAGGAGACGGCGGTGTCGGCGGCCTCCACCTCCAGCAGCCCGTGCAGGTGCGAGCCGGGCACCACCACCATCTGGCCCACGGCGCGGTCGGCCCGCTCCAGGGGCACCCAGACCCCGAGGAGGGGGTCGGTGGTGATGTATTGCTGGTCCTGGTGCAGGGCCTGGCCGCGGGCGCCGGGGGGCTTGAAGTAGAGCATGGTCTGGATGAGCACCGCCTGATCCTCGAGCAACTGGCTGACGGCGTCCATCAGGTCTGGACGGGTGGCCCATTCGGTGGTGGGTTCGTCCCAGTCGTGCATGTTGATCATGCGGGGGTACTTGTGGTTGGGATCTTCGGGATGGTCGGTGGTGCCGCCGGTGTCGCCGGGTTTGGGGCCTTCGGCCCGCCGCTGCATGTAATGGGCAAGCATCTGCTCGGCGGAGTCAGTGAAGAAACCGGGAACCACCACGTACCCTTGTTCGCGGTAGTGGCGGACCTGCTGGGGGCTGAGGGCCATGTTTCCTCTCCTGTTTGGGGGGGTAAGATGGTCGGCGGAGAGGGGTGTGTCAAGTCAGTAGGCCACCTCGACGGTGCCCTGCCAGCGGTGGGTGCCGGTGTCGGCGCGGACTTCTATCTGATAGAGGTAGATGCCCGGCGGCACCAGACGGCCCTGGTTGTCGGTGCCGTCCCAGAGGCGGGTATAGCTGCCGCTCAGGTCGGAACCGGCGTCGTCCCGGCGCAGCGGGTGCCCCTGCAGGTCGAAGATGGTGAGGATGACCGGGGCCGGGCGGATGAGCATGAAGAGCCCGTAGGCAAGGGTGAAAAAGTCGTTGATGCCGTCGCCGTTGGGGGTGATCAGGGTGTTGCCCGGGTTCAGGGCCCGCACCAGCTGGTCGCTGGGGGTGCGGAAGCGCACCACCAACTGGCCGCCCACCGAGAAGGGGTCCACGTCCCCCTCGCGCACGGTCTGGTACACCGTCTCCAGCCCGCCCTCCTCCGGCCTCAAGTCCACCGCGCGCACCAGGAAGGGGGTGCCGTCGCGGAACACCGCCGCGTCGAAGACCACCTGCACGAAACTGCCGGCCTGCACCACCCGCTGCCACAGGTCCAGGGTGAAACCCTCGCCGGGCTGGTGTGCGGCGCTGAAGACCACCTCTTCGTCGTCCACCAGCACCCGCTCCACCTGACTGACCACCGCCGGGGTCAGGATCTGCAGATAACGCACCCCGGTGTCGCGGCGGCCCTGGTCGAACTGCATCTCCAGCGAGAGGGTGAAGCGGGTGGGGACTCCCGGCTCCACCTCCAGCGGGCTGATCTCTCCCTCGAGGGCGGTGGCCAGGGGCCGGCGCACGTACTCGAAGATCAGGTCGCGCAGGGCCAGGCCCGGCTCGGAGAAGAGCAGCCGGAACTGCAGGTAGCGCTGCGGGCCGGGCGAGAGCACCAGGCCGTCCGAAACCGTCTGCCAGGGGCTCCACTGCGGGTTGGGCAGCACGGGCCCCTGCTCCTCCTCGACGATGCCGATGGTGGTGTAGCGGCGCAGGCCCACCTCGTCGTAGGCCTGCTGGCTGACCCGCTCCAGTTCGTCGCCGCGTTTGATATAGTAGAGCAGCGGTTCCTCGTCGGGGCCGGTGCGGGTCTGGACGGTGACCGGCAACCGGCCCAGGTCGCCGCCGTTGAGCCGCACCTGGCCCCACACCGGCGAGCCGCCCCGCACGAAGAGGGGGGACGAGACGAATTCGCCGGCCGGCAGCGAGCCCTCGCTGTAGACCTCGAAGCCGGCGATCTCCCACTGTTCTTTCTCGAGGGAGCTGAGGCGCAGGTAGCGCACCTCGCGGGTGGGGAACTGCCGGTCCACCACGGTCTGGCGGTTGGGGAAGGTTTCGGTAAAGCCGAAGAGGGTTTTGTATTCGGCCAACAAGGCGCCCACGGGCAGGGTCCCGTCGCTGGTGGCCAGGTCGAAGCTGCCCAGCACCAGGCCGAGGTGCTCGCCGTCGAGGCGCGGATAGAAGCGGATGCGGTTGACCCGGAAGGTGGCGCCCAGATCCAGGTAGACCTCGGCCTGGCGGCTCAGCTCGTTGTCCTCCTCCGGGCTCCAGGCGCTGCCGGGATCGTTGTCGATCCAGGCGTCGAGGCCGGGCTTGTCGGCCAGGGCCGGCCCCAGGGCGCCGCCCGGCCCGACGGGCCGCAGCACTCGGGCGCGGATGCTGCCCGTGCGGGCCAGGGATTGGGGGGCCAGATCGGTGTACTGCGGGGCCGGCCAGATCCAGACCGAGTCGGAGGCAACGGAGATGAAGCGGGAGGACTCCATCACCTTGTCCCAGCGCTGGCCCAGAGACCCCACGCGCAGGGAATCGAGCGCCTGCAGGGGGCCGGCAATCAGCAGGGCGAGCAGAAGCAGGGCCGCCATCTCAGAAATTCACCTGCACCCCGCGTTTCTCCAGGGCGCGGACCACGGCCTGGGCGGTGGCGGGATTGAGCGGGTTGCGGAGAAGGTTCACGGTTTTGAGGGCGAGCAGGCCCTGCAGCGGGCCGATCTCGGTGATGTGGTTGGTGTGGGCGTTGAGGTTGGCCAGTTGGCTCAGGCCCGCCAGCACCGCGATGTCCTCGACCTGGTTGCCGGCAAAACCCAGCTGCTGCAGCCGGATGTTCATCGCCGCCAGCGGCGAGAGGTCCTGCACCTGGTTGGCGGAGAACTCGAGGATGCCCATGCGAATCAGGCTGGCCAAGGGGGAGAGATCGCGCACCTGGTTGCTGGCGAAATTCAGTTCGTTGAGAAAGACCAGGTTGGCCAGGGGGGACAGGTCGTCGATCTGATTGGAGGAGAGGCGCAGGTTGGTCAGGCGGCGCAGCTCGGCCAGGGGCGAGAGGTCGCGGAGCTGGTTGCTGGACAGGTCGAGGGTGAAGAGACGGTCGTGGCCGCTGAGGGCCTCGATCCGGCGCACCTCGTTGTTGCCGCCGTAGAACTCGGTGAGGTTGAGCCCGGCCAGCGGGGAGAGATCCTCGACCTGGTTGCCGGTGAAGTCGAGGAAGCTCAGGCTGGTGAGGTGTTCCAGGGGGGCCAGGTCCACCAGGCCGGTGCGCTGGAGGGTCAGGTGATTCAGGTTGTGCAGGCTGGCCAGGGGGGCGAAGTCGGGGATCAGGTTGGCGCTGAGGGTGAGGCTGGTCAGCAGCTCCAGCCCGGCCAGGGGGCTGAGGTCGTCCACCTCGTTGGCGGACAGGTCCAGGCTGCGCAACTGGGCCATGCCGGCCAGGGGGCGCAGATCGCCGATGTCGTTGTCGGCCAGGATGAGGGTGCGCAACTGCACCATGCCGGCCAGGGCGCTGATCTCCTTGATCTTGTCGCCCACCAGTTCCAGGTGGGTGAGCCCGACCAGGGGGGCCAGGGGGCTTAGATCGGCGACCGGATTGTTGTGGCTCACCAGTTTTTTCAGGTTGGTCAGGTGCTCCAGGCCGCGCAGGTCGGTGATCTGCGACCGCTCGGGGATCTCCAGGATGACGAGGCGGCCCAGATCGGCCTCGGTGAGATTGCCCAGGGGCTGGTTGAGCTTCTTGCGCAGCAGGTCCTCCAGCCGCCAGTCGGGAATAAAGATGATCGGCTCCGTGGTGTAGTAAGTCACCTGCACACCGCGGCGGTCCAGCTCCCGGAGGTGGGTGTTGAGCGAGGTCTCGTTGAGGGGGTTGCCCGACAGCTCGACGCTGCGCAGTTGGGCCAGGTCCAGGAGCCCGGCGATGTCGCGCACCTGGTTGTTGGCCAGGTCGAGCACCTGGAGGCGGCTCAACCCGGTCAAGGGCCGCAGGGTGGGCACGCGGTTGAAGTCGAGGTTGAGGTGGGTCAGTTCAACCAGGCCGGCCAGGGCCGACAGGTCACTCACCTGGTTGCGGCTCAGGTCGAGGACCTGCAGATGGGGCAGGTTGCGCAGGGGTTGCAGGTTGCGCACCTGGTTGCGGGCCAGGCGCAACTGGCGCAGGTTGGGCAGCTTCTCGATGCTGTCCAGCGCGGCGATATCCAGCCCGGAGGCGTCGAGGGCTTCGAGGCCCTGCAACTGGCTCTCGCTGAGCGCGGCCTTGGGCTGGCCGAGGGCCTGGCGCACGGCGCTTTCGAGGGCGGCGTCGGCAAAGAGAGGGGCGGGCGGCGGGGGTGGGGCAGCCACTTCACTGCTTTTCCCGCAGCCCAGCAGGAGCAGCAAGAGGAGCAGGCGCGTCATTTCTCCACCCCTGCGTACACGGTCATGAAGCCACGGGTGTTGGTCTGGGTTTCGAGCAGGTCGGAGCGGCGCTGGCTGATCTGCAGGCCGATGATGGTGGTCAGGCGGTAGCCCAGGTACTGGGTGAGGTTGGTCAACTGGCCGGCGGCGGTCAGTTCCTTGTAGGTGTCCTCGGCGCCCGGAGGCGCGGGGTCGCGCAACTGGTAGAAGAGGTGATACTCCACCCCGCCCTCGAAGAAGCTGTTGCTGAGCACCGGCAGGCGCAGCAGGGCCATGAAGAGTTCGTTTAACTCGGCGCGGCGGAAGTCCTGGCGCAGGATGGGGGTCTGGCGCAGCCACTCGCTTTTCCAGGCCGGCCCCAGGGTGAGGCGGCCCAGCTTGAGTTCGTACTGGGTCTTGGCGATCAGGCCCAGGAAGGAGGCGTCCTGGCGCAGGCCGCGCAGCAGGAGCTGGCGCTGGGCTTCGAGCTGGTGGTAGAGCTGCCACTTGAACTTGCTTTCGAGGCGCAGCCCCGGCACGCGGGTGTACTCCGCCCCCAGCCAGGAGGTGTTGATCCAGGTGTTGGGTGCCGGCAGGGCGTCCTGTACCGGAAAGAGATCGCCGCGGGTATTGGGCGGCTGCAGCCACTGCAGCAGGTTGTCGCGCACGGTATCGTGCACCTTGCGCAAATCCTGGAAGAAACGCACCCGGCCCCAGGAGAGGTTGCGGTCAGCGGTGAAGAGCAGATAGGTGGCCAGGGTGCGGCGGTCCTCGGAGAGCTGGCGGAAACGCTCCTGGCCCAGGGTGAGGCGCAGGTCGGGGGTGAGGAAGGCCCCGCCGTACATGTTGTACCCTTTGCGGTCGCGCGGGTAGGGGTAGTCGGGCTGCTCGTCGTTCTCGAAGCGGTCGGCCCACTGGTTGTGGTTCATGTCCACCCCGTAGAGGAAGTCGGGCCGGTCGGAGTGGAAACGCAGGAAGGGTTCCTCGTAGTCGGGCTCGCGGTTGGGGCTGACGTCGCTGTCGTTCTGGTTGAAATCGGAGATGAAGTCGTTGTTCTCGTCCCAGCCGGGGAAAACCTCGTCGTCGCCGGTGGTCCAGCCCTTGCGCTTCCAGTCGGGCCGGCGGTCCTGGTCGTCGTTGTCCTCCACCAGCTCGTAGCGCTGCAGGTCGTTGCCGTAGTCGAGCTGCCCCACCTCCGAAACCACCGGCATCGAGGTGGTGTAGAAGGGGCTGACGGAGAAGCCCTCGACAAAGGCGAAGTAGGGATAGGCGGTGTGGGAGAGGTTGCAGAGCCAGGCCTGGGCCTGGGTGCTGGCGGCGTGGTGCTGCTTGAGGCGGGGGTTGGGGTACTGGCGGTACTGGTTGTTGACATCCACCTCCATATACCCGCGGAAGCCCCGCAGTTCGTTGAGTTCGACGGTGAAGCCGGCCACCTGGTTGGCGGTGGGCAGGCCGTAGTCGAAGGCCAGCACCTGCTGGTTGGAGCCGTCCTGCACATTGCCGCTGGCGCGGGCCACGGTGGTGAAGTCGAGGTTGCCGCGGGTGCCCAGCTGGCGGTCGGAGCTGAGTTCCACCCGGTAGTCGTTGGCCAGCACCAGCTCGATCTGCACCCGTTTGATGCGCACCGGCACCGGGCCGGTGTACCCGGGGTCCGCAAAGTCGAAGGCAATGCGGATCACCTCGCTGCCGTCGGCAGCCAGGTACCCGCGTTTCTGGAAGCCGCCCTCGACCAGGGCGCGGAAGCCGATCTCGCTGCCGCGCGTCTGGGCCCCGTCCAGGTCCTCGATCAGGATATCGGAGGCGAAGAGGGCGCCGCCGCCCTCGCCGTCCTCGGGGGAGTCGTCGCGGATGAGCACCTCCACCCGGCCCACGGCGGCGGTGTTCTGCACGCCGAGCAGGTTGCCGGCCAGCAGGTTGTCGCTGAAGGCCTCGGCCCGCGAGTAGCTGTGGTGCATGTTGACAAAGGTGCCGCCCACCGAGACAAAATCCCCCACCTGAGCCACCAGCCGGCTGCCGATCAGGTTGGTGTTGTCGGTGGCCTGCAGGGGAGGGTCTGCGCCAGAAAGTGAGTTAGGGGCGCTTATGCGCGAGAGCAGCAGGGTGCCGGCGTACTTGTCGGAGGAGAAGTCCCACTGGATGCCGTTGAAGAGGGGCTTGGAGAAGGTCATGGGGGTGAGGGTGGAGCGGATCTCGCTGCCCACCGTAATGGCGTAGTGGTACTGGCCTTTGTGGTCCGAGGCCACCATGAGCTTATTGAACCAAGCGGCGAACTTGCCGTATTTGGGATCCCCTGAGTTCAGCGAGGAGCCGAAGGGCTGGGGGTTGGTCTGCTGCCAGTCGTAGATCAGCCAGCCTTTGGTGAGGAAGTTGCCGTACACGTCGTAGAAGTAGTTGCCCTCCAGGGCGGTGCTGACGTAGCGCTCGTAGGGCTCACGGGCGTAGTTGGCGTACTCCCACTGCTTCCACTTGTAATCCCGGTACAGCTCCTGGGGCACGTACCATTTGCGCAGGGCCGGGTCGAGGGCGTCGAAGAGCACGCCGGGCCCGGTGGGCTCGAAGCTGACCCGGCCGCCCCGCTGCACGGTGCCCAGGCGGGACCCGTATTCCTGGGCGCAGAGGGGGGCGGCCAGCAGCAATATCCCCAGCAGGAGAACCTTCTTCATATCAATACACCACTCCTAAAGTGCCGCTGTGGCGTTCCTCGAAGGCGTCGGCGTGGACCCGCAGCACCCACAGGTAGAGGCCCGGAGGTACCAAGTGGCCGTCGAGGCGGCCGTCCCATTGAAAGTGGGCCGGGCCCAGACCCAGGTCGCCGCTGAAAAGGGCGCCCAGGCGCCGGCCGCTCAGGTCGTACAGGTCCAGGGAAACGGGCACGGGTTTGAGCAGTTGCAGCAGATTGAAATCGATCTGCAACCGGTCGTTCACCCCGTCGTTGTTGGGGGTGAAGAGGCGCGGGTGCAGGTCCACCGCGCCGATGAGCCGGCCGATCTGCTGGCGCGGGATGGCCACGAAGAGATTGGACAACTCGTCCTGGTCGTCGGGGGCGAACTGCAGCACGTTGCCCGGCTCCAGGGCCTGGGGCACCGGGCCGGAGGCGCGGTGGTAGACCCGGCCCGAGAAGGTGGTGCCGTAGCGGAAGATGGGCAGGTCGAAGGAGAACTCCAGCACCGTGCCCCCGTCCTTGACCAGCGGGAAACTCAGGCTGAAGCCGTCGGCATGGACAAAGTCCACGGTGAAGGACACCGGTCGGCCGTTGACCTGCACGGCGCGGATGTTGGTGGCCTCGCCGTTGGTGTCCACCTCCAGGCGGTCGAAACCGCGCACCGAGCCCAGGGCCCCCAGGCGCAGGGCATAGCGGAAGGTGGCCGGCGCCTCGGCCTGGGCCAGGCGTGGGTATACCTCGGCGCGCAGGGTGTCGGCGATGGGCGGCTGCAGGTAGTCGAATTTGAGCCGGTCCACCTGGCGGGCGTTTTCTAGGTTGCCCTTCAGTTCCAACTGAAACTGGAGGTAGCGGCGGGGCATGGGCGCACTGAGCAGGCTGCCGGGCACCACCGTGCTCCAGGGGCTCCAGTTGTTCTCGTCCGTTTCCAGGGTGGCCTGATCGAAGGGGGCCAGGGCGTAGTAGGCCCGGGCCGACACCTCCTGGTGGCCGAGCACCTTGCCTTTGATATCGCGCAGGGTCTTGCGATAGAGGATGGGGCTGTCGTCGTTGCCGGTGCGCACCCGCAGGGTCAGTTTGGAGAAGATCGAGTCGCCCACCACCTCGCCGGCCACGCCGATGGGCCCGACGGTGGCGCGGTTGCCCAGGTCGAGGATATCGGAAAGATAGGTGGCCTGCGGCACATAGCCGGTGCCGTAGATCTCCACCTCGTCGATCTCAAAGGGCACGGTGGCCAGAGACTTGAGTTTGACCAGGCGTGCGTACTGCGGGGTGACCTCGAGATCGACTACCGGCTCCTCGTTGGTGGCCTGGCGGGCCACCAGCAGGTCGGGGGTGAGGGCGGCGGTCTGGGTTGGGTTTACCCACACCTCGTAGCCGCGCAGAAAGTCGAACTGGTAGGGCAGGGTGGGGGTGCTGGCCACGGTATTGCGCGGGTAGAAGCGGATGCGGTGGATGCCCACCGGCGCGGCAAAGTCGAAGATCAGCAGCACGTTCTGGGCTTTGATCTCGGGGTTGGCCAGGGTGGGCTTGCGCTCGAAGGCCACCTGGTGGTTGCCGTTGATCATGCCGTTGAGCTGCTTGAGCTGCTCCTCGCCGATGGACACGTTGGCGGTGCTCAGCCCGTTGCGGATGCCCAGCAGCCGGGGGGCGATGTTCTCGTCCTCGGCGAAGAAGAGCGGGCTGATCCAGCCGGGCCGACGGGCAAAGTCCAGCGCGTCTCCCGGGGTATTGGTGGTATCCTCGATGACGCTGGGCCCGACGGTGATCACGTTGAGCACCCCGAAGCGGTTGATCAGCAGGGTGGGATCGCGGCCGTCGCCGCCCCGCTCCCAGGGGTGGTCGGCCTCGCCCAGGACAAAGTGTTCGGCCGGCTGGGCCAGCGCCGCCGCCGCGGCCAATAGCAGGAGGACGAGGGCCCGCATCAGCGCAGCCCCGCGTTGAGGGTCAGGAAGAAGAGGCTGCTCTGCTGGCCGGGGGAATGGGCAAAGTTCCAGCTGCTCAGCCGCAGCCCGGTCCGGGTGACCACCTGGTACCCCTGGTACGCCACCCGGTTGGTGAGCTGGGTGATCCAGGTCCAGCGGAAGAAATCCTCGTCCAGTTCCTCCCGCTGTCCCTTCAAGAGCCAGAACCAGTCCCCCTCGATGCCCACCTGGAGCTGGGTGTCGAAGAGCTGGCGGCCATAGTGGGAGTAGTAGCTGACCTTGGTCTTTTCGCCCAGCAGCGGCTGGGTCCACAGCAGGATGCCCAGCTGCTCCAAGCTGGTGGCGGCCGGCTGCCGCGCGCTGTAGGGCCGCTCGCGCTGCCATTCGCTCTTCCAGCGCGGTTCGAGGAAACCCATGCCCAGCGGGATGACCCACTCGGCCTTGTCGATGAGGCCCAGGAAACCGGCCTGGCGCCGGCCTTCGCGGGCCGCCAGGGCCGTGTCGCTGTCGAGCTGCCGCAGGTAGTCCCATTTGAAGCGGTGCTGCAGGCGCAGCCCCTCGGTCAGGTGCTGGTCCCAGTCGGCGTACAGGGTGTGCTTCCAGGCGTCCCGGGCCGGCAGTGGGTCGGGCACGGCGCGCATGCGGCCCTGGGCGTCCACCGGCTGCACCCAGAGGGAAAGATCGTCGGGGATATTGTCCTGCACCCGTTCGCCGTAGGCGATGAGGCGCAGGTGCCAGCCGGGTGCGTCGCGGTCCCAGGTGCCCATACCGTACCAGGCGCGGGTGCGGCCGTCGCCGGAGATCAGCCGCAGGTGCTGGCGGCCGGCGTAGAGGCGCAGGTCGGGCAGTGCCTCCACCTGGCCGTAGGTGTTGTAGCCCCGGTGTTCCTTGGGATAGGGATAGTCGGGCAGGTTGTCGTTCTCGAAGCGGTCGATGGTGCCGTTGTGGTTCAGGTCCATGCCGAAGAGGAAGGCAGGGTGGTCGGCGCGGAAGCGCAGGAAGGGTTCCTCGTAGTCGGGGATCAGGTTGTTGTTCTGGTTGTAGTCGTTGAGGAAGTCCTGGTTTTCGTCGTAGCCCGGCCAGGTAGGGATCTCATCGTTGCCCTCGGCGGCTTCGCTCTGGGTCTGTGGCTGCCGGCGCCACTCGGGCTGGCCATTCTGGTCGTCGTCGTCGTCCACCAGTTCGTAGAGGGCCGGCACCGGGGCCCGGTATTTGACGATGCCGTTGGTCTCGGTCAGCCAGTAGCTGGTGCTGTAGGCGTCGGCGATGGCGAAGCCCTCCCAGAAGAAGCGCCAGGGCAGGTGCCGGTAGCTGACCTGGCTGTAGAGGGCGGGGGCCTGGCGGGTGAAGCGGTAGTGGTGGGTGCGGGCCGGGTTGGGGTAGCTCAGGTGCAGGCGGTTGAGGGCGATCTCGCCCTGGACCGAGAGGCCCATCCATTCGGCGAGGTTCCAGTTGGCGCCCAGCACGTCGCTGGCCACCGGCAGGCCGTAGTCCAGGGTGAGGAAACGGGTGTTGCTGCGGTCCTGCACGTTGCCCTCGGCGCGGCTGACCGGCAGGAAAACCACCGCTGCCTGCTGGGCCTGGCCGTCGGTCTGCAGATTCGAGGCCATCTCGATCCGGTAGTCGTCGGCCACCTTCAATTCCACCCGCACCTGTTCGAGGGCCGCGGTGTTGCGATCCTGGTAGGCAAAGCCGCCCAGGTTGTATTCGAGCTGAATGAAGTCGCTGCCGTCGGCCACCAGGGCCCCGCCCCGGTCGAAGCCGCCGGTCACGGTGGGGAAGAGGCCCACCTGGCTGCCGCGCAACTCCTGGCCGCTGGTGTCCACCAGCACGATCTCGGATTCCAGCAGCGCCGCCCCGCCCCGCCGGTCGGCCGGCGAATCGTCGCGCAGCCGCACCCACACCTTGCGCAGGGCCTGGTTCTGGTTGGTGGTCAGGGTGCCGGCCAGGGGGTTGGCGTGGTTGA
>JADZBP010000123.1 GCA_020852055.1 Candidatus Latescibacterota bacterium
ATGGGTGACAATAGGGCATTCGGGAGGACCGTGGCAGATCCTGGTCCGCCTAACCCCCACCATATCAGTAGCGGAGAAAGGTGGCTACCACTCTTCGGGTACTGGGCTATTCGAGCTTGAGCAGGACGAAGCGAATCTCTCCTATGACGGCGAGTCCCTTCAGGTGCGGTACGTGGCCATGGAGGAGGCGACCCGCGAGATGAATCGGCGCGGCCTGGCGGCAGGTACCAAGCCGCCGGAAATAGATGTCCAGCGCTGGGTCAATCCGCCCATGAGTGAGTTCCAGGGCAAGAAGTATGAACTCAAGAAGCTGGCCCACTTGACCGGTAATGTGGTCCTGGTGGATTTCTGGGCTACCTGGTGTACGCCTTGTGTCGAAAAGCTGCCTTACGTACAGAAATTGCACGAAAAATACGCCGGCCAAGGTCTGGTGGTGGTGGCGGTGCATTCGGTCAAGGCAGAGGAGATGGACGCGTTTCTGCAGAAACACGGGTACTCCTTCCCCATTGCCTTGGATACCGGCGAAACAGCGCGGCGTTTCGGCGTCGAGGGTATTCCCCAGTATGTGCTGATCGGTAGGGATGGCAAATTGGTGAATTCCGGGCTGAAACGCAGCCCGCCCAGCGAAGCGGAGATCGAGCGGTTACTGGCTGCTTCCAAACCATGAGGGCAGGAGGGTGAATTCCCAAAGCGAGGACACACGCCAGGCCATCGAGCAGTACGGTCCCCTGGTGCTCCAGATGGCCTGGCGCATCCTGCCCGATGCAGAGGAGGTGAAGGATATCTACCAGGACACCTTCCTGCAGTTTCATGTAGCGCTCAACAAGGGGGAAGTAATCGAGTTTCCCAAAGCCTGGTTGTGCCGCGTGGCCCTGCGCGCTGCCTGCAAACGCCAGCGCCAGCGCCGTCGGCTGACCCTTTTTGACGAGGATACCCCCGGCCCAACTGCGCCGATCGCTGATGCCAAGGAACTGGAGCGGAAGATGTTGCTGGAGCGGGTGCGGCAGCTGGCAGCGGAATTGCCCGAGCGGCAGCGGGAGGTATTTGTGCTGCGGAATTTTGAAGACTTGTCCTTTGCCGAGATCGCCACGGCGCTCGGTTGCAGCGCCGAGACCGCGCGGGCCAACGAGTACCAGGCGCTCAAGAAGCTGCGCGCCTGGATGCGGTTGGATTGAGCAGGAGATAGGGATGAACAGATAATGGACAAAACAGCGTTCGAGAACCGTCTGAGTGACTATGTGCGGGGGGAGCTGCCGGCCCAGGAAAAACGAGAGGTCGAGGCATACCTGGAGGCCCATCCCGAGGTACTGGAGACGGTGAAAGATGTGGAGGAGTTATTGGGGCTGACCCGGCAACTCAACGCAGACCGGCCCCCTCCGAGCCTGATGGCTGAGGCGCGTGCTGAACTGTTCAAACAGCTAGAGGCACAGGAGCAGTCTGCTGCGGGATGGCAGCACCGATTTCCCCTGCCCAAGTGCGCCTATCTCTCAGGCCTGGCGGCGTCTCTGGCCATAATTGCTTTCGGCCTGTGGTGGGCCTTCTCCACGTCGGAGGCCCTGGCCGGGATGATCGCCAATCTGAAAGAAGTGCACTCGCTCAAGGTCGAGGGATGGATCAGGGGAGAGGATGGCAGTCATAAGCCGTACCGGCAGTGGCTACAGGTGCCGTACTCCATCCGCGCGGAGATCGGCGAAGGCGATCGGCGAAGGGTGGTGATCGCCAGCGATTCTTGCCGTCAGGTCCAGGGCGAAGGCGGGACATTCTACCAGGAAACCTTTGACAAAAAAACGTCCGTGCCTTTTACCAAGGCGGTTTCTCTCGTTTTCTCTTTCTACGAGAATCCCAGATTCAAGGAGGAAAATTATAGATTCGAGGTGGAGGAACTGGGCGATGTCATTCGCTACACCATCTGGGCAAGCACCTCGCTGGGCACGGGGCCTTCGGAACGCAAGCACCAGATCGAAGTGGACCGGCATACCCGCCTGCCCAGCCTGGTACGGCTATGGCAGTTGGTCGAGGGGGAGTGGGTGGAGATGAGCGAGCTGCACTATGGCGACTACAACGCCTCCTTCCCTGCAGCGTTGTTCCAGATGGGTGCGGATGCGGCCTTTAAGCCCTTGGATGAGCAGGCCAGACAGAGGTTCTGGTTTGAGTGGGCGATCTCCCCCCTGTCTGTGCTCGTGCCGGCGGTGCATGTACCCGCAGGCGGTATTGAGGTTAGCATGACCGATTCGGCCTTTGTTGATCCCAGTAAGGGCAGCTCTGGCTGGTCCAGTACGGATATGGGAGGAGTCACTCGCCAGGAATTCTACCGGATACCCTTGCGCGAGGTGGTCTCCCACACGACCGGACTGATCGCTGCAAATAGCGAAGTTGCTGACCGACGAGTATCCTTGATCGCGGTATACAAAACGGCGCTTCCCTGGCCACGGCGACTCCAGACCTTACTGCGGGCTGTGGGCTTAGACTGCGATCTCAGCGAGCGCCAAGTGGGGCGGACATATTTTGTTTTTAGGCAGGATGGCCGGAAAATGCCGCCGAGCAAGTTCTGGTGGGGAGGGCTGACGGTTCAGGATCGAGAAGGCAAAGGCAATATTTTCTCGTTCAAGCGTGTGGATTTATCAAACCTAGTCACCAATCTGTTTCTCAACTCCAAGGATACTGGGTTCGACGCCAAGACCGACACTCTCGAATTTACTTGGAATGGTCCCCCAGAGCAGAATCCCTTCAACAGTGATGCAGATCTGGAATTTGTGTCCGAGTTCGGCACCTGGGAGGAGAACGCCCGGCCTTTGCGCGAGCAGTTCGGGGTGGAACTAGAGAGGGTCGCCGAACAGGTCACCCGGACCTTCATCACCCTGAAACCAGCATCGGCCCAGTAGCCCTTCAGCCAAAAACCCGCCGCGCCTGACGGTGGACCACGGCGTGCAGGTCGGCGGTGGCTTCGGGACTGGCGGCGTACCCGCCGGCCAGCACCAGCACCAGGGGCGCGCCGGCAGCCTTCACCTTGGACAGCACCAGCCCTTCCCGCGCTTCGAGGCCGGCGCGGCTGAGGGCGAGGCGGCCGTAGCGGTCGCCGGCCACTACATCCACCCCGGCCAGGTAGCAGACCAGATCGGGCCGGGCCTCGGCCAACACCTCGTCCAGATGGCGCTCCAGGGTTTCCAGATAGCTGTGGTCGCCGATCCCATCGGGCAGCCCCACGTCGCGGCGGGACTGCTCCTTGTGGAAGGGATAGTTGCGCTCCCCGTGCACTGAGAAGGTGTAGACCGCCGGATCGCCGGCAAAGATCGCCGCCGTGCCATTGCCCTGGTGTACGTCGAGGTCCAGCACCAGGGCGCGGCCAAGGGTTCCCTCGCGGGCCAGGACGCGCAGGGCCACGGCCACGTCGTTGAAGACGCAGAACCCCTCGCCGTGGTCGGCAAAGGCGTGGTGGGTGCCCCCGGCCAGATTGGCGGCGATGCCGTCCTCCAGCGCCAGGCGCGCGGCGTCGAGGGTGCCCTGTACCGCCAGGCGCGCGCGCAAGAACAGGGCTGGAGACCAGGGCAGACCTAGCCGGCGTTCGGCGGCCCGGTCCAGGATTCCGCGCTCTGCCTGGTCCAGGTACTCGGGGGTGTGGACCAGGGCCAGGTGTTCCGGGGAAACGGGTGCGGGGGAGCGGGCCTCGGTGATCAGGCCCTCGTCGTTGAGCCGTTGATAGAGGAGAGGGTACTTGGCCATCGGGAAGGCATGGCCTTCGGGCAGGGAGATCCAGTACCCGGCGGTATAGGAAACCCGCATTTCAGTGGCCCAGCAACAGGCGCAGGGTCGGGGCCAGCTCTGGATGGGTGTGGGTGAAACCCGAAGCCAGCAGTCGGCGCGGCAGGGCCCGGGTGCTGGCCAGCAGCAGTTCCTCGGCCATTTCGCCCAGGGCCAGGCGCGCCGCCCAGGCCGGCACCGGGAAGAGGGTGGGCCGATGCAGCACCTGCCCCAGGGCGCGGGTGAACTCGGCGTTGGTGCAGGGGTGGGGGGATAGGGCGTTGAAGGCGCCGTCCAGGCCGGGTCTCTCCAGCAGGTGGGTGGCGGCGTGCACTGCGTCCGCCAGGCTGATCCACCCCAGGTACTGCCGCCCGCTGCCCAGGCGTCCGCCCAGGCCCAGGCGGAAGGGCAGTGCCATGCGGGCCAGGGCTCCGCCTTCGCCGCTGAGCACCATGCCGAAGCGCAGGTGCGCGGTGCGGATGCCCGCCTGCCGCGCCGGGTCGGCGGCCCCTTCCCAGGCCTGGCAGACCTCGGCCAGGAAACCCGTTCCCGGCGGACAGCTTTCGTCCAACTCCTCGGCGCCCCGGTCGCCGTAGTACCCCACGGCCGAGGCGCCGACCAGTACCGAGGGGCGCCGGTTCAGGCCAGCCAGCCGCTCGCAGAGCAGCCGCGTGCCCTGCACCCGGCTGTCGAGGATGGCCCGCTTGCGCGCCGGGGTCCAGCGACCGGCGGCGATGTTCTCGCCGGCCAGGTGCACCACCGCGTCCAGCCCTTCGAGCACGGCGGCTTCGAGGTGGCCGGCCGCCGGGTCCCAGCCGATGGTCTCCCCGCTGGTGCTGCCCCGCCGCAGACACCACACCTCGTGCCCCAGGGCGCGCAGGGCCCGGACCAGGCCGCCGCCGATCAGGCCCCCGGTCCCAGAGACCAACACCTTCACGAGCGCACCTGGGGCAACACCTGGCGCAGCACCTGGGCGACGGCGGCGCGCTCGGCCGGGGTGCCCACCGTGACCCGGATGCAGCGGTCCAGGGGCGCCACCCCGGGCATACGCACGAAGACGTCGTTTTCGAGCAGTACCTCCAGCAGCCGGCGGGCCGGCGGGCCGATCTCCAGGGCCACGAAATTGGTGCCCGAGGGCAGGGCGCGCAGGCCCAGTTCGTCGGCCAGGGCCTGGTACTCGCGGCGTCCCTCCTCCACCTGCTGCACCACCCCTCGGAGAAAAGCCGGGTCTCCCAGCGAAGCCAGGGCCCCGGCCTGGGCCACCCGGTTGACGGCGAAGTGGTTGCGGATCTTGTCGAGGGTCGCCACCACCTGGCGGTGGGCCAGGGTGTAGCCGATGCGGGCCCCGGCCATGCCGTGGGCCTTGGAGAAGGTGCGCATACGGATCAGGCGCGGGTCTTGCGTTTCCACGGGGGAAAACACCTCAGCCGGGGCGAATTCCACGTATGCCTCGTCGAGGACCAACAGGCAATGGGCGGGCAACTGATCGAGGAAGGCGCGCACCTGGGCGGCGGCATGCCAGCTACCCAGGGGGTTGTCGGGGTTGGCCAGGTACACCAGCCGGGCGTTGCTGCGGCGGACCTCGGCGGCCAGGGCGTCGAGGTCGGTGTGGTCGCCCTGGTAGGGGACGGTGCAGAGCTGGCCGCCGAAACCGCCGACGTGGAAGCTGAAGGTGGGGTAGGTGCCGCGGGAGGTGACCACCGCCGCGCCGGGCTCCACCACCATCCGCACCACCAATCCCAGCAGTTCGTCGACGCCGGCGGCGACGCAGATCTCCTCCAGGGCCACCCCGTGCAGGCGGGCCAGGGCGGTGCGCAGCTCAAAGGCCTCGGGGTCGTTGTACCAGGAAACCTGGTCCACGGCCAGGCGCATGGCCTCGCGGGCCAGGGGCGAGATGCCGAAGGCGCTTTCGTTGGCCCCCACCCGCACCTTCAGGGGCCGGCCCCGGCGCCGCTCCAGCGCCTCGGGCGGCACGAAGGGCACCACGGCGGGCAGGCCCTGGATGAGGGGTGTGAAGGGGAGGGGAGTGTCGGTCATCGTCGGTTCCTTGTAGCGGTCGGTTGGTCAGGGCGCCGGCTGCGCCACCACGTGCACCAGCATGGTCTGCAACTCGTCGAGGGCGCGGGGTTCGTCGGCGCGGATGAAGTAATCGCCGCCCTCCCGCCCGGCCTGGTGCGGCTCCAGGCGCAGGGGCAGGTTGAAGGGGTTGAAGACGTCGATCAGAAAGCTGTCGCGGTCGAGGAAGCGCAGGTCGTAGCGCAACTCCAGCGGCTGGTCGGTGCGGTTGCGAAAGGTCAGGGCGTAGCGGCCGCTGATCTCGAACTGGCCGCTGGCGGTGGGGATCCAGGTGCGGGCGTCCCAGAACACGCTATCGACCTCGACCGCCTCGCGCAGGCCCTCGATCTGCACCTCGATGTCCAGGATCGGCGAGCCAGGGTTGACGGGGCTGCTGCTGCCGCAGCCGGCCAGCCAGAGGATGGCGACGTATATTAGTGCACGCATGCTTGCCTGTCTTTGCGGGTAGGCACGAAATTTAGCGCATCGTTCTTCCGGAGGAAACCATGGCCCACCTGACCCTCAAGAACAGCCAGTTGAGCGCCGTGGTCGGCGACAACGAAGCCGGCGACGCCGCCCATCCCCAGCACCGCGCCGGGTACAACGGCCTCTGGTCGCTGGCCAGCACCCACGCCCCGCACAGTTGTTTTGTGCCCGCTTATGCCGGCCTCAACCTCGAGCATTTTATGGACGACCTGTTCATGACCGAGGAGGGCGGCGATATCTTCGAGCCGCGCCACCTGCCCATGACCCTGGAACGGGTTTCGGAGCGGGAGGCCCGCCTGGTGCACGCACCCAGCCCCCTGACCGGGGTCTCCACCCAGACCACCATCAGCCTGGCCGAACCCTATTTCGTCGACCTCGATTTTCGCGCCACGCTGCACCGCGCCCCCCGCGCCGGGCAGCGCTTCGGCTTCTTCTGGGCCAGCTACATGGACGCCCCCGAGGCGCCGGCGGTGCATTTCCTCGACCCTCAGGGCCGCTGGGCCAGCCTCAGCGCCGACAGCCACGGCAGCGGCAATACCCTCTGCCACCGCTCGCGGGCCTCGTGCAGTTGGGGCGATCCGGTGCGTCATTACCGGCACGGCAGCCTGACCCATGCCTTCAGCCAGCGCCGCTTCGACCTGCCCCTGATGTACGGCCGGCCCGCCGAGGGGCAGATGCTCTGGTTGCTGATGCTGGACCAGGAGGCCCCGGTGCGGCTGTGTATGTCGCCCTCGGGCGGCGGCACCTGCGCCGAGCGCTCGACCTACAACCCGGCCTGGGACTTCCAGTACATCGCCGACCAGGCCGAGGCCGGGCAGGAATTCCGCCTCCGCGCCCGCCTGGTCTACAAACCCTACCACGGCCGGGCCGAGATCCTCGATCTGTATCGCACCTGGAAGGCGCATCTCTAGGAAGGTCAGGCCGGCTTCCGCAGCCGGCAGACGAAAAACCCCTCCAGCAGGCCGTCGGGCACCAGGCGCAGGCAGCGGGCCAACTCGGCGGGCAGGTCCTTGCCCTGCCACTGGGTGAGGCCCGGCAGCCCCTCGCAGGGGGCGTCGATGGGTTCGATCTCCAGGCCCCATTCCAGGGCCTGGGCCACCACCAGCTCGTTCTCCTCGGGGGCCAGGGAACAGGTCGAGTAGACCAGTACCCCGCCCGGTTTGAGGGCCTTGGCCGCCGAGGAGAGCAGGCGTTTCTGCTTGCGGCTCATCTCGCGGATCTTCGCCTCGCTCCAGTACGCATAGGTCTCCGGGTACCGCGCGTTGATGCGGCCCTCGCCCGAACAGGGGGCATCGAGCAGCACCCGGTCGAACCATTCCGGGCAGGTGCGGCCCACCCCGGTGCCGTCCTTGAGGTAGAGCTGCACCCAGTCAGCGCCGTGGGTCTCGAGGTTGGCCTTGAGGCGGAAGAAGCGGTCGCGCACCATCTCCACCGCCGAGAGTTTGCCCTGCCCCTGCATCATGCCCGCCAGTTGCAGGGTCTTGCTGCCCGGAGCGGCGGTCAGGTCCAGCACCCATTCGCCGGGTTGGGGGTCGAGGATCAGGGGCGGCACCATGCTGGCCGGATTCTGCAGATAGACCCAGCCCTCGCGGCAGGCGGCCGCTTCGGTGAGGGCCCGGCGCTGGGCGTGGGGCACCACAAAGGCGTCGGCCTTCCAGGCGAGCGGGGTCAGCGCGAAGCCGGCGGCCTGGAGCGATTCGATGGCCCGGGCCGGGGTGGACTTGAGCGGGTTGATCCGGAAGGTGGTGGCTGGCTCCTGGTGCATGGCCTCCAGGCACGACGCGAACCGGTCAGGTGGCAGGATCAGGCGCAGGCGTTCGCGGAAGCGCGGCGGGATCGGCGGGTTATCCATGCCATACAATCTAACGAAAAACGGCCCGAAAGCGGGTTGACAGTCCCCCCTCCCTGAACCACTATTCTGGGGCGAGCAGACCCCCTCCTGGTTAGGCAACCCAGCGCGAAAGGCGAGTCATGGCAAACCCACTGGTAGAACTGGCGCAATTTGGCCAGAGCCCCTGGTACGACAATATCCGCCGCAGCCTGATCACCTCCGGCGATCTGCAGCGCCTGATCGCCGACGACCAGTTGCGGGGGATCACCTCGAACCCGGCCATCTTCGAGAAGGCCATCGCCGGCAGTACCGACTACGACCAGGCGGTGCGCGAGCTGGTGGCCCAGGGCAAGAGCGCGCAGCAGATCTACGAGACCCTGGCCATCGAGGACATCCAACTGGCCGCCGACCTGCTCAAGCCGGTCTACGAGCAGACCCGGCGCCGCGACGGGTACGTGAGCCTCGAGGTCTCGCCGTACCTGGCCCACGACACCGAGGGCACCGTTGCCGAGGCCCTGCGCCTGCACGCGGCGGTGGGCCGCCAGAATGTGATGATCAAGGTGCCGGCCACTCCCGAAGGTCTGCCGGCCATCACCCAGCTCATCGGCCAGGGCATCAACGTCAACGTCACCCTCATCTTCTCGCGTCAGGTGTACCAGCAGGTCTCGGAGGCGTACCTGGCCGGGCTGGAGCAACTGGCCGCCAAAGGCGGCAAACTGGAGCAGGTGGCCAGTGTCGCCAGCTTCTTTGTCAGCCGCATCGACACCCTGATCGACGCGCAGTTGGGCGCCCGGCTCAAAACCTCGGAACGGCCGCGCGAGCGCACCGAGCTGCAGGGCCTGCTGGGCAAGGTGGCCATCGCCAACGCCCGCCTGGCCTATCGCCAGTACCGGCAGATGGTTGGCTCCGAACGCTGGCAGGCCTTGGCCGCCAAAGGCGCCCAGACCCAGCGGCTGCTATGGGCCAGCACCAGCACCAAGGACCCCACCTTCCGCGACGTGGTCTATGTCGAGGAGCTGATCGGCCCCGACACCGTGGACACCATCCCGGCGGCCACCTGGAACGCCTTCCGCGACCACGGCCGCTGCCGGGCCAGCCTTGAGGAAGGGGTGGAGGAGGCCCGCGACACCATGGCGATACTGGCCAACGTCGGCCTCGACATGGAGGGCATCGCCCAGAAGCTGCTCACCGACGGGGTGTGGCTCTTTGCCGATGCCTTCGACAAATTGCTGGGGGCGGTGGAGCAGAAGCGCCAGGCCCTGCTGGGGGCGCTGCTGGACCGGCAGACCTTCAACCTGGGGGCGTATCAGGCGGCGGTGGACCATACCCTGGAGGAGTGGCGGCGCGAAGGCAAGGTGCGCCGGCTGTGGCAGGGCGACGCCTCGCTGTGGAGCGGGGCCGACGAGGGACAGTGGCTGGGCTGGCTGCACATCACCGAACAGCAGCTGGAGCAGGTGGCCAACCTCGAGGACCTGGCCCGCCAGATCAAGGGGGCCGGCTTCACCCACATCCTGCTCCTGGGTATGGGCGGCAGCAGCCTGTGCCCCGAGGTCCTGGCCATGACCTTTGGCCGCATCCCCGGGTACCCGCAGTTACACGTGCTCGACTCGACGGTGCCGGCGCAGGTGCGGGCCTTCGAGCAGAAGGTCGATTTGTCGCGCACCGTGGTGGTGGTGGCCAGCAAATCGGGCAGCACCACCGAACCCAACGTCTTCCGCAACTACTTCTTCGACCGCATGCAGCAGGCGGTGGGGGACCGGGCCGGGTCCCATTTCATCGCCATCACCGATCCGGGCTCAAGGATGGAGATCGACGCGCGCGAACGGGGTTTCCGCCATATCTGCATGGGGGTGCCCACCATCGGCGGCCGCTACTCGGCGCTGTCGAACTTCGGCATGGTGCCGGCGGCCCTGATGGGCCTGGGGGTGCAGGCCTTTCTCGAGCGAACAGAACGGATGGTGCACAGCTGCGCCTCCTGCGTGCCGCCCCGCGAGAACCCCGGCGTGGTGCTGGGGGTGGTCCTGGGAGACCTGGCCAAGGCCGGCCGCGACAAGGTGACCCTGGTCGCCTCGCCGGGTATCAGCGACCTGGGCGCCTGGCTGGAGCAGCTGCTGGCCGAGAGCACCGGCAAGGAGGGCAAGGGGCTGATTCCGGTGGACAACGAACTGCTCGGCCCGCCCGCCGTCTACGGCCAGGACCGGCTCTTTGTCTATCTGCGCCTAGACCAGGCCCCCGACGCCGGCCAGGACGCCGCGGTCGAGGCCCTCGAAAAGGCCGGCCATCCGGTGGTGCGCATCAGCCTGGCCGACACCCTGGCGCTGGGGGAGGAGTTCTTCCGCTGGCAGATCGCCACGGCGGTGGCCGGCGCGGTGCTGGGTATCAACGCCTTCAACCAGCCCAACGTGCAGGAGAGCAAGGACTACACCCGCGAATTGACCGACGAATACGAGCAGAGCGGCCGTATGCCCGCCGAGCCGCCCATCCTCGACACCGAAGGCATCCTGCTCTTCGCCGACCAGGCCAACGCCGAGTACCTGGCCGCAGCTGCCGCCAGGACCGGGTTCCCCGCCGGCTCGCTGGAGTCCTATCTGGCCGCCCATCTGGGCCGCCTGCAGGCAGGCGACTACTTCGCGCTCAACGCCTATGTGGAGATGAATGGCCTGCACCAGGAGAAACTGCAATCCATCCGCCTGCACGTGCGCGACACCCGGAAGGTGGCCACCACCCTGGGCTACGGGCCGCGTTTCCTGCATTCCACCGGCCAGTTGCACAAGGGCGGCCCCAACAGCGGGGTCTTCCTGCAACTGACCGCCGCCGACGCCCGGGACCTGCCCATTCCGGGGCGGAAGTTTTCCTTCGGGGTGCTCAAGGACGCCCAGGCCCTGGGGGATTTCCTGGCCCTCAGCAAGCAGGGCCGCCGGCTCCTGCGCGTACATCTGCCGGCCGAGGTGCCGGCGGCCTTGGACCGCCTGGTGCAGGCCGTCGAGCGGGTGCTGACCAACTGATTCCAGGGTACAAAGAGCAAGCGCCGGCCCTCCATTCAGGAGGACCGGCGCTTCATTTTTGGTGGACACACCGGGCAGTGGCGGCAAGGGGCAGCAGGGCCAATTGCGTCCGGCCCGGCCCCGGCCTCAGCTTACATTTCCGGCCGGCCGGCTACTGCGTGGTGGATACGGCGCAGATAGGTCTGCAGGGCGTGTCCGTCCATGGGCAGGTCGAGCACGTCGGAGAAGGGCCACATGTCGCCTTCGAGGAATTCGCTGGCGCTCTTGCGGTCGTTCACGGTGGGTCCGGTATCCATATCCTTGATCGCCTGGAGAATCACCGCCGCGGCGAGGCGCCGATGACCGTCGAACTGGGAGCGATAGGCGCTTTTGCGTTCTCTTGTCATGACCATCTTCAGCGAAAGAGGAATGCCTCAGAGAATCTAGGTAAAAAAAACGCTTGAGCAAGGAAAATGATCCCGACAATTTTCTAATTTCCTAGAGGGAGAGGCCGGTCAGCCAGCGGGTGAGTGTGCGGCGACCGCACTGCTCGGGAGGCGGGACTTCAGGTCAGGGCGCGCCAGGCCTCCGCCGCCACGGCGTCGATGGGCCGGTCGGTGCCCAGGCGCATGGCGCCCTGCCAGACGGGCAGGCGGGTGAGGGTGGCGGCAAAGTGTTCGAACCAGGGGGAGTCGCTGCGCGAGCCCCGTCCGGCCATGCGGGCCCGCCACACCTCGAGGGGCGGGGCGTCGAGGTGGAGTACCCGCAGGCGGGCGGGGGCCAGCCCTTCCCGCAGGCCCTCCCACAGGGCCGGGACCGCCAGTTCGGGGCCCCAGCCCCCGGACAGCAGCACCAGGCGATCCCCCACCAGGTTGGCGCAGGCCAGGGAAAGCGGGCCGGCGTATTCGAGGGGCCGCAGGTTCTCCCAGTACGCCGGGGTGCCGTAGGCGCTGGTTTCGGGCTGGCCGGCCTGGCGGGCAGCCGCGAGCACGAAGCCAGCGGCGGTGAAGTCCTTGTCGATCCAGAAGCTCCTGGGCGCCAGGGTGAGCAGGCGTGCCGCCAGGGCCGATTTGCCCACGCCCGGCGGCCCGGCGATGATGCCCAGACAGGCACCCGCCGCGCCGGGGCGCACCACCCGCAGCAGCGCCTCGACCGTGGGGCCGGGGTCGGGGCGCGATTCGGCGTACCCGCCTCCCAGCCGCGAGACCTCGGTCATGCGTCCGGGGCGCCCCGGTCCTGAGGTTCCCAGCCCACCAGTTCTTTGGCGTTGCTCAGATCCCATTTCAGCTCACCGCCCTTGGAGGCCCCGTAGATGATGCCGAACTGCGGGTGCGGGGCTTCGAGGCAGCAGGCCGTCAACTCGGCCATGTCGCGGGCGCTGAGCCAGCGGTTGCGGCCCGGCTCGTAGGGGGTGTTGACGGTGTCGGTGTTGGGGAAATTGGCGATGCGCAGGCAGTAGACCGACATCCCGTACTGATCGTGGTAATAGCGGCCCAGGGCCTCGCCGAAGGCCTTGCTCACCCCGTACATGCTGTCGGGCCGCACCAGCAGGTCGGGGCTGCTGCGCTGGTTCTCTTTCTCGTAGAAACCGGTGACGTGATTGGTGCTGGCAAAGACTACCTTGGGGATCTTGTTGATGCGCGCCGACTCGAAGATGTTGTAGGTGCCGCGGATATTGGTGTCCATGATCATCTGGGTGTAGCGGCTGTTCGGGTACCCTGGTTTGGTGGTGGCGATACCCAGATGGGCGATGGCGTCCACCCCGGCGCCGGCCTCGAGCATGGTCTCGAAGTCGCCCAGGTCGGCCACCACCACCTCGTCCTCGGGTTCGACCGGCGGGATATTGCTGTGGAAGAGCAGGCGCAGTTGATAACGGCCGCGCAGGTAGCGGCGCAGGGCGGAACCCACCAGACCGGCGGCCCCGGTGATCAGCAGTTTCTTGGGGGTGGACATGGGTCTTCCTTTCTTTTGGCGATGACGGCGTTCACGCCGGCGGCGCCTGCAGCAGGCGGCCTCGGGCGGCGAACTCGAAGCCGGCCCCGGCCAGGGCCAAGAGCGGCAGGGGCAGCAGCAGCCAGGGATTGCCGGTGTGCAGCGCGCTCAGGGCGCCGGCCGCCACGCCCAGGGTCAGGGCATAGATGACCAGCACCGCGCCCCGGCGCGAGAGGCCCAGGCGCACCAGGCGGTGGCTGAGATGGTTGTGGTCGCCGCGCCAGGGCGGCAGGCGGCGGCACAGGCGGATCAGGATCACCGAGCCCAGATCGTAAGCCGGCACCAGCAGCACCAGCAGCGGGGCCAGCAGCAGCGGGTCGGCCGGGTGTTCGTGGGCCAGTTGGGCGCTGAGGCCGGCGGCGACAAAGCCGAGGAAAAGACCGCCGGCGTCTCCCATGAAGATGCTGGCCGGGGGGAAATTGTAGCAGAGGAAACCAGCGGCGGCCCCGCTCAGGGCCAGGGCGATGAGGGTGATGGCCGGGTGGCCGGCCCACCAGCCCATGAGGGCCAGGGCCAGCAGCACGATGGCCGACATGCCGCCGCTGAGGCCGTCCATGTTGTCGAGGAAGTTGAAGGCATTGGCCATGGCGGCCAGCCAGACGGCGCTAAGGGCGGTGGCCAGGTAAGGGGTCTGCGGCAGCAGGGGCAGGCGGTACTGGGGGCAGAGGCAAACCAGGCCGCCGGCGACGGCGAACTGCAGGGCAAAGCGGGGCAGGGGCGAAAGGCCGCGCCAATCGTCGATCAGGCCCAGGAGCAGCAGCGCCGCGCCGCCGCCCAGCAGGAAACCGATCTCCGGCGCCTGCAACTCGGGCAGCCACCACTGTCCGGCGGCCAGCGCCACCGCCAGGCCGGCGAAAACCGCGACGCCGCCACCGTACGGGGTGGCGTGGCGGTGGCCTTTGTGGGTGCCGGCGGCCGGGTGATCGACCAGGTTCCAGCGCCAGGCCAGCCGTTTGATGGGCGGGATGAGCAGCGCGGTGCCCAGCAGGGCCGCGCCGGCCAGGGCGAGCAGGAGGATCACGGGCGGATCAACCCGCCGGGTAGGCGCGGGCCATCTCCTCCATCAACACCAGATCGCGCCAGGCGTGTTCGCCGGGGACCAGGGGTTCGGCCTGGCCGGCGCAGACCTGGACAAAATGCTCGGCCTGCCGTTTGAAGGCCCAGTTCCAGCCGGTGAGGCCCTGGGTGAGGGTGCTGGCCTGGCCCTCGCTGCCCTTGCGGTACTCCTCGACCTTGGCGTTGACGTTGCGGGCCATGGGCGGGGGCGGGGCCACATCCACGTACCCGTCGTCGAAGACCACCCGCACCTTCTCCTCCCACCAGTCGCAGGCCATGCGGGTGCGCATCAGCACCACCTGGGTATCGCCGGCCGTGAAGTGTACGGTCTCGCTGGGGTCCTGCGGCAGGATGGCTCGGAACTTCAGTTCCTGGCCCAGCAGAAAGCGGAAAACCCCGAGGTGGTGGCTGTAGATGTTGATGAAGAAGGAGAAGGCCTGCTGTTGGGCCGGGCTCAGACCAGAGGGCATCCAGTGGGAGGTGCCCCAGCCCTGGGGGGCCTCCTCCTGGGTGGTGATGGGTTTGCCCAGGTTGGCCCACCAGTCACCGCCGGTGAAGAAGAGATGGGCCTGGTTGATCTTGCCCCGTTCCTGGATGCGCTGCCTGGCCCACTGGATGCCGGCGTCGTGGCATTTCATATATCCACAAATCAAGTGTTTGCCCGCCTGCCGGGCGGCTTCCACCATCCGGCCGCCGGCCGCGGCGTTGCCGGCCAGGGGTTTCTCGACGATCACGTGTTTGCCGGCGCGCAAAAGCTGGATGGCCGGCTCCTCCTGCAGCCCCCAGAACATGATGCAGACCACCCCGTCGATCTCGGGATCGGCGGCGAGCTGCTCGACACTGCCGTAGACCTGCTCGATGCCGTACCGGGCCGCCACCTTGCGGGCCTGCTCCTGCTTCACATCCACCAGGGCCTTGAGGCGGATGCCGGGGATCTCGGCGTAATTGGCGATGTGGGCCATCTGCCCCATGTTGCCGCAGCCCACGAAGCCCAGGGTGACTGGTTTGTCCATAGCTGGCCTCTGGAATATTATTGGAGGGAGGGGCGCGCGGCCCCGGTGCACGAGGCCAAATATAGAAAGGAAACCCCATGCTGGCGATAGACGGCGGACCCAAGGTGCGGACCACTCCCTTCCCCAAGCGCCACCTCCTGGGCGCTGAGGAGAAGGCGGCGGCCGTGGCCCTTTTCGACCGGGCCATGGAGACGGGGGACGCCATCGGGTACGGCGGCCCGGAGGAACAGGCCTACGAGCGGGAGTTTGCCCAGTTCATGGGTGGGGGGTACGCCGATCTGGTCAATTCGGGCAGCAGCGCCCTGTACGTGGCGCTGGGGGCGCTGGAGCTGGCGCCCGCCGGCGAGGTGATCGTACCGCCCATCACCGATCCGGGCGGGGTGATGCCCGTGGCCCTGCTCAACCTGGTACCGGTGGTGGCCGACGCCCATCCCGGCTCCTTCAACAGCGGCGCCGAGCAGATCGCCGCAGTGCTCACGCCGCACACCCGCGCCATCGTGGTGGCCCACATCGCCGGCGAGCCGGCGGAAATGGACGCCATCCTCGCCCTGGCTGCTGCGCGCGGCCTGCCGGTGATCGAGGACTGCGCCCAGAGCCACGGTGCCCGGTACCAGGGCCGGCTGGTGGGCAGCCTGGGCGCCATCGCCGCCTTCTCAACCATGAGCGGCAAACACCACGCCACCGGGCCGCAGGGCGGGGTGGTCTACACCGCCGACGAGCAACTCTACTGGCGGGCCAAACGCTTCTCCGACCGCGGCAAACCCTTCAACACCGATTCCCCTTCCAACGTGCGGGCCGGACTCAACCTCAACGGCAACGACCTGGCCGCGGCCGTGGGCCGGGTGCAGTTGCGCAAACTGGCGGGCATCACCCAGCGGCGGCGGCAGGTGGCCGGCCGCATCATCGCCGGCCTGGGCCAACTCCAGGCGGTGCGGGCCGGCTGGGAAGCGCCGCAGAGCGAAGGGGTGTACTGGTTCATGCGGCTGCGGGTCGAGGCCGCCCGCCTCAAGGTGGACAAGGACACCTTCGCCCGGGCCGTGGCCGCCGAGGGCATTCCGGTCACTGCTTCGTACCGGCACCTGCCCTCCGAGGCGCGGTGGTTCCGCGAGCGCCTGGTTTTTCCGCCCAGCGACTACCCCTGGGGCCTGCCCGCCTACCAGGGCGACCGCCAGGCTCAGTTCCCCTGCCCCAACGCCGTCGAAGCGGCCGAGACCCACTTCGTGCTGGCCGTACACGAGAACTACACCGACCAGGAAGTGACCGACATCCTCGCGGCGCTGCGCAAGGTCGAGGACGCGTATCTGAAGTGATTCGCGCTGTGCGCCAGGACACAGCCGAAGGGCGCTAAAAGACGCAAATTGACACTCGAATAAGCGCCGGGTATCTTTATCAGGTTCTAATATAAAAGAAAGGTAGGCACTTTTGACTTCGTTGTTCTCCGGCGTCCTGTTGTTCCTCGCAGTCCTGGCAGCGGCCCCCCGCCCGGCGGTGGCCCAGGTCCAGACCATCATCACCGACCATTTCCGCGTGCACTTCATGCCCGGCACCGAAGGCACGGCGCGGCGGGTGGCCGAGGTCGCCGAGGAAGTCTTCGATCCCATGGCCACGGCCTACGATTACTACGACGACTTCTCGCCGGTGCACATCGTGGTCCTCGACAACTCCGACGTGCTGGGCAACGGCTCCACCGACTACTACAACAGCACCATCTTCATCTGGGCGACGGCCCTCGACTTCGAGCTGCGCGGCGACCACGACTGGATCCGCGACGTGGTGACCCACGAACTGGCCCACGTCATGACCCTCAATCGCGCCCGCCAGCCCTGGCCCTTCCAGTTCGCCATGATCTCGGTGTCGCGCTTCGACGCCAACCCCGACATCTCCTTCGACCTGCCCCTTTTCCATCTCAATACCCCGGACTGGTGGAACGAGGGGGTGGCCCAGTTCGCCGACGAGAAGTTCGGCTACGATGTCTGGGACACCCACCGCGACATGCTGCTGCGCATGGCCACCCTCGAGGACGATCTGCTCTCCTACGCGGAGATGGGAAGTCTGTCCAATCGCACCGGGGCCTATTACGGCGAGATGGTCTACAACCAGGGCTTTGGCCTGATGCTCTACATCAAGGACCAGTACGGCCGCGACAAGGCCGAAGCCCTCACCCGGCACGCCGGGGCGGTGAGTTTCGACTCGGCCATCCGCCAGGTGCTGGTCATCTCCGCCGACCAACTCTATCACGACTGGAGCCGCTTCCTCAAGGATCGCTACACCCCGCTGGCCTCGGAGATCCACAACCAGGGCTTTTTCGAGGGGGAGAAGCTGAAGGACCAGGACGAGGGCATCATCGAGTACCATCCCTCCCTCTCGCCCGACGGCAAAAAGCTGGCCTTCCTCACCAGCGAGAAACGCGACTATCCCATCCTGCGCCTGGCCATCCTCGACCTGGAGACCGGCAAACGCAAGCTGCTCGATCCCTACGTCGATACCCGCATCTCCTGGTCGCCCGACAGCCGGCAGCTGCTCTACGCGCGCAACAAGGAAGGGTTCAACGATCTCTTCCTCTACGACCTGGCCGCCGATGAGGAGACCCGGATCAGCGCCCGCCTGCGGGCCAAGGACCCCTCCTTCTCGCCCGACGGCAAACAGATCGTCTTCGTGCACAACGAGGACGGCACCAACAATATCGGGCTGCTGGACCGCCAGAGCACCCGCCGGACCTTCCTCACCAACAATGCCGACGGCACCCAGTACAGCTCGCCGCGTTTCTCGCCCGACGGCAAGTGGATCCTCTTCAGCGTCTTCCGCGGCCAGGACCGCGACATCGCCCTGATCCGGGCCGATAGCCCGCCCCGGCCCAAGGAGTACGGCCTGCGCGACCGCCAGTTGGCCAAGATTCCCGACTCGCTCAAGGTCTTCCCCGACAGCCTGGCCTTTCCCAATGCCGACACCTCGGGTTTCCGCGTGTTGCTGGGCTCGCAGGCCGACGAGCGCGATCCCTGCTGGCTGCCCGACGGCAGCGGTTTTGTCTTCTCCTCCGACCGCAGCGGCGTCTTCAATCTCTACCGCTACAACCTCGAGGACGGCCGGGTCGATCAGCTGACCAACGTGGTGGGCGGGGCCTTCACCCCGGCGGTGGCCTCTGACGGCAAGGTGGTCTACGCCGGGTACCACGCCAGCAACTACAGCCTCTACCGCTTTGCCATGGGGGCGTACCAGCGCGAGGCCCATTTCGAGTCGGTGGCGCAGCGCGACTACCAGTCGAACCCGCGCCTGCCCAAGCTGGCCGACGAGTTCAAGGTGGGGCACTACACCGGGCGGCGGCAGTTGAGCTATGTGCCCATCCTGCAGGTGGGGCCGGCCTTCATCGGCAATACCTTTGGCCTGAACCAATTCAGCGCCGGCATGCAGATCACCACCGGCGAGCAGCTGGGCGGGGACGAATTCACCGCCTGGGGTGTGGTGGGCAAGAATATGCGCCAGGATACCGATCTCAATACCGATTTCGGGGTCTACTATCAGCGCAGCCTGCTGCCCGTCAGCGGCAACAACCGCACCTTCAACCCGTCCTTCTACGTGGGCTTCCGCCGCCGCGAGATCGACAACCTGATCCACACCCGGCAGATAGTCGTCGACACCGTGCTGGCGGGTGAATCCGTCGTCTCGCCGGTCGATTCGACCAGCTTCCTGCTCATTCCCGACGCTGAGCGGCACCTCAAGCAGTATGAGACGCGCGAGGATCTGTTCAAGACCGTGCTCAGCAACATCGCCCTGGGTGTGGACCTGCCGTTGAGCCGCCGGCAGGAGTTGGCCTTTCAGTACCTCAACCGCAACTACGACGAGGGTTGGACCCTGCGCTCGCTGCGCCAGCAGTTGGCCATCTTCCTGGTCCAGGAGACCAATGGCGAGAAGTTCGACGTCACTGGTCTCTTGCCCGGCGACGTCGCCCGGCAGGATTCGACGGTGGTTGATCCGCAGCACAGCCTCAGCTTCTACGACGGCATGCAGTTCTTCTCCGCCCATGACCTGACCTTCTCGTGGAGCTACACCAACCTCAAGCCCACCTACGACCGCTATCTCATGCCGGACGGGAGCGGCCTGAACCTGCTCTACCGCTACTCGTTGGC
>JADZBP010000124.1 GCA_020852055.1 Candidatus Latescibacterota bacterium
ACGTGGGTGAAGCGATGCACCAGGTCCTGCTGCTCTTCGAGCTGCTGGGCGGGCAGGACCAGGATGAGGGGAAACTGATCGTCCTGGTTGAGCGCGGAGAGGGCGGAGCGGTTCTGAATCCGCCGGTTCTGGATGACGATGCTGCACCGGATCTTGTCGCTGTCCTTGTAGCGCTGGATGACCGAGAAAGCCTCCACCGAGGTATGGGCGACGATGATATCGAGTCCGTACCGGTAGTTCAGCAGGAGCATAAAAAACTTGGCCAGGGCATCCTGGGTCCGGCCCTCCTGTTGAACGATGAGGGCGCACTCTTGGAAGGGATTGGCTTTCGGCGGATTCATGTCCTGCGTCGAGGTTAGGAGGTGACGAGGTAAATATAGGCCCCTCAGTCGCCTACTGTCTATTCTCTCCTTGCTGGGACTGCTGCCCGGAGCCGGGGTTCCCCGCGCTTGCCCCGCCTCGGGGGCAGGGGTATATTGCTCGGGGTTTGGCGAAACCTTTTCCCGGAGGGTGAGATATGGCCGCATTCACGCCGCTTCCGCTCACAGCGCAGTGCAACGCCGGCAGCGCCAATTTGAGGACCGCCAAAGGCTGGCTGTGGCCGGCCCCGGCGGCCGATCCGCAACAGACCGCGCTGGCGAACCTGCCGGCGGGCAAGAACCTGTTCTGGGGCATCCCCTTTGAGCTGGCCCCCGCCGAGCGGGCCAAGCGCCTGGTGGTGGTGGCCAGGGGGGCCGGCAAGGGGGTGCCGGCCAAGGTCCGCATCCCGGTGGGCCGCAAGGCGCGCCGCCTCTTGCTGGCCCATGTCTGCGCCCCGGCCAAGGGCGCCTATGCCACCCTCGAGGGCACCGGCGAACGCCTGGGCGCCTACCGGTTGTTCTACACCGACGGCAGCGAGGTGGTGCTGGAGCTGCGCCGGCGCTTCGAGATCCACGACGCAGCCATTCCTTGGGGGCACCACCCCTTCCTCTGCCGCCACTGCCGCGAGTTCCTGCCCGTGCCCCTGAGCGACCGCAGCACCTCGTACGGCATGGTGCAGACCGGGGTGCGCACCCAGAGCAGCGACCTGCAGGGCTGGTGGCTCTACGATTGGGTGAACCCCTCCCCGGCCAAGACCATCGCCGCCCTGCAACTGGAGGCGGCCGGCCCCACGCCGCTGGCCCTGGGGGCGGTGACCCTGTGCGACGAGCAGACCGACCCCTTTGTCTGGCAGCCCCGCGAGGAGGTGGCGGTTACGGCTCCCGGCGAGGGGCCGGTGCGGGTGCAGATGGACCGCGGGGTGGTGGTGCGCCAGGACCAGCTGGCGGTGCCCGGCGAGGATTTCGTTTCCACTGACGAGGCGGGCTGGGGGCGGGGAGGGCAGGAGATCAAACCGGGTCGGTACCTGGAGATCCACGCTTCCCCAGAGGGCCAACTGCACGTGGAGGGCGAGGGCGCCAAGGGCAGTTTCCGCTGGGGCGAGGTGCTCGAAAAGGGCAAGGCCAGGCAGGGCCGGGTGCAGGTCGAGCTGGTCAGCCCGCGCGGCAAACAGTGGTTGCACGTGCGGGTGGAGGATGCGGACACCGGCAAACCCGTGGGCTGCCGGGTGCACTTCCGCTCCACCCACGGCGCCTATTTCGCCCCCCACGGCCACCAGGCCGATGTCAACACCGCCTGGTTCGAGGACATGGGCGGCGACTGCAAGGTGCGGGGGGTGCCCTATGCCTACATCGACGGCACCTGCCAGATCGAGTTGCCGGTGGGCCCGGTGCTCAGCGAGGTGGTGCGCGGTTTCGAATATCTCCCGCTGCGCCAACAACTGGAGATCAAACCCGGCCAGCGCCATCTCACCCTCAAGGTGCGGCGCGCCTTCGACATGAAGGAGCACCGCTTCTACTCGGGCGACACCCACGTGCATTTCCTCTCCAGCCAGTCCAGCCATCTGGAGGCGGCCGGGGAGGATCTCAACGTGGTGCACCTGCTGGCCAGTCAGTGGGGCCGGCTCTTCACTTCGTGGGAGGAGTTCACCGGCGGGCTGGCCCCCACCAGCAGCCGCGACCATCTCATCTGGGTGAGCCAGGAGAACCGCCAGCACGTGTTGGGGCATATCAGTCTGCTGGGCCTGCGGGAGCTGGTGGCGCCCATGTGCACCGGCGGGCCGCAGGAGGATTGGGTGGGCGGGGAGATCCAGGCCCTGATGGCCGACTGGGCCGAAGCCTGCCGCAACCAGGGCGGGCTGGTGGTGATGCCGCATATGCCGGTGCCCGACTTCGAGAACGCCGCCAATATCGTGCTGGGCCAGGCCGACGCGGCGGAGATGTGCTGGATCTGGCAGGGCGAGGAGTTGGGCCAGGGAGAGAAAGGTTATTACCGCTGGCTGAACGTGGGCCAGAAATTGCCCATCGTCGGCGGCACGGACAAGATGTCCAACGGCCGCATCCTGGGCGGGTCTCGCACCTATGCGCGGCTGGAGGAAGGGGAGGAGTTCAGCTTCGACAACTGGTGCCAGGCGGTGAAACGCGGGCAGACCTTCGCCAGCACCGGGGCGATGATCGACCTCGAGGTGGAGGGCCAACCGATGGGTGAGGAACTCGCGCTCAAAGGCAACGGCGGCACCGTGGAGGTGGAGGCCGCGGCCTGGAGTGTGTGGCCGCTGACGGCGGTGGAGCTGATCGTCAATGGCCGTTCGGTGGCCCGCGAATACGCTGAGCCCGGTGCGCGCCAGGTGCGGGTGCGGCACAAATTGAAGGTGGGCAAATCCTCGTGGGTGGCGGCCCGCTGCTGGGGTCCCCACCTGACCGACGCCGGGCCGGTGATGGCCCATTCCTCGCCGGTGTACCTCGACGTGGGGGATCGCTGCGCCTTTGCGCCCACTGAGGGCAACTACCTGCTCACCCACCTGGAGGGTGGCATCGCCTGGGCGGGCAGGATCGGGGTATTCCGCGACGAGGCGGTGCGGGCCCGGCTCATCGACCTGTTCCGCGAGGCCCAGGCCGAGTTGCGCCGCCGGATGAAATAGGGGTTCAGCGCCGGGGCAACACGGTGAATCCCACCGAGTCCACCGAGGCCGAGCCGAAAAGCCCGATGCCGCCTTCGACGTGGAAGAGGGGGCGCTCGAAGTTGTCGCCGGCCAGCCCGCTGCCAAAACCCGGATTGGTGGCGGGGTTGGTGCGGAGGTAGTCGAACCAGTTCTGGTCCAGGGCGTAGACCTTGAAGAGGTGCCGGCCCGCGTACGCCACCGAGAACCAGGGCAGGGAGACCTGGCCCCGGGTGTCGGCGATGGGCGGCGAACTGCCCTGGCGTTCAAAATCGCCCTGGTCCTCCGGCTCGAGGAAATCGGCGTCCACCAGGAAGGCCGATCCGGGGTCGAGACTGAAGATGGCCACCTGATAGCCGGCGGCCTGCACCGGCGCAAAGCGCAACTCCAGCAGGCCCTCCAGATAGTGGAGCTGGTTTTCGGGGGCGGTGTACGCGGCCGCCCCCGCCTCGTCAAAGAGCCGCAGCCGGCCCTGTTGGGCCCGGGTGCGGGCATCCAGCAGCACCGCCTCGTCGAGGTGCAGCGGCGGCGGGGTGGTGGTGCTGGCCCCCAGTATTGTGTCCCCGACCTGAATCTCCAGTTTATAGGTGGCCTACGCCTGCACCCGGGGCGGGTTCACCGGGGGCTGGTATTTGCCGGCGGTGTCGGGATCTGCGGTGTAGCGGAACACCTGGGCGCCCTGGCGGATCACCACCTGGGCGCCGGCCACTGCGAGGCCCTCGAAGTCATAGGGAACCCCCGGGGCGCTGGTGCGCCGCAGGTACAGGGGCGGCAGGTCCTGCCCGACGATCAGCACCGCATCCACCACTAAGGCCGGCTCAGCGGACGGGCCGAACAGGGTATAGGGGGCGCGGTCGGCGGCGCAGGACGGGAGCAGGGCCAGCAGGAGCAGAAAGACGCGGATGGCCATGGTCAGAAGGAAAGGCTGAGGCCGAAGGAGGGCAGGACGGGCAACATGGTGAACACCTTGGGGCGGGTATCGGGACGGTCGGTGTTGTACTGCACGAACCACTCGTTGCGGCGGTTGTAGGCGTTGACGACCTGGAGGTAGAACTCGGCCTGGCTGCCCAGCAGCGAAAAGCCGCGCCGGACTCCCAGGTCGAGGCGGTGGTACGGCAACAGGCGGGCGCTGTTGCGGGCCGCGGGCAGGAGGTAATCCACCCGTTCACCCGTGGCCGGCGAACGCAGGGAGTAGCGCGCCGCCGCCGGGGTATAGGCCTGGCCGGTCGCGTAGACGAAGGTGGACTCCCAGGTCCAGGCACCGCGCTGCCAGGCCAGCACCAGGGACAGGTCGTGGCGGCGGTCGTATTTGGGGACAAAAGGTTTGCCCTCATTGAGCTCGGCAAAGCTGCGTTGGGTCCGGCCCAGGGTGTAGCCCAGCCAGCCGCGCAGCCGGCCGCTGCGTTTCTGCAGCATCCACTCCAAGCCCGAGGCCCTGCCCTTGCCGCCGGCAACAAAAAGGTTGTCGGAACGGGTCTGCTGGCTGTTTTCGCCCACCTGAGTGTCCAGGAGCACCAGGTCGCGCATGCGGGTGTGGTAGAGCTCGGCGCTGAGCTGGTACTCCGGCACGGGCTGCCACTCCAGACCCAGGGTGGCCTGCTGTGCCCGGCTGGGTTCGACGCTGCCGTCGAGGGGCAACCAGAAGTCGCCGCCGCTGAAGCCCTCGGTGCTGACCAGTTGCAGGTACTGCACACTCTGGCCGGCGGCGAGTTTGAGGGCCAGGCCCGGCTGCAGGGTCTGGTGCAGGGCCAGGCGAGGGCAGAGGGAGAACCTGCGGCCGGCACTGAAGAAGCTGGCCCGTGTTCCCAGGGTCAACCCGGTCAGGGGCCAGGGGTGCCACTGGTCCTGCAGGTACAGGCCGGCCTGTACCGGGGAGAGTTCGAGGTCGATGTCGGGTTGGCGGGTGTTGAAATACTCGGCATAGCTCAGGCGGTAGGCAGTCACCTGGACGCCTGTTGCCAGGGAATGGCCGCCCCGGCTCTGGTAGCTCAGGTCCAGCCGCCCGCTCAGGTCGCGCACGCTGTTGGTGAAACGCACCGGGGTGGCGAAGAGGTCGAGCGCGGTGTTGCTTTCGTACTGGGAAGCCGACAGGGTCAGGGAACCCAGCAGGGCGGGGGAATAGACCTGGTTCCAGGTGGAGGCCAGCGTGCGGTTGCTCCAGCGGATGGCCAGGCGGTTGTCCTGGTCCAGGTCGAAATCGAGTTGGTCGCTGCCCAGATAGGTGCTGGCGGCCAGGGTGCCCTTCTCCCCGAGGGGTTGGTCTACCCGGCCGTTGAGGTCGTAGAAATAGTAACCGGGCACCTCGGCGCCCGAAGCGCGGGCGGCGGCCAGCAGCGGGTCGAGGTAGGTGCGGCGGCCGGCGAGTTTCCACCCGCCCTGCCCCCAGAGCCCGGCCAGGGAAAAACGGGCAGCCAGCAGGCTGAGGCCGGCGCTGCCCTGAACCTGGGTCGGGGTTTCCCCCTGGGTGGAGACGTCGAGCAAGGCACCTAGGTTGCCGGCGTAGGTGGCCGGGTAGGTCCCTTTGTACAGGGACACCTGCTCGACGGCGTCGGGGTTGAAGGTCGAAAAAAACCCAAAGGCGTGGGACGGATTGTAGATGGGTACCCCGTCGAGCAGGACCACGTTCTGGTCCGGGCTGCCGCCGCGCACATAGAGGCCGCTGCTGTAGTCGGAGGCGGTTTTGACCCCGGGTTGCAGGCTGAGGCTGCGCACCAGGTCTGGTTCGCCCACGGCCGGGGCCTGGCGCAACTGGGCCGCCGAGAGGGTAAGGGCGCCGGCCTGGCCGGCTGTGGGTGATTCGGGCCGGGTGGCGGTGACCTCGAGTTGGTCGACGGCGATGGCCGCGCCCTGCAGGCTGAGGTCGAGGCGCTGGCTGCCCGCGTCCAGTTCAACCGTATCGGTTCGGGTCTGGTAGCCGATGTGGGAACTGACGATGACCTGGACGCCGGCGGGGATGCGCTCGATCCGGTACCCGCCGGCGGCAGCCGAAAAGGTCCCCAGGGGCAAACCCGCCACCCTGACGACCGCGTTGGGCAAGGGTTTGCCGGTGGCCGCGTCGCTGACCGAGCCTACCAGGGTGCCGGCGCCGGCGGGGCCGGCCAGGGCCACGAGCAGGCACCCGCCGAGCAACGACAGTACCCTCATGACCACTACCTGCCGGCGCGCAGCTTTTCGAGCTGCTGGCGGAATGCCCCGAGGTCGGTCATCGGTATCGCCCCGGCCCCAAGGAGGGCCTCGCGGTACAGCGGTGCGGCGCGGCCACCGACGAGCAGGGCCACCTCCGGGCCAAGGGCCCGGCGCAACTGGACCAGTTCGGCCGCCATCCGGGGGTCGTCGGTGGGGAAGCTCAGACTCAGACCTACGGCCAGGGCGCCGCTGCGCCGGCTCGCCCAGGCGATCTGCTCGGTGGGAAGGTCGGCGCCGAGAAACAGGGCCTGCCAGCCGCAGGCAAGTGCGGTATGGGCGGCCAGCAGCGCCCCGAGATCGTGTTGCTGGCCCGCCGGGGTGGTGGCAACAAAAACCGGCGCCCCGGCGGGGTGCAACGGGGTGGCGTTGAGCCGGGCCATGAAGCTGCGCACCACCGCCGACGCGAGGTGTTCGCTGGCGATGGGCAGCAGGTCCTGGTGCCACAACTCGCCGACCTGGGTCATCAGCGGCGCGATGAGATGTTCGACCAGGGCATGGTGCCCGTACTCGGCATGGGCCCGCGTCAGTTCGGCCTCGAGGGCAGCGGTGTCGAGGTGCTGGATCACGCCGATACACCGGGCCAGGGTGTGCTCGGCCGTGGCGGGGGGGCCTGGCGGGGTGGGGGCCGGCCCCGGATCGCGGCACACCAGCGCCAGTAGTTGGTCCGCTTCCAGGCCGGCCAACTGCCCGATGTGGTGGCCGGCGGCAATGGCCTGGTGCAGCAGCAGCAGGCGCTCGACATCGCTTTCGGCGTAGAGACGGTGGCCCCCGGCGCTGCGCCGGGGCACCACCGCCTGGTAACGGCGTTCCCAGACGCGGATCTGGTGGGCGCTCAGGCCGGTGCGGCGGGCCACCACGGTGATTGGATAGGCAGGCTCAAGGCTCATGCCAGGAAAAATAGACTTCTGTCTAATTATTGTCAAATAAAAACGATTAAAAATAGACAAAATATTGACACATCTCAGATGTGACCATACTTTCACTCTTGTCAATTCGAGGCCATGAGATGGAGATGTTCCAGACCAAAGAAGGTCGAGACCCGATCGTCGACCCCAACCAGGCGGCCTTACACGCCTCGGCGGGCGCCGACCCGCTGCGGATGGAGTGGTTCCGCATCTCGCCCTTCATCCTTTTACACCTTTCCTGTGTGGCGGTGTGGTGGGTGGGGTGGAGCCCGGTGGCGGTGGCGGTGGCGGCACTCAGTTACGTGTTGCGGATGTTCGCGGTGACCGGGTTCTACCACCGCTATTTTTCCCATCGCACCTTCCAGACCTCGCGTCTGGCGCAGTTCGTCTTTGCGGTCTGGGGCAATGCCGCCGCCCAACGCGGCCCCCTCTGGTGGGCCGGCCACCACCGGCATCATCACCAGTACTCCGACCAGGAAGAGGACGTGCATTCGGCCGAGCGCCACGGTTTCTGGTGGAGCCACCTCCTGTGGATCGCCTCGCGGGGCCATTTCCCCACCCGGCTGCCGCGGGTCCGCGACCTGTCGGTGTACCCCGAGTTGTGTTTCCTCAACCGCTACGATTACCTGGTGCCCATCCTGCTGGGCGCGGCGATGTTCGGGCTGGGCGCGGCGCTGGAAGCGCTGGCGCCGCAGTGGGGCACCAACGGCGCGCAGATGCTGGTCTGGGGTTTCTCCATCTCGACGGTGGTGCTTTTCCACGCCACCTCGACCATCAATTCCCTGTCCCACTGCTTCGGCTCGCAGCGCTACCCCACCGGTGACCAGAGCCGCAACAATTTCCTGCTGGCCCTGTTGACCCTGGGTGAGGGCTGGCACAACAATCACCACTATTGTCCGGGCGCCACCCGGCAGGGTTTCTACTGGTGGGAGATCGATCTGACCTATTACGGGCTCAAGGTGTTGTCGTGGTTGGGCATCATCTGGAAGCTGCATCCGGTTCCCGACCACGCGTACCGGGCGCCGAGGAAGAGTGCGGGGTGAATCCTCGGGATGAGAGGAGCCCCGGCTGGTGAAGGAGCGGCCGGTGCTGGTGTGGTTCCGCCAGGATCTGCGCCTGCAGGACAACCCGGCCCTGCAGGCGGCCGCCGCAGGCGACCGGCCTGTGGCGCCGGTCTACGTGTGGTCGCCGGAGG
>JADZBP010000125.1 GCA_020852055.1 Candidatus Latescibacterota bacterium
AACTGTAATTGCACCCCCAGTCCGGCGGGCTCCGCCGGTGCGGTTTCCAGCCGGCGCTCGAGCAGCTCACCCGCCAGGCGCAGGGTCCGGGCGGCCAGCACCCGTGTTCCGGGCCGCTCCAGCGCCTGGAGCCGCAGATAGACCGAGGTGCTGTCCCGGAGCACCTGGCCGACCAGCCATACCGGCGCCGATACCTGTTGCAGATAGCGCTCGGGCACCTCCTCTGGCGGGTTCCACTGCTCGTCGCCTTCCACCAACTCGAAGGCGGCGCCGGAACGCACCAGCGCCCCGGCCAACTCCTCGTCGAGCAGGCGGGTCAAGGCGCTGCGTTTGCCGTTCTCGTCGCGCAGGCCCGGCAAAGCCATTTCCCTGCCGGCGGGGGCCACGGCAGCCACCAGCGCCGCCACGGAGGATTGCAAGACCGGGGGTGGCGTCTTTGTCCCCGGCCAAAAACACGCCTGGCAGCAGCACCACAACCAGACCAGCCAGGGGCGCATCAGGACGGCCTCCGGGCGGTGCTGGCCCGCTGCAACATCAGTCGGGCCAGGATCAGTCGGGCCTGCTCGCGGATGGGCTGGCGCTGCAGGTCGCGCTCCGAGATCTGGTCGAAAACCTTGTAGAGCGCCGATACTGCAGCCGGGCCTACCGAGGGGAGCTGACGGCAGAGGTATTCGTACTGGGCCGAGCGGTCGAGGCGCACCAGCAGGCCCACCAGGTAGAAACCGGTGTCCGGGTCGGCGGGGCCGAACTCCTCCAGGGAGCGCAGGTACGCGCGCGGGCAGAGCAGGGCCCCGCTGGGATCGGAACTCTGCTGGTGCAGCCGGCGGTCCTCGAGCAACTCACGCACCACCAGGTCGGCGTGCAGGTCCGGCCCCACACCCTTGCCACCGCCGCCCTGCAGATCCTCGAGCAAGGCGTCGGCGCGCAGCACAATGCCCTGTTTCTTCACCTTGAAAGGCGCCCACTCGTCCTCCTCGGCCAGGCGCTGCCGCTGCACCAGATCCTCCAGTTCGGCCCGGGCCGGCTCCCCCAACTGCCGCACCTGCTCCAGCAGGGTCTCGTACCCCGGCGCCCGGTCCAGTCGGACCAGCACCCCGGCGAGCGCCTGGGTCAGACCTTCCTCCTGCCCGGCCAGAACCAGGGCGCGGCAACGGCCCATACGGGTGAAAACCCCGGCCGGATCGGAGCTGAGCGAACAAAGGTACATCCAGAGCAGGTGGATGAGGGGCACCACCTCCGACTCCCCGCGCTGGTACGCCGCGAGCAGGCCGCGCAGACCCGGCTCCCCCAGGCGCACCACCTCCTGGAGGAAAACCGCCCGGGGTTTGGGCATCACCCACTTGCCCAGGGTTGTCAGCAAAGGCCGGGCGTCGAAACGCAGTTCGTCCTGGTAGTCGTGCAGCACCTCGGCAAAATCCCGGGGCGCCAGGGGCTGACCCAGCGCCAGAGCCTGGTCGCGGGCCACCTGGTGGATGATGTCGCGGTCGAAGAGGAAGATCTCGGGAAAGGAGAAGACCTCGGCCACCCGCTCCATCTTGTCGCGGGCCCAGCGCTGTTCCAGGGCGGGTTGGTACAGGCCCCGGGCCAGTTCGAAGGGGTCGGCGGCCTGCAACCGGGCGCCGGTGAGCCGCAGGAATCCCTCCTTGTAGGCGGCGAGGAACTCGTGCACCTCGGAGCGGTTCTCGGCGACGTGGTCGCGGCGGTGGGTGTTGTGTTGCTCGATCAGGCGCCGCAGCCAGGGGGTGGTGAGCCGGAATTCGGGCCTGCCGGCGGCCAGCTTGCGGACCCCGCGCAGCACATCGACCAGCAGCAGGTAATCGAGCAGTATCCAGGAGGCGAAGATCACCCCCTCGGCGATGGCCCAGTAGTCGTAGCCCTTCTCCTCGGCCTGGGCAAAGAGGGCTTCGGGCAAATAGATGGTGCGCCGGCGCCGGCCGATGTGCACCGCCTGGTGGGCCCGGCAATCCCGGAAGTAGAGCAGCCGGCAACCCCGGATCAAGGTGAAACTGATCTTGCTGTCCAGCAGGGCCTCGCGCAGCACCTGGGGGATCTTCTTGAGCACCTTCCAGAAGAAGGTCACCAGCGGGTCGCCCACATAAAGGCGGGGCAACTGCTGGTCCTCGGGGAAAAAAGGCAGGCGGGTCTGGGCCCCCAGGAGGATGGCTTTCGAACCCAGGGCCAGGGCCTCGTTGACCTGCGCATGGTCGACCTGGCCGTCGAAAATACCCAGGTTGAAATCGGGGCTTGCCTCAGTCATAGGGGGGAATATAACCCGGTCTCCGGGCTTTGTCACTGATTGACAGTCGAAGGGCAAAGGTGTTATAATCGAACAAGATGGACACCCTCAGAACCCTCGCTCTCGCCTTTGCGCTCCTCGCCGGCTGCTCCTCGCCCTCGGCCCCGCCGCCCAATGCGCCGCCGGTGGCCATAGCCGGCCCGGACCAGACCCAGCCCCTGGGGCAGGTGGTGGTGCTCGACGGGTCGGCCAGCACCGATCCCGAGGGAGCGACCCTCACCTACCAGTGGACCGCGGCCGAGTCCAACCCCGCCAGTACCTCGCTTTCCCAAAGCGCCCGTATCAGCCTGGCGCTGTCCCTTCCCGGAACCTACTGGTTTCACCTGCGGGTCAGTGACGGCGACCGCTTGAGCGCCCCCGATTCGGTGGCGATCACCATCACCGGCCTGCTCAACCACCCACCCGTCGCGGATGCCGGCCTGCCGGTCCTCACCTATACCCTCGATACCCCGGCCCCGCTGCCCCTCGACGGCTCGGGCAGTACCGATCCCGACGGCAACCCCCTCACCTACCAGTGGCGGGTAATCAGCGCCCCCGGAGCGGTGGTCCTGGCCGACAGCACCGCGGCGCAGACCACCTTCACCCCCACCCAGGACGGCGAATACCGCTTCCGGCTCAGCGTCAGCGACGGCACCGACAGCACCAGCGACGAGACCGCCGTGGTGGTCCACCTCTCGGGTCTCCCGCGCGCCCAGGCCGGTCCGGACCAGGAGGTGAGCCCCGGCGTCACCGTCACCCTCGACGCCTCAGCCAGTTCCGACCCCGACGGCGATGCCCTGGTCTTTCGCTGGACCCTGCGCAGCGGTCCTGAGGTCTTCCTCGCCGATCCGGGCAGCCCCCGGCCCACCTTCATTCCCACCCAGGCCGGCACCTATCTCTTTGCCCTCGAGGTGGAGGATGCCGACGCCCACCTCGACCGCGACGAGGTGCAGGTGGTGGTGGCCACCCGCGTGTACCCGGAACAGGCAGGTATGGTCCAGATCCCCGCCGGCCCCTTCACCATGGGCGACAACGAGGGCAGCGGCGGTGATGAGGACCCCGAACACCTGGTGGAATTGTCCCTGTTCTGGCTCGACAAAACCGAAGTGACCACCGCCGCGTACCAGGCCTGTGTGGCGGCCGGCGCCTGCGCCCCGGCCGGCCAGACCGCCGGGTGTAATGCCCCGCTGGCTGACCGGGCCGAGCACCCCATCAATTGTGTGGACTGGGCCCGGGCCGAGGCGTACTGCCGCTGGGCCGGGAAGCGCCTTCCCACCGAGGCCGAATGGGAAAAAGCCGCCCGCGGCGACGACCAGCGCCGGTACCCCTGGGGTGATGCCCGGCCCGATGGCACCTACCTCAACTACAACAACCTCGTCGGCTCCACCGAGCCGGTGGGCAGTCATCCGGCCGGGGCCAGCCCCTACGGGGTTCTCGACCTGGCGGGCAATGTATTCGAGTGGACCAACGACTACTACTCCTCTGAGTACTACGCTCAGAGTCCTGCCGCCGACCCCCCCGGCCCGCCGCTGCCCGCCGACGGCGAGTTCAGGGTGGTCCGCAGCAGCAGTTGGAATACCGGTGACCCCCGCGCCCTGACCACCACGGTGCGGAACAACTTCCCCGCCACCACGGTCGACGCAGCGGTGGGTTTCCGCTGCGCCCGGACCACCGATACCTGAGGCCAATAGCGGAACTTGCGGTAAATTAGCCGCTTGCGTTCCTCGGGGAAGGGGCTATATTTGGGGGGCATCACCCCTTTAGTACCCACCGCGAGGAACCCCCCATGACCCAGACCTCCCCCCATCAGCTCCTAGTGGTAGACGACGACGATCAGGTGCGGCGTCTGCTGGTCACGGTGCTGCAGCGGGAGGGATTTACCGTGCGGGCGGCCATCGATGCCGACCAGGCCCTGCAGATGCTCGACAGCGATCGGGTGGACCTGATGCTGCTCGACCTGCACATGCCCGGTCCAGCCGACGGCGAGGACCTGCTCTATCTGCTGCGGGACCGCGGGGATGCGGTTCCCATCATCGTGGTTTCGGGTTGGGTGGATGACGAGGCAGTAATCAACCGGCCCGATTGTGTGCAGGCCGTGATCAAGAAACCGATCAACATCAAGGAACTGGTCGCCATCGTCCGCGACCATCTACCCCCCAACTGACCGCGCTCAGCCCGGCGGCGCTATGCGCTGCAGGGCCGGCAGCAGGTACTCCTGCACCACCCGCTCCCAACTCATCCGCTTCGCTGTCTGGTACCCCTCTGCCAACAGCCTCTCGCTTTGTCGCGGCCCCCGAGGCAGCCGCTGAGCCAGGGCCCGGGCCAGTTCGCCGCTGGTGCGGACCTCGGCCTCGCGGCGTTCGGCAGCCCCCAACCCCAGCGCCGCGCGCCAGTCGGGCGTCACCGGCAGCCGGGTGTAGTCGCCCTGGAGAAAGCCCCCCGGCAAAGGCCCGACGCCTTTGACAAAGCCGACACAGCCACACACGTCGCTGACCACACTGATGGCCCCGTAGCTGAGCGGCTCAACCTGGGCGATGCCGAAAGGCTCGTAGATCGACAGGCCGAACTCGGCGTCGCTGCCCTGGCGCAAATCGGCGAAGCGCATCTGCGCCGACATCGGCGGCCCGCAGCTGGCCTGGTCCCAGCCGAACTGGTTGACGAAGAGCACCTTCACCGCCCGCGAGCGGGTGTTGAAGGCGCGCACCAGCAGGTCGAAATCGAGCTCGCGGCCGTTGAGGTCCGGGGCCCCCTCGCGGTGCACCAACGGCCAGCCGTACTCGCCGGCCATCCGGGCCACACTGGCCGGGTCCCGGCGGGCTCCTTCGGTGGCCAGGACCACGAAGACCGCGCTGCGCCCCGCTGCCGCCAGCAAGGGGTCCAGCTGCTCGAGCACCATCAGGTCCCGCCACAAGCCCTTGCTGGTGACCAGCCGGGCCACGTGGGTGAAAACCAGGTCCGGCGCCCAGCCCAGCAGGCTTTGTGCGTACGCCCGCAGGCGGCCCCGAGCCTCCTCCTTCTGGGCCAGGGGCAGGGGCGCAGCCGGAACCCCGTTGTATACCAGATCGAGTTGCCGGCCAGCGAACTCGGGACCCAGGAAACGCAACTCCTCCAGCACCCAGTCGCCCACCCCGAAAACCCCGTCACAGCGCCAGGCCTGGCGGATGAGGGCGTGTTTGAAGTACCCGTCTTGTGGCCCGAAAACGGTTTCAAGGTACACCCCGGCCTGGCGCGCCCCGCGCAGGGCATTGTAGAACATCACGTCATGGCCGGGGTGGGCCTCGGTGATCAGGCGCGCCGTGGCCACCTCGTGGGCGTAGAAGACCGTGGCGAAGCGCCGGTCCTGGTCCAGCAGCGCCTTGTACACGGTGCCCAGGCCCATGAATTCGTGGGCGATCAGGAAGCAGGGGTACTGCTCCTCGCCGAGCAGGGCGCGGATGCCGTCCAGGCCCGGTTCGGCCAGGCGCAGGTACTGCTCGTACTCCCAGACCGCCTCGTGCCGGCGCGAATCGAGGCTGAGGCGCTGGAAAAGATGGTACTTGAACTCCCCGAGGCCGTGCGGCGCCTGGCGCACATCCACCAGCAGCACCTCGACCCCGACCCGTCCACCCGGTGTTTCCATCAACCGCCACCCGTACAACAGGCGCACCCCCCAGCGCAACTCCACCTGGCTGAGGGCCGGGCCGACCTCGGCGGACCAGATTCCTCTCCCCTGGTCGTAGATGATCGTGCCGCCCGGCCCCAGGGGCTCGGGCAAATCCGGGTCGGCGACGGGTCCCAGCAACAAGGTGCGGCCGATACGCTGGGCATAGGCCGGCGAGGTGATGAGCCCCCGGAGCACGGAACTGATGCCACCGGAGGCGTGGATGGCTTCGTGGGTGACGTGGACCACACTGGGCATGGCTGGCCTTTTTACGCCGCTGGAGGTTGTGCTTATTTTCTCTTGGAAAAGGAGGCTGGCAGATGTCTTCGCCCGTACTGCACCCCGAAGCCTACACCGCCATCGTCGAGCTCGCCCTGCAGGAGGACCTCGGTCTGGAAGGCAGCGATCTGACGGCGTCCTGGGTGGTGCCTGCCCAGGCCCGGGCCAGTGCCACCATCCTCGCCCGCCGGCCCGGGGTCCTGGCTGGCCTGCCGGTGGCGTTGGCGGTGTTCAACCGGGTCTCACCGCAGATCCGCTGCAGCCCGGCCGCCGAGGATGGCGCCGCGCTGGAGCCCGGACAACTGCTGCTCGAGATCGCCGGCCCGGCCCGCGGTATACTCACCGGCGAGCGCACCGCCCTCAACTTCCTGCAACGGCTCTCCGGGGTAGCCACCCTCACCCGCGCCTTCGTCAATGCAGTGGCCGGCACGCCCGCCCGGATCACCGATACCCGCAAGACCACGCCCGGACTGCGGGCCCTGGAGAAACACGCCGTGGTCCTGGGGGGCGGGGTCAACCACCGCTTTGGCCTCTACGACGCGGTGCTGATCAAGGAGAACCACGCCGCCGCCGTCGGCGGGGTGGGCGCGGCCTTGCGCCTGGCCCGCCAGGGGGCGTGTGAACAGGGCCGCCGGGTGCGGCTGATGGCCGAGGCGCGCAACCTCGACGAGGTGCGCAGCGCCGCCGCCGCCGACCCGGACCGCATCCTGCTCGACAACATGGGCCTCGAAGAACTGCACCAGTGTGTGCATTTCCTCCGGCGCGAGGCGCCGCAGGTCGAGATCGAGGCCACCGGCGACGTCAACCTCGGCAACGCCCGCCAGGTGGCCGAAACTGGGGTGGATTTCATCTCCATCGGCGCCCTCACCCATTCGGCGCCGGCCCTCAATCTCAGCCTGCTATTCTCCGGCGCCTAGCGACTGCAGCCGGCGCTGTATGCCCTCGGCCAGGGGGCCGGGCCGGATACCCAGGACCAGGGCGTCCGGCCGGCCCACCCGCCCGGCCACCACCTCCCATTCCTCCACCACGAAGAGCAGCGCCCCTTCCCGGCGCCACCCGGCCAACTCGGCCAGGGTACCCTCGGCCAGGCCCGGTGAGGCGAAGACCAGCGCCAGGGGCCGGTTGCGCCGCAGCGCCGACAGGCCGATCACCGTATCGCCGGACTTGCCCCCGATGCCCACCAGCGGGGCGATGGCCCGGCCCCGGGCCCCGTCGAGACGCGGCAGTTCAGACAAATGCCGGCTTCACGGGCTGCGAGCCTTTGGCCGCCGAGAGGTTGGCCGCCTCCAACACCCCGATCACCCGCGCCGCCGACTGCGCAGTGATCACCAGCTTTTCCTTGCCGCGCAGGTGGTTGAGAACGTTCTGGTAGTAGGCGTCCCAGTCGGACTTGGGGAAGGCCACCTCGGTGCTGGCCTGCCGGCCCTTGACCAGGCTCTTGACCAGGAACTTGCCGCCCACATCCTCGATGGAACCCTGCTCCCCGAGGATACGCCAGCGCGGTCTGGGGCTCATCGCCAGATTCGAGATGCTGAGGGTAGCCACGGCCCCACCCTTGAAGCGCAGGGTGTATTCGGAGTGGTCTTCGTTGCTGTACCGCGACCACTCGGGGTTCTTCACCTGATAACCGCTCACCCAGTCCACCGGGTCGGTCACCAGATTCAGGATCCAGTCGGTGAAATGCGCCCCCCAGTCGTAGATGGCGCCGCCGGAGATCTTGCGGTCGGCGCGCCACCAGTTGCCCTGCGGGCCATAACCGCTGAAGCCGGCCTCGATGCGGAACACCCGGCCTATCCATGCCTCTTTTTGGATCAGGTCACGCAAGAGCACGAAGTCGCCGTCCCAGCGCCGGTTGTGGAAGGTGGAGAGCATGACCTTGCCCCGGCGCGCCGCGGCCATCATCGCCTTGACCTCGGTGCTGGTGATGGCCATGGGTTTTTCACAAATGGCGTTGACCCCGGCTTCGAGGCACTGCACCGCCAGCGGCGCGTGGGTGTTGTGCGGGGTGATGATGGTGACCAGATCCAGTTCGGCGTGGCGGAGCAGGTCGTTCACCCGGCCATAGGTCTTGGCGCCGGGCCAATCCTTCTCGGCCACGGCGCGGCGGGCCGGGTCCAGTTCGCAGATGGCTGCCACCTCGACGCCGGGGTTCTTGCTCATCGAAGTGAGGTGCAGATTGCCCATATTAAACGCACCGCCGTACCCGATCACGCCGCAGCGGATCGTACGCTGACTCTTGTTTTTCATCGCTGACTCCTCCTGGGTTGGGTCAAACGCCTCAAGCCTAAATATAGGCCAGATTCCTGTCAATGCAGCCGGACCGCCGATTGCCCCGGACCCGGCGCCGTGGTATATATAGGAACAAACCCGTGCGGGAGTCTGCCGATGGAGGAACGTCTCAGCCAGTCCGATCGCCGCCTGCTCCTGGGCTGCCTGTTGGTCACCGTGCTCAGCCTGGCCATCGGTATTCCCAACTTCTACCGCGCCTTTCCCGAAGCCTCCATCGACTTTGCCATCACCCGCGAGCAGGCCGGCGACCAGGCCCGCACCTTCCTCGAGGAGCGCGGTCTGCCGCTGGCCGGTTACCGCCACAGCGCCGCGTTCCGCTACGACAGCGAGGCCAAAACCTTCCTCGAGCGGGAGCTGGGGCTGGAGGGCGCCACGGCCCTCATCGGCCGGCCGGTGCGGCTGTGGCGCTGGAGCAACCGCTGGACCCGGCCGTTGCAGAAGGAAGAGTTCCAGGTCGAGCTGACCACCACCGGGGAGCTGGTGGGATTCGCCCATCTGATCGAGGAGGACCGGCCCGGCGCCCACCTCGAACCCGAGGCGGCCCGGCGCCTGGCCGAGGCCTTCCTCGCTGGGCTGGGACGCGACCCGCTCGGCCTGGAGTTCGTCGAGTACCAGACCCTCTCTCGCCCCGGCCGCACCGACTTCTCCTTTACCTGGAAGCTGGCCGGCTTCGAGGTCCGCGACGCCACCTACCGGCTCAGCGTGGGGGTGCAGGGCGACGAGGTGGGCAGCTATTCCGAGGGGCTGAAGGTGCCAGAAGCCTGGCAGCGCGGGTACCAGCAACTGCGCTCGGCCAACGAGGCCACCGGCATGGTGGCCGGGCTGCTCCTGGTGCTCACTTGGATGGCCCTGCTCTTCTGTCTGGTGCGCAGCGCCCGCCGGCAGGAGGTGCGCTGGAAGCCGGCCCTGGTTTTCGGGCTCATCGCCCTGGTCCTGACCCTGCTTTCGCAGCTCAACGAGCTGCCGGTGAGTATCCACGACGGGTACCAGACCACCGAAACCTTTGCCGCCTTCCTCACCCATGCGCTGCTGGTGGCCCTGATGGCGGGGGTGGGAACGGGCCTCTTCATCACCTTCATCGTCGCCGGGGCCGAGCCGGTGTACCGCCGGGCCTACGGCCACCACTTCGACCTCTTCGCCCAATTCAGCCTCCAGGGTTTTCGCACCAAACGTTTCCTGCTGGGCAGCGCCCTGGGCCTCACCCTCACGGCCTTTTTCTTCGCCTACCAGACCCTCTTCTACCTGACGGCAGAGCGCTTCGGCGCCTGGAGCCTGGCCGATATCCCCTACAGCGAGATGGTCAATACCTACTTCCCCTGGATCACGGTGTTGCTCATCGGTTTCCTGCCGGCGGTCATGGAGGAGTTCACCTCGCGCGCCTTCTCCATCCCCTTCCTCGAGCGCCTGCTCAAGGCCCGTTGGCTGGCGGTGGTGGTATCGGCCTTCATCTGGGGTTTCGCCCACGCCAACTACCCCCAGCAGCCCTTCTACATCCGGGGCCTGGAGGTGGGCCTCGGCGGTCTGCTCGTCGGGGGAGTGATGTTGCGCTGGGGGCTCTTCCCCGCCCTGGCCTGGCACTACACCGTGGACGCGCTCTACACCGCGCTGATCCTACTGCGCTCGAGCAATGCCTATTACGTGTTCACCGCCAGCCTGGGCGCCGGACTCTTGCTGGTGCCGCTCGCCGTGGCCGCCTGGTGTTACTGGCGGCGCGGCACCTTCGCCGACCCCACCCCGCTGCTCAACGGCGAGCCCGGACCCGAACCGGTTGTTCCGCCTTTGCCGCCCCTCTCCTCCCCGCCACCGCCCCCTCGCGCTTCCCTGCCCCGACGCCAAGCCCTGGTCCTGGTGGGCGTGTTGGCCATCGGGGCATTGCTCTTCCTGCCCCAGCTCGACGAGCCGCTGCCCTTCCTCGATTTCGGGGTGGATCGCTCGGAGGCCGCCCGGCGCAGCCAGCAACTGCTCATCCAGGAGGGGGTGGATATCTCCCAGTACCAGCAGGTGACCTTCTGCCGCCTGCAGGTGGACGACGAGGCGATGAAATACCTGCTCGAGACCCAGGGCACCGAGGGCCTGAACCGGCTGTATCGGGAGGACCTGCAGGCGGTGTTGTGGCAAACCCGGTACTATCGGCCCCTCGTAAAGGAGGAGTACCTGGTGGCCCTCGAACCGGACGGGTCGCGGCGCAGCATCCAGCACCAGCTCGCCGAGCAGACCCCCGGCGCCGACCTGGGCCAGGACCAGGCCCTCCAGGTGGCCCAAACCCATCTGCGCGCGTACGGGCTGGACCCCGCAGGGCTGGAACTCAAGGAGGCGTCTTCGGAACGCCTGGAAACCCGGCGCGACCACCGCCTGGTGTGGGAAGCACCACCGGGGGACCCGCGCAACGCCGGCGAAGCCCGTTTGCGCTACGAGGTCACCGTCGCCGGGGACCAGGCCACGGCCCTGATGCGGTACCTCAAACTGCCCGAAGCCTGGCTCCGGGAACGCCGCGAGAGCACCGCCCTGCACGCCCTGCTCCAGGGAACCCTCGCGGTGGTGGTGGTGGCGGCCCTGCTGCACCTGCTCTGGCTGCTGATCCGCCAGTTGCGCCGGGGCGGCCTCGAATGGGGCCTGCTGCTGCGGGCCGGGGGTCTGGCCAGCGCCGTGTTCCTCGCCGCCCGCCTCAACACCCTGCCCACCTTCGACGAGGCCTATGACACCTCCCTCACCCCGACGGTTTTTGCCCTGACCCAGGCAGTGGCCTGGGTCCTGGGAACCCTCTTCGTCGGTATGATCGCCGCAGGGTCCCTGGCCCTGGCAGGCACCCTGCGCCCCGGCAGCCTCGCCTACCTGCGCCCCAGCCGATGGCGGGGCGAGTTTGCCGAAGGGTTGCTCCTGGCGGGTCTGGCGGTGCTGGCCACCCTGGAGGCCGAACGCCTGGTGGCCCTGATCGACGCTTCCTTCGCCCCCCACCAGTTGGCCCCGGCGGTCCCGTTGCCTCCCGGCCCCGATACCTGGTTGCCGGGCCTGCAGGTGCTTTTCGCCGGCCTGGGCAGGGCCCTGTTCCTGCCCCTGGGCATGGTGGTGGCGGTCTATTACCTGCGCCGGGTGCTGCGCCATCCTGCCCTGGCAGTGGCGGCGGCGGCCGCCCTGCTCGCCCTCGCCGCCGGGGTACAGGCAGTGGATCAGGGCGAGTTCTGGCTGGCCTTCGCCGGGAGCGCCGTGCGGGCGCTGGTATGGGCCGCCCTGCTGGGCACCATCCTGCGCGATCACCCACCCGCCTGCGTCTTGACAGGATTATTATCTTCTATCATCCCTGGATCGATCTCGCTGTGGAGCCAATCGGCCCTCTCCTTCCAGCTCAACGGCGGCCTGGCCCTGCTGGCCGCGCTGCTGGTGCTGGCGGCCTGGTGGCGGGCACAGCGCCACCCTACTCTGCGAACCGAGGACCCTCTATGAGTTTCCCTGCTCCTTTCTATCGCTGGCGACCCCACCCCTGGCATGGCCTCGACGCCGGCCCCGAAACCCCGCTGGTGGTGCACGCCTACATCGAGATCACCCCCTTCGATCTGGTCAAATACGAGGTGGACAAGCTCACCGGTTATACCCGCGTGGACCGGCCGCAGCGGACCTCCTCCCATCCGCCCACGCTCTACGGCTTCATCCCGCGGACCCTGTGCGGCCCGGGTGTGGGCCGCCTGGCCACCCAGAATACCCCCGGAGATGGCGACCCCTTGGATATCTGCGTGCTCAGCGAGCGCCCCATCAACCGCGCCGAGGTGATCCTCAACGCCCGGGTGGTGGGCGGTTTCCAGGGCATCGACCACGGCGAGGTGGACGACAAGATCATCGCAGTGCTCGACAAGGACTATGTCTGGGGCAACGCCCAGGACATCTCCGACCTGCCGCAGGTGCTCATCGAACGCCTGAGCCACTATTTCAGCACCTACAAGATGATCCCCGGCGAGGCCTCTCATATGTCCATTGAGAAGATCTACGGACGCGACCACGCCCTGAAGGTGGTCGAGGCCTCCCTGGCCGATTACGACGAGCATTTCGGCAACCAGTAATGGGTTTTGTCGTCACCACCCTACTGATATTCCTGGTGCTCTACGGGGTGGTGGTGGCGCTGCTCTGGGGGCTCAACCGGCGTTGGGCGCGCCTGCCCTGGGTGCGCCGGACCGCCCTCTGGACACCGGTGGCGGCGGGGCTAGGCACCGTGGTATGGCGGCTGGGGGCCAGCCTGGAACTGAACTGGCTGGTTTTCGGCGGCCTGGGGGTGTTGTCGGTGCTTTTCCTCTGCCTGTTGGGCCTGACCGGCGCCTTGTTGCTGACCGGGGCGGTGCACCTGGCCGAGGGGTACTACGACCGCCGGGTCTACACCCGGGCCACCGTGCCCCTGCCCGAACGCCGCCGTTTCCTGCGCCAGAGCCTGGCCGCAGTGCCGGCCCTGACCACCCTGACTGCCGCCGGCGGCGTGTTCGCCTCGACCACCCCGGCCCACCTGCCGGAGATCCAGCTCGATTTCCCCGCCCTGCCGCCCGGCCTCGAGGGCCTGAGGATCCTCCACCTCAGCGATATCCATATCGGACCCTATGTGCGGCTCGCCCACCTCGAGGAGTTGCTGGTGCGGGCCGCGGCCCGGCGCGCCGACCTGGTGCTGGTCACCGGCGACCTGTGCGACGACGTGCCCGTGTACGGCGACACCCTGCGGCTGATCGAGGCCCTGAACCCGCCGCTGGGCATCTTTGCCTGCCTGGGCAACCACGAACACTTCCGGGGCCTGCGCCGGATCCGGGAGCACTTCGCCCGCAGCCGGGTGGGCCTGTTGGTGGACGAGGGGGTGGTCCTGCAGCGGAACGGGACCCCCTTTTATGTGGGCGGAACCGATGATCCGCGCACCCTGCGCAGCCCGGAGTCCTACCAGACGCTGCATGGTTTTGTCGAGCAGGCGTTGGCCGACGCCCCCGCCGGGGTGTTCCGCCTCTTGATGAGCCACCGGTCCCAGGGCCTGGACTACGCCGCGCCCTTCGGGGTGGAGTTGGTGCTGGCCGGCCACACCCACGGTTTCCAGCTGGGTCACCAGGGCCGCAGCCTCTTCGAAACCTGGATGCCCGAACGGTACGCCTGGGGTCATTACCGCAAGCAGAGCAGCCAGCTCTACACCTCCGCCGGGGTGGGCCACTGGTTCCCCTTCCGCCTGGGCTGCCCGCCCGAGGCCCCGATCCTCACCCTGCACCGGGCATAAAAAAACTGCGGGGATAACCCCCGCAGTCCATTGCCTTTCTATGGTGCGCCGAACTAGATCTTCTCGGCCCTCGGTGCGGCCGGACCGTGGGTGTGGTCCCACAGATGCCCCCGCCTTTTCTGCCCCTCCATGGTCGTCTCGAAGTACACCGCCCGGATCGGCGCATCCACTCGCGGCAGGTCGTGGTGGTGGCCCATACCCGTGGCCACGCAATCGCCGGGGCCGACCAGGTACGGTTTGCCCTCCGAGTAAGCCAAGCCGCTGCCCTCGAAGAGGATCCAGTACTCGTCGCAGTCGTGGAAGTGGTTGTCGAAGTTGGTGAACTTGGCGTACGCCACCGGGTCCCCCCCGTCGCGGGGTTGCTCGCTGTTGGCGCCGGTGAAGACCCCGGCCCCACCCACCTCTTCGCCCCAGTCGCCGCACATGCGAATCAGCACCGTGCGCTCGGTCACCTGGTCGATGACCAAGGCCCCCTCACCCGCGACCAGGTCCAGCTGGGTTTTTTCACCCCCCGTCACCTGGCTGGCGCCGGTGGTGATGCGACAGCAGCCCCGGCCCACGATCAGCTTCTCCCGGCTGCCCTCGCGGGTATAGCGGTGTTCCTGCCCCGGCGCCAGCTCGACGATGTCGAAGTACTGCATCTGGCACCAGGGCGGGGCCTGGCCTTTGCCGCTGGTGAAGACCGGCATACGACCTCTCAGTCCTTGAAGGGCACCTCGACCAGGCCCGCCTGCAGGGCGGCCCGGAGGGTGGTCAGTTCCGCCTTGACGGCCTCGACTACCTCGGCGATGGGCACCTCGCGGTTCTCCTCGCGACCGCGCACCTTCATCTCGGCCACCCCCTTTTTGAGCGAGCGCTCGCCCAAGGTCAGGCGCAGGGGCAGGCCAATGAGATCCGCGTCGTTGAATTTAACCCCCGGATTCTCGCCCCGATCGTCGAGCAAGACCTCCACCCCGGCCTGGCGCAGCGCGGCATAGAGCTGGTCGGCGGCTTCGGCAGCCGGCCCGGCGGCCTTGGCCAGGCTCACCAGATGGACCTGGTACGGGGCCACGGATACCGGCCAGATCAACCCCTGCTCGTCGCGGTGCTGCTCGGCGATACAGGCCAGCAGGCGGCCGACCCCGATGCCATAGGACCCCATGATCAGGGACCGGGCCTTGCCCTCAGCATCGAGGAAGGTGCAGTTCATGGCGTCGGTGTACCGGGTGCCCAGCTGGAAGATGTTGCCCACCTCCACCCCGCGCGAGGCGCGCAGGGCCGCGCCGCATTCGGGACAGCCGTCGCCCTCCTGCGCCGCGGCCAGATCCACCACCTGTTCGGCGGTGTAATCCCGGCCGTAGTTCACGTTGCGGAGATGGTACCCATCCTCGTTGGCGCCGGCGACCAGGTTCGGCGAGGTGGTCACCGCCTCGTCCACCACCACCACCGCGCCCTTCACCCCGATGGGCGAGGCATACCCTGCCACCGCCCCGCTGGGCAGGATCTCGTCCTCGCGGGCCGGGCGCAGGGCCTTGGCCTTGAGGGCGTTGCCCAGTTTGGTCTCGTTCACCTCCATGTCGCCGCGCACCAGGGCCATGACCAGCTTCTCACTCTCGTCCTCCTGTCGGGCCATGAGGAAGACCACCTTGGCGGTCTGGCTCTTCTCGATGCCCAGCAGGCGGGTGAGGTCCTCGATGGTCTTGGTATCCGGGGTCGCCACCTTCTCGACCGGCAAGGCCGCCGCAGCGGGCGCGGCCTTCTTGGCAAAACGCGCCACCTGGCGGTTGGCCGCGTACCCGCAGGCATCACACAGGATCAGGGTGTCCTCGCCGATGGGCGACAGGTACATGTACTCGTGGGCCACCTTGCCGCCCATCATGCCGGTATCGGACTTGACGGCGATGGCAGGCAGGCCGCAGCGGTTGAAGATATTGAAGTACGCCTGGTAGTGGGCGCGGTATTGTTTTTCGAGGCCCTCCCAGTCGGCGTCGAGGCTGTAGCTGTCCTTCATGGTGAACTCGCGGACGCGGATCAGGCCCGAACGCGGCCGGGGATCGTCGCGCCATTTGGTCTGCAACTGATAGACCAGCTGCGGCAACTGCCGGTACGACCGGATCTCGCGGCGCACCAGGTCGGCGACCACCTCCTCGTGGGTCATGGCCAGGACCATGTCGCGGTCGTTCTTGTCCTTGAAGCGGCCCATCTCGCTGCCGATCTGGTACCAGCGGTTGGTTTCCTTCCAGATATCGGCCGGGTGCACCACCGGCATGGTGATCTCCTGGCCGCCGATGGCCTCCATCTCGTCGCGGATGATGCGCTCGATCTTGTCGATGGCGCGGCGGGCCAGGGGCAGGTAGCTGAAGATGCCGCTGGCCAGCTGGCGGATGAAGCCGGCCCGCAGGAGCAGGCGGTGGCTTTCCACCTCGGCGTCGGCCGGGGCTTCGCGCAGGGTCTGGCTGAAAAGGCTGCTCATGCGCATAGGGCGCGTTTTCTCCTGGGTTCGCAGGTGGGGGTTTTAGTATAAGCCCCACCCTTCACCCCCGCAATTTCAGAAGTCGTAGCTGATCCACCAGTCCAGTTCCTGGCCGCCGTAGAGCATGCGTTCGAGGTAGGGTTCCCACGAAAAGGTGCGGGCATTGCCCCAGATCGGGAAGAAGGCCGGGATATAGCTGCAGGTGGCGCTGACCAGGCCCAGCACCGGATGGCGCTGCACCACGATCAAGGGTCGCTCGGCCTGGTGGTCGAGGGCCTGGAAGCGCCCCTCCTCCCAAGGCCAGTTCCGGCGGCGGATGAAACCGTTGGCGCCCATCTCGTAGCCCCGGTTTTCCGGGAAGGAAACCGGCACGTTGAACTTGATTAGCTCGTCGGTACGCGGATGGGGATAGAAGGGATGAGGGTACCAGCGCACCTGCAAGCCGCCTTTGGGACCGTTGGTGAGGCGGGTCTCCGAACGCACGCTCCGCTCGAGCAGGTGCACGGTGCGCACCAGTTCCAGCGACGAATCTCCCAGCTCCTGCCGGGTGTTGAAACGCACCAGGGTGGGC
>JADZBP010000126.1 GCA_020852055.1 Candidatus Latescibacterota bacterium
AACTCATTCTGTTCTCGAAGATGCTCAAGGAGAAGACCATCCCCGAGCTGGCCGAGCTGGGCCCCCGGCTGGGGCTGGAGGGCTATGACCTGTGTGTGCGGCCTGGGTACCCGGTGTCCCCCGACAACGCGGCCACCGAACTGGCCAAGGCGGTGCGGCTGCTGGGCGAGGCCGGCCTGGCCATCCCCATGGTGACCGGCAACTTCGACCTGTTGCGCCCCGACCACCCCACGGCGGCCCCGCTGCTGGCGGCGATGGAGCAGGCCGGGGTGGGTCTGCTCAAGCTGGGGTACTTCGGTTTTGATCCGCTCAAACAGGATTACTGGCAGGAGGTGGAGCAGATCCGCCGGGCCTTCGAAGCCTGGGAAAAGCTGGGCGCCCGGCACGGGGTGAAGGTGTGTTATCACACCCACTCGCACCGCTGCATGGGGCTCAACGCCGGCACCATGGCCCACCTGCTGCGCGGTTTCGATCCGCGGCATCTCGGCGCGTACCTCGACCCGGGCCACCTGGTGGTGGAGGGGGAGGAGTTTGCGGTGGCCCTGGCCATCCTCAGGGACTACCTGAGCATCTTCGGCATCAAAGACGTGCGCCTGGACCGGGTGGAGAAGGAGGGGCACGGGTCGGTCAAAGCCGAGTGGGTGGAGGCCGGCCAGGGTATGGTGGACTGGACCACCGTATTCGCCGATCTCAAGCGGATCGCTTTCGCCGGGCCGCTCTCGGTGCACTGCGAGTTCCACTGCGCCCCGGACCAGTTCCTCACCGCCGTGCAGCGGGAGGTGCAGTTCTTCCGCACCCAGCGCGCCCTGGTGCAAGCCTGAAAAGAGGTGACCCGATGACCGAGCGGGAGCGGTTCCTGGCCTGGATGCTGGGGGAGGAGGTGGACCGGCCGCCTTTCTGGCTCTTCTGGGGCCCCTGGCGCACCACCTGGAAGCGGTGGGAAGCCGAGGGCAAGCCGGCCGACCTGACCCATATGGGGGAGGTGCGCCGCCACTTCGGGGCCGACCAGCCACCCCTGGCCCTGCCGGTCAACTGCGGGCCCTGCCCGCGCCTGGAGCGCCGGGTGCTGGCCGAGGATGCCGATTACATCACCTTCACCGATTCCTGGGGCATCAAACGCCGCGACTACAAACACGGCGAGTCGATGTCCCAGTTCCTCGAATTCCCGGTCCGGGATCGCGCCGACTGGGAGCGTTTCCGCGACGCCTACCTCGACCCGCACCACCCCGAACGCCTGGCCGGCAACTGGCGCGAACAGGCGGCGGAGTGGACCCGGCTGGGGTACCCCATCCAGTTGGGCTACTTCCCCGATGTGGGGCTCTTCGGCGGCCTGCGCTGGCTGCTGGGGGACGAGGAATGCCTGCTGGCCTTCTACACCATGCCCGACCTGGTGCACGAGATCATGGACCACCTCACGACGGTTTATCTGGCGGTCTTCAGCGAGGTGGTGAAAACGGTGCGGGTGGACCTGATCCATATGTGGGAGGATATGTGCGGCCGCCAGGGGTCGCTGATCTCGCCCCGGCACTGGGAGGAGTTCATGGGACCTGGGTACCGGAGGATCGCCGCCTTTGCCCGGCAGCACGGCATCCCGCTGCTCTCGGTGGACACCGACGGCGATCCGGCGGCCATCCTGCCGCCCATGATGGCGGCGGGGGTGAATTATACCTTCCCGCTCGAGGTGGCGGCCGGTTGCGAGGTGCACGCCATCAAGGCCCGCTTCCCGCAGTTGGCCCTGATGGGCGGCATCGACAAACGGGTGCTGGCCGAGGGACCAGCGGCCATCGACCGCGAACTGGAGCGCATCCGGCCGGCCCTGGCGGGCGGGCGTTATATCCCCGAACTGGACCACCTGATCCCCGACGACGTGTCGTGGGCCAACTATAGCCATTACGCCACCAGCCTGAAAAAACTGATCCACCCCTATTGAGGAGAGGAGCACACCATGAGGCGTTTCACCAGGACACCCTATTTCAAGGGCCCCGACGATCCCGAGCGCAAGGAGCTGCGGGGCACCCTGCAACTGGGCGAAAGTGTGGTCATCGAAACCGTGGGCGGCCACGATCAGGACTACGAAGGCATCGGCCGGCTGCAGGCCGGCGACGTGATGGAGGTGCGGCCCGCCCGCCAGTCGCGTCCGGGCGGGTTGTTCGCCATCGAGGGCATCCGCGCCGGGGATTGGGTGGCCATCGAGATCCTCGACATCGCCGTGGGGCCATACGGGTTCTACCGCAACGGCGGCCCGCACTGGGGCAGCATCCGGCTCATCGCCCCGGTGCGCGACGGCCTGGTGCATTTCCCGCCCGACTTCGTGGTGCCGGTGCGCCCGATGATCGGCTATATCTGCCTGGAGTCGGTGGCGGCCTTTGAGATCGACCACGGCGGCAACCTCGATTTCAACTCGGTGCAGGCCGGCAGCACCATCCATATCCGCGCCCAGAAGGACGGTGGCCTGCTCTATCTGGGCGACGTACACGCGCGCATGGGGGACGGGGAGTTGACCGGCACCGGGGTGGAGATCGATTCGGCGGTCACCCTCAAGGTGAGCCGCTCACCGGGTTTCCCCACCAGCAGTCCGGTGGTGGAAAAGACCCGGGTGGTGGAGAGCGCGGCGGAATTCCTCACCAGCGGGCAGGGCGAGGACTGGGAGGAGGCGCTGAAGATCGCCTGGTCGGAGATGGTGAGCCTGATCGCCGCCCACTACGGCACTACCAGCGAATACGCCAACCTGATCGTGGGCACCAGTGCCGATGCGCGCCCCGGCTATGCAGCGGGTGGTCTCAATATGCGCGGCCGGCTCGGAGGGCGGTACGTGACCTGCCAGTTGGCGGTGACCAAGGAGTTGCGGCGCACGGGTAAACCCTATACGCCCTGAGTTGCGGGCAGGTCCAGACGAAAGAGGGGCGCCTCCTTTGGGAGGCGCCCCTTGGTGTTTTTCGTGGTTCCTGTCTACTCGACCTTCTGCTTGTACACGGCTTCGCGCAGGCCCTTGATGTAGCCGATGGCGAAGAGGCGGCCGATGGAGGAGTAGGCCGGGTTGCTGTTGTCGTCGCCCTCCATGGTGGGCACGTGGTCGGGGCGCAGCACCCCTTCGAAGCCGACGTCCTTGTACGCCTCCATACAGGCGCGCATGTCGGTCTTGCCCTCGTCGTGGAAGGTCTCCTCGAAGTGGTCGGGAGTGCCGCGCACGTCGCGGAAATGCACGAAGAAGATCTTGCCCTGCTTGCCGAACTGGCGGATGGCCGCGGGCAGGTCATCGGTCATCAGGGTGAAGTTTCCCTGGCACAGGCAGATGCCGTTGACCTCGCTGGGCACCAGGTCGAGCAGGCGCTGGTAGTTGTCGACGCTGCGCATGATACGGCCCAGGCCGCGGATGGGCGACAGGGGCGGATCGTCCGGGTGCATGGCCAGCTTGACCCCGGCCTTCTCGGCCACGGGAATGACCTTTTCGAGGAAGTATTTGAGGTTGTCCCAGAGCTGGTCCTCGCTGACCTCGCCGGCTTCGGTGAGCGGGGCGTTGCGCATCATGTCGTGGTCGTAGGCGGTGACCATGGCCCCGCCGCGGCCCACCTTGGTGGTGGTGGTGCGGCTCCAGTTGAAGACCGGCATCCACTCGTAGCACCACACCACGATGCCCAGGGCGCCCATGTTGCGGACCAGGTCGCAGGCGGCCTCGATCTCCTCGTCGCGGCCGGGCAGGCCCAATTTGGCTTTGTTGAGCGGTGGGCGGCTTTCGAGCACGTTGAAGTCGAAGCCGCCACTCTCGTAGGCGGCTTTGACCCGCATCAGGGAGATATAGCCCCAGGGCAACTCGTCGCGGCCGACGTTCATGCCGCGGCTATGATCCATGGTGCCGACCACGTGGTCGACGCCACACTGCTTGGCCAGCTTCCACAGCGGCGAGGGCTGCGGGGGGAGTACTTCGGCGATCTTGATCATCTGCACACTCCGGGTGGGTGGATGGGAGAGGGGTGCGCCCAAATCTTAGGCACGTGGCGCCGGGTTGTCCATGCCCTGGGGCCACAGCCGGTCCGGGTCGAAGAGGGCGAGGATGAGC
>JADZBP010000127.1 GCA_020852055.1 Candidatus Latescibacterota bacterium
CTGAGGGTCTCGAAGAGCAGCAGGCCCATGACCAGGATGGCCAGCCGGGAGCGCCATTCGGCGGCGCGGTTGGCCAAACCCTCGGTTGTTACTTTCAAACCTTCCATCGCAGGTCCTCCACCGGGGAGATGATAATATAAAAAGATATTTTTATCCTAATATATATTTTTGGCCGCAACATCCATGCCATTTCCGGCCACCAACGCCGAACTTGGCGATATTCCGTTGAACCAGAACAGGATGCACCGGAAGGAGTACGCGATGCTCCATCAGGGATCTCTGGGCCACCATGGCCCAACTGGCCTTTTTTTGGGTCAGTTTTGCCCGGCCTTTCGCCCGGTTTTGCGGCCACATGCCCGCTGGATCTGACCCCATCCCCCGCGCCCACGCCCCCCTGGCCCAGGGTTTCGTCTGGACTGCCCTGGCCGCCGCCCTCAGCGCCGGCTTCGGCGCCGCCGCCCTGCTGGCCCTGCTGCTGGGTTTCGAACTGCCGCTGGCAGACTGGTGGCTGCCCCTGGTCCAGGTACACGGGTTTGCCCAGGCCTTTGGCTGGCTGGGGCTTTTTATTATGGGGGTCAGCCTCTACTTCGTCCCGCGCTTCAGCGGCACCCCGCTGCGCTGGCCGGCCCTGCAACAGGCGATCTGGGTCCTGACCGGCGCTGCCATGCTCGGCCGCCTCACCGGCCAGCTCTGGCTGAGCGGCGAGCCCGGCAACGGGGCCGGCGCCGGGGTCCTGGGCCTGGCCGGCCTGGCCGGCGGGCTGGCGGTGCTCTGCTACCTGCTGCTCCTGGCCAGCGCCCTGCGCCGCGCCCCGCGCCATCAGGCCATCACCCAGGTCAAACCCTTCCTGCTCACCGCCCTGTGCGGCTGGCTGCTGGCCGGCGCCCTGGGAACCGGTGCCGCCCTGCGCGCCGCCCTCCGGGGCGAAGCCCTGCTCGAAGCGCCCTGGCACCGCCTGAGCCTGGACCTTTTCGCCGCCCTGGTGCTGCTGCCGGTGGCTTTTGCCTTTTCCCTGCGCACCTTCCCCCTGTACCTGCGCCTGGCCCCGGCGCGCTGGCCGGTGCGGCCCTTCGCGCTGTTTTACCTGGCTGCCTGCGCCCTCGATTTCCTGCCCCCGCTGCTCTGGCCCGGCGCAACCGGCCTGACCGTCCAGGGTCTGGGCAAGGCCCTCAAAGGCGGCGCGCTGCTGGTTTTCGTCTGGAATCTCGACCTGTTGTTGCGCCGCAAGCTGCCCTGGACCGCCGAACAGGAGCTGCCCTCCCAGCCCCGGCGCTTTCATCCCCCTACCCGGCCGGGCATGCCCGATTACGGCGAGTTCGGCCACTTCGAGCGCCTGCTCCAGGCCGCGTACCTGTGCCTGGCCCTAGCGGGCCTGCTGGAGTTGTGGAACGGGATCGCGGCGCTGCGGGGAACCGACCCGCCCTGGGTGCCCGACGCCCTGCGGCACCTCTATCTGGCCGGCTTTGGCACCCTGCTGCTCCTGGGCATGGCCCCGCGCATGATCCCCGGCTTTGTGGGCCGGCGGCGGGTGGCCCACCCCTGGCTGGTGGACCTGAGCGGCGGGTTGGGCCTGGCCGCCGCGCTTTCGCGGGTGGCCCCGGTGGCCCTGGCGCCTTTCCTGCCCGAGGCGTACCCGGCACTGGCGACCTGGAGTTCCTATCTGTTCGGGGTATCAGGGGGGCTGGGCTGGCTGGCAGTGGCATGCCTCGCCCTCAACCTGGGGGCGACCCTGGCCGCCCCGCGGGCCGGGGAGAAAGCTGCCTGAGCCTGGGTGGGAAAATGAAACGAAGATGAAAACCGGTCGATTTTATTCAGATCCCGCCCCGCCAGGGTCGATAGACGGGTAGTGGTTGCGCGAGGTGCGCGCCCGAACCCCCTTACAGGAGGATGGCTCCATGAGTGCAGTCGGCAGCGCTCTAAACAGCGGCGGACAATCGGCGGTGCAGCACCTGCAGTCCCGCAAGCCCGCCAGCTCCGCGGAGGAAAAGACGGAAACCCCCGAGGAGAAGGCCCGCGAGCGGCGGGTGGGTGAGGAGGGTGCCGAGGTCCGCTCTCTGCAGCTGCACGCCGACCAGGGCGTGGGTGGCGAGGTCGACCAGATCGGCTGATCTGGTCAAGGGCGGTCGGTTGCCCTGGCGGGGCAGCACCGCTGCCCCGCCCATTTTATGCCGGCAGGAACACCGCAAACTCGGTTTCACCTCCCGCCTCGCTCCGCACCTGGATCGTGCCCCCGTGCAGCTCCACCAGCTCGCGGGCGATGGCCAGGCCCAGGCCGCTGCCCTCGATGGCCGCCCGCGTCTCGTCCGACCGGTAGAAACGCTGGAAGAGATGCGGCAACCCGGCAGCCGGGATGCCCGGGCCATTGTCGACCACCCGCACCCGCACCTGGGCCGGGTCGGGCCGGTCCAGGCTCACCCGCACGTTGCTCTTCCCGCCCGAGTACTTCACCGCGTTGTCGATCAGGTTGAGGAAAACCCGCTTCAGTTGCTCCCGGTCCGCCGATACCGTGATGGCTTCGGCGATACACACCCGCAGGTCGATCTCCTGCTCGGCGACCCGCAGCTTCATCGACTGCACACATTCGAGCAGCAGCTCGTCGATGCGGGTAGGCTGCCAGCTGAGGGTCAACTGGGCGGCGTCCAGCCGCGAGAGCAGCAGCAGCGAGGCGGTCAGGTCGTTGAGCCGGCCGATCTCGGCGAGGGCGACCCGGATGCTGCCCAGGGCCGCCGCGTCGCGGCTGTGCCGCTCGGCGAATTCCAGTTCGATCTGGATGGCCGTCAGTGGGGTGCGGATCTCGTGGGAGGCGTCGGCGACGAAGCGTTTCTGGCTGCGGAAGGCCCCTTCGATGCGGCGGATCATCTCGTTGAGGGTTTCGCCGAGCATGCGAATCTCGTCGTCAGCCGCCGACAGCTCGAGCTGCTGGTCCAGGCTGGCGGCGGTGATGCTGCGGGCGGTGCGGGCCATGCGGGTGACCGGGCGGAAGGCGGCCTTGGACAACAGGTAGGCGGCCGCCCCGGCCAGGCACAGGGCCAAGGGGATGATGATACTGAACTCGAAGCTCAGGCGCTCGAGCTCACTGTTTAGCTCCGCCATCGGCGCCGCCGCCTCCAGCGCGTAGACCACGTCGTGCGCCTCGAAAGGGGTCCACAGACAGCGGTAGTCCTGGCCCCCCAGGCGGCGGACCTCATAGGCGGAACTGCCCTTGAGGGCCGCCTGCCACAAGGGCGTGGGGCTGGCCCCCAGCGCCGAGTCGGGCACCACCACCTGGCCCTCGCGGCCGTACACCTGCAGCCGCAGCCCCTGCAGGCCGTCGGCCGGGACCAGGGCAAAGTCGCGCACGTCGAAGGCCGGGCCCGCCCGCCGCTGCCCGGCATTGCCCTGGCCCACCTCGATCTTCATCACCCGGCCGTCGGCGGCGCTGATCGCCACCTCCTTGAGCAGGCTGTCCTCCAGCACCTTCACCGCAAAACCAGGCACCCCATCCTCCTCGTGCCGCTCCACGGTCAGGGCCACGCCGCCGGCCGCGTGTTCGGCGACCTGCCAGGCGTCGTCGAGGCCCGGCGCCGGTCCCCCACCCGGCAGGGCCGGCCCGCGGGGCGCCGCCGACTCCATCTTCTCCTGCACCCGCGCCGCGTAGCTGCGCAGCCGCGCGTCCAGCCGGTCAAGGCCCGCCAGCCGCGTACCCCGGTAGATGGCGGTGGCAAAAACCACCAGCAGGATGCCAAAGGTCACCGTGTAGGCGAGGACCAGCCTGGCCTTGATGGTGAGCATCTAACGGCCCTTTTCCGAGAATACATACCCCGCGCCGCGCACAGTGTGGATAAGGGGCGGCTCGAAGTCGCGGTCCACCTTCTGCCGGAGGAACTTGACGAAGGACTCGACGACGTTGCTCTTGGGCGCAAAGTTCATATCCCACAGGTGCGCCATCATCGCCTCCCGCGAGATGACCTTCTCGGGGTTCATCATAAAGAGTTCGAGCAGGGCGAATTCCTTGGCGCTGAGGGTGATCTCCACCCCGCCCCGGCTCGCCTTGCGGGTGTTCAGGTCCAGTTGCAGCCCGAAGCGCTCGAGGACCGCGCTGCGCACGGCACTGTGCCGCCGCACCAGGGAGCGCAGGCGGGCCAGCAGCTCGCCGAAATGGAAGGGTTTGGAGAGGTAGTCGTCGGCCCCAGTGTCGAGCCCTTTGATGCGGTCGCCCACCTCGTCGAGGGCCGTCAGCATGAGCACCGGGGTGAGGATGCCCTTGCGGCGCAGGTTCCGGCAGGTCTGCCAACCGTCCTGCTTGGGCAGCAGGATGTCGAGGATGATCGCGTCATAGGTGTTGGTGCTGGCCAGCTCCTCCCCCTTGAGCCCGTCGGGGGCGATGTCCACGGCAAAACTCTCCGCCCGCAGGCTCTTGGCCAGGGCAGCAGCGATGCGGAAGCCGTCTTCGATCAGCAGCACTCTCATACAGGCGGTCCCCGGAAAAAGGCACCGGCTCGGTTAGCCGATGCTTTTGCGGAAGCGCAGCACCCCGAAGGAGAAGATCACCACCCCGAAGGCCGCCATCGGCACCGCCTCCCCCAGCAGCAGCTCGAGGGAGGAGCCCTTCTGGAAGAGGTCGCGGGTGATGGCCATGAAGTAGCGCATCGGGTTGAGGTAGGTGAGCTTTTGCAGCAGGGGGGGCATGTTGTCGATGGGGATGAAAAACCCGCCCATCAGCACCATGAACACCATAAAAAACCAGGCGATGAACATCGCCTGCTGCTGGGAACGGGCCAGGGTGGAGATGAAGATGCCCAGCCCCAGGGTGGTGAACAGGTACACCAAGGCCAGGCCGGCCAGGAGCGCGTAGCTGCCCTGCATGGCAATGCCGAAGAAAGACACCGCCGCTGCCGTCACCAGCGCCAGTTCGGCGCAGGAGAGCACCAGGAAAGGGATCAGTTTGCCCAGCAGCAGTTGGTACTTGGTCAGCGGTGTCACCATCAACTGCTCCAGGGTGCCGATCTCCTGCTCGCGCACCAGGCTCATGCTGGAAAGCATCATCGGCAGCAGGGTGAGCAGCACCACCACGATACCGGGCACCATGTATTGGCGGCTGCTCAGCTCGGGGTTGTACCACATCTGTTCTTCCAGACGCACCAGATGGACCTTGGCCGCGACCAGGCCCCGCTCCTGCGCCTGGGCCTGGCCAAAGCCGGTCAACACCCCGCGCGCGTAGCCCAGCGCCACCCCGGCGCTGTTGCCGTCCACCCCATCCACCACCAGCTGCACCTGGGGCAACAACCGGCGTTCCAACTCCCGGCCGAAGTGGGGCGGGATCACCAGGGCCAGCTGCACCTGCCAGGCCTTCATGCCCTCGGTGATGGTGCGCTGGTCGGCGGTGCGGCCCACCAGCTCGAAACGGTCGGTGGCGGCAAAGGCCCGCACCAGCGCCGCACTCTCCCGGCTCTGATCCAGGTCCACCACCAGCAGTTTGAGGTGTTTCACCTCGGTGGTGATGGCATTGCCCAACACGAAGAGCTGCACCAGGGGCACAAAGAAGATCAGGAAGAGCATCTGCCGGTTGCGGAAGATCTGGCGGAAGTCCTTGCGCATCATGCTCAGGATGGGCAGCACGGCCTACTCCAATTTGGCGCTGAAGCGGCGCACCGCCACCGCCAGCAGCACCAGGGTCATGGCCGCCAGCGCCAGGGTGGGCGGCAGGAGCTGGGCCAGGGTGCTGCCCTTGAGCAGCACCCCGCGCACGATCAGCAGGAAGTAGCGGGCCGGGATCAGCAGCGACACCAGTTGCATGGGCCGGGGCATGGAGGCGATAGGGAAGATCAACCCCGAGAGCATCACCGTGGGCAGCAGGGTGGCGGTGAGGGCCGCCATCATCGCCACCTGCTGGGTGCGCGCCCGCGTCGAGATCAGCAGGCCCAGGCTCAGGGCGGTGAGCACGTAGAGGGTGGTGAGCCCCACCAGCAGCAGCAGGCTGCCGCGGAAGGGCACGGCAAAGAGCAGCAGGGCCACCCCCAGGATCAGCGCCGCGTCGAGGAAGGCCAGCCCGATATAGGGCAGCACCTTGCCCAGCACGATCTCCCAGGGCCGCACCGGGGAGACGAGTAGTTGCTCCAGGGTGCCGGTCTCCTTCTCGCGGGTGATGGCCACGCTGGTCAGCAGGGCCGAGATCATCACCAGGATCATCGCCATCACCCCGGGCACAAAGAAGAAGCTGCTGCGCAGGTCGGGATTGAAGAGGATGGTGGGACGCACCTCGAAGGGGGCTGGCGGCCGCGCCCCGCGGCGCTGGTCGAACTCGAGGATCAGTTGCTCGCAGTAATTGCGGATGAGGGTGGCGGCGTTGGCGTCTGCCGCATCGACCAGCAACTGCACCGGCGCCTCGGGTTCCCGCTCCAGCCGGCGGGCAAAATCGGTGGGGATGATCAGCGCCGCCCGCGCCTGGTGGGTGGCGAAGAGGGCCTCGGCTTCGGCGGCGCCCCCTTCGCAGGGCACTAGGCGGAAGAAGGCACTGCCGCGAAAGGCCGCCACCAATTGCCGCGACAGCGGCGTGTTGGCCTGGTCGGCCACGGCCAATTCCACTTCCTGGATCTCCATGTTGAGGGCGTAGCCGAACATCACCAGCTGCACCACCGGCATCAGGAAGAGGATGAAGAGGGTGCGGAAGTCGTAGAGGATGTGGAGGAATTCCTTGCGGGCGATGGCCGCCACCCGCCGCCGGGCGCCGCTCACGGGACTGCCTCCGGCTTGAGCAGGGAGATGAACACCCCCTGCATGGTGGGCTGGGCGTGTTGTGCCTTCAACTCACCCGGGGCCCCCAGGGCGACCAGCTTGCCGGCGGCCATGATCGAGACCCGGTGGCAGTACTCGGCCTCCTCCATGAAGTGGGTGGTCACCAGCACCGCCGCCCCGCGCTGGGCCTCGCGCTGGATCAGGCCCCAGAAGCTGCGGCGGGCCTGCGGATCAACCCCTGAGGTGGGTTCGTCGAGGAAGAGGATGGGGGGTTGGTGCAAGAGGGCGCAGGCCAGGGCCAGGCGCTGGCGGAAACCCAGGGGCACCGCGCCGGCCAGGGCGCCGAGATGGGCTTCGAGGCCGAACTCGGCGCAGATCTCCTCCTGGCGCCGGCGGCGATGGGCGCGATCCAGGCCGTAGACCCCGCCGAAGAACTCGAGATTCTCGGCGACGCTGAGGTCCTCGTACAGGGAGAAGCGCTGGCTCATGTAGCCGATGCGGCGCTTGATTGCCTCGCTCTCTTTGTACACGTCGAGGCCGGCCACCCGGGCCTCTCCCCCCGAGGGCCGCAAGAGGCCGCAGAGCATCCGGATCATGGTCGTCTTGCCGGCCCCGTTGGCCCCGAGAAAACCGAAGATCTCCCCCTGGGCCACCTCGATGCTGACCCGGTCGACGGCGACGAAACGGCCGAAGCGGCGGCTCAGTTCCCGGGTCCTCAGGGCCGGGCTGTTCATCCCGGGTCCCGGGCCAGTTCCATGAACACGTCCTCCATGCTAGGGGGCTGGACCTCCCAACGCTGCAATCTGCCTCCCGACTGCCCCTGCCATTCCGTCCAGTCTGCCGGGGCAGGCGCCTGGCGGAAACTGACGTGCAGGCAGTCGCCAAAGGCCTGGGTGTCCCAGACCGGGGGCAGGCTGCGGAAGAAGGCCTGCAACGCCGGCAACTCCACCCCGCTCACCCGGTACAGGGGATAGGGGAAGGCAGCCCGCACCTCGGCGGGCGCCCCCTGGGCGGCGAGCTGCCCGTGGTGCATGAGGGCCACCCGCTGGCACAGATCGGCTTCGTCCATGTACGCGGTGGAAACCAGGATGCTCACCCCCTCCTGGTGCAGGGCGCGCAGGATCTCCCAGAACTCCAGGCGCGACACCGGGTCCACGCCAAAGGTGGGCTCGTCGAGGATCAGCAACTCGGGGGTGTGGATCAGGGCGCAGGAGAGGGCCAGCTTCTGTTTCATGCCCCCGGAGAGGGCGCCGGCTTTGCGTTTCTTGAAGGGCTCCAGGCGCGAGAAGGCGTAGAGCCGGGCCAGCCTTTGCTCCTGCTCGCGGGAGGGCACCTCAAAGAGATCAGCGAAGAAACGCAGGTTCTGCTCCACCGACAGGTCGGCGTAGAGGGAGAAACGCTGCGGCATGTACCCGAGGCGGGCGCGGATGGCCGCCCGCTCCCGCGCCGGGTCCAGGCCCAGCACCACCACCCGGCCCGCGTCGGGCTCGAGCAGGGTGCAGATCATGCGCATCAAGGTGGTCTTCCCGGCCCCGTCCGGGCCGATCAGCCCGAACAATTCCCCGGACCCCACCGCCAGCGAAACCCCGCGCACCGCCTCCACCGGGCCGTAGCGCTTGGCGCAGGCTTCGAGCCGGAGCACCTCGCTCACCACCAGACCTCCACCGGCATGCCGTGTTTGAGCACGCCTTCCGGGTTGGCCACCAACACCTTGACCGCGTAGACCAGGGCGGCGCGGGTCTCGGGGGTGAGGATGGTCTTGGGGGTGAACTCGGCCTTGTCGCTCACCCAGATGACTTGGCCCGGCAGGGCCTCGTTCATACCGTCCACCCGCAGTTGCACCTGCTGGCCCTGATGCACCCGGGGCAACTGCTGCTCGGGGATGTAGATCTTGACTTCCAACTGGCGCACCTGCAACAGCTCGATCACCGCCTGGCCGGGCATCACCGCCTCGCCCGGCTCGAAGTAGCGGCTGGCCACCATCCCGGCAACGGGGGCCAGCACCACCGCATCGGCCTCCTTCTTGCGGATCAATTCGAGCTGGACCGCAAGCTGCCCCTCCTTGGCCTGCAGCAGTTTCAGTTGCTGCTGGGCGCTCTGCCGGGCCGAAAGGGCCAGCTCCACCTGGTGGTGCAGATCGTCGGCGTTCTGGCGGGGCAGGGCCTGGTCCTGGGCCAGGGCGCGGATGCGGCCCGCCTTCTCCTCGGCGTAAGCCAGGTCGGTGTTGGCGCGGGCCAGAGCGGTGGCGGCGAGTTCCTGCTGTACCATCAGCTCCTGGCGCGCCGCCTCGACCTGCCGGGCCTGGATGGCCAGTTCGAGGGTATCGACCAGGGCGAGGGTGTCGCCCAACGCCACCTCAACGCCCTCCTCCACCCGCACCGCCACCAGCCGGCCGCCCAGCAGGGCCGGCACCCGGGTGCTGCGGCCCTCCAGCACCCCGGTATAGGTGGCCGGGCCCTGCTGGCGCTGGCAGCCCAGCACCAGGATCAGCAGACACAGCGCCGCCCTCATCTCATTCTTCCTCCTGAGTCCGGGTCCCGGTGGCAAACTCGAGTTGCAGGTGCAGTTGCCGCCACTGGATCCGGCTCTGCTGCAGGGCCAACTGGGCGGCGGTCAGCGCGCTTTCGGCGTTGCTCAGGTCCAGGGAGGTGGCCTGGCTGCGGGTGTAGCTCTCGCCCACCAGCCGCTCCCGTTCCCGCTCCTGCGCCACCAGCTGCTGCTGCAGTTCGAGCTGGCGGCCGGCGCTGTGCAACTGGACCCACAATTCGGCCACCTGCTGGCGGATCTCCACCCGCAACTGGCGGTCCTGCAACTCCAGGCGGCGGCCCTCGAGCCGGGCCTTTGCTATCTGGCCCTGGTCCTGGCCCCAATCCCACAACTGCCAGCGGGCATTGAGGCCCACCGTGTAATACCCCATCCAGTCATCCTTGAAAAAATCCACGCCGGGGCGGCCGTAGCGGTACGAGGCGTTGGCGTACAGCTGGGGCCGGGACACCGCCGCCAGCGCCGCCTGCCGCCGCGCCTGGGCTTCGCGCAGAGCGGCCAATTGCCGCAACTCCGGCCGCTGCCGCAGGGCCAGAGCCTGCAAGGCGGCGAGGGAATCGGCGGGGCTGGTGATCGGCCCGTCGGGTTCGATGGCCACCAGGGGCGGCTCCTCCAGATCGAGCAGGCGGCCCAGGCGCAGGCACAGGACCAGCTCCAGATCGGCCAGTTCCCGGGCCTGGGTGTAGAGTTGGAGGCAGCGGTTGGCCACCTCGAGGGTGTCGAAGGCGGTGGCCTGGCCGGCGGCCAGCAGGGCGCGGGCCCGCTGCAAATGCAGACCGGCCCGTTCCATGGCCTCGGCGAGGATCTGCTGCTGGGTGTGATTGAGTTGGACCTGGTAGTAGAGCTGCCCCACCTGGAGCAACACCTGCTCCAGGGCGGCCTGCTGCCCGGCTTCCTGGGCCCGCACCAGGTGCAGGGCAGCTTCGCTCTGCTGGGCCAGGCGCCCGCCGGTGTAGAGCGGCTGTTCAACCACCAGGGCCGTCTCGTAGCGGTTGCGGGTGCCGGCGGCGGGCCGGCCGATGCCGGGCAGGTCGATGGGCAGCCGGGCCACCTCCGAGGTGTAGCCGTAGCCGGCCTGGGCGGAGACCAGCGGCCGGGCCTCCACCTCCTGGATGGCCAACTCCTCGACGGCCTGCTGCCGCAGCAGGTCCTGCTGGGCCAGGCCCAGGTGGCGCTGGCGCGCCAGTTGCCACAGCCCGTCGAGGGTCAGCGGCAGGTCCTGGGCAGCGGCGGCGGTGGCCAGCAGCCAGCCGCACCAGACCCCCAGCCAGCGGCGCGGGTACATCAGACGGTGCGGGAGAACTGCGGTTTGGCTGGCGGTTTTTCGCGCAGGTGGCGGTCGAAGAGCATACAGGTATTGCGCACGAAGAGCTGGCCCAGGCCGGTGATCTCGATGTGCCCCTCACCCAGGCGGGCAAAACCATCGGTGGCCGGACCCGCCTCCAGTTCCTTCAGTTCGCGGGCGAAGTACTCGCCAAAGCGGATGCCGAAGCGGCTTTCGACCTCAGCGAAATCGAGGTACAGGTTGCACATCAGCTCGGCGATGACGTACTGGCGCACCTGGTCGTCGTGGCTGAGGGCGTAGCCGCGCTCCACCGGCAGCTGGCCCGCCTCGATGGACTCGTAATAGGTGCTCAGCTTTTTCTCGTTCTGCACATAGGCCCCGGTCAGCTGGCCGATGGCCGAGATGCCCAGGCCCATCATGTTGGGCGAGCGGTGCACGGTGTAACCCATGAAGTTGCGGCCCAACTGCCGGCGCCCCAGCGCCAGGCTCAACTCGTCGTCGGGCAGGGCAAAGTGATCCATGCCGATCTGCTGGTACCCCGCCCCGACAAAGGCGCGCATGGCCTGGAGGAAGAGCGCGAACTTCATCTCGCGCGGGGGCAGGGCCTCCACCTCGATGTATTTCTGGTGGCCGCGGATCCAAGGCACATGGGCGTAGGAGTAGAGGGCCACCCGGTCGGGCCGCATCTCGAGCACGGTCGCCAGATTCCGGGCAAACCCCTCGGGGGTCTGTTTGGGCAGGCCGTAGATCAGATCGACGTTGATCGAGGGGAAACCCCGCTGGCGGCAGTAGGTGTAGAGCTCGCGGGTCGAAGCCTCGTCCTGGTTGCGGTCGATGGCCACCTGCACCTCGGGGGTGAAATCCTGCACCCCCATGCTCAGCCGGTTGAAACCCACCTCCAGCAGCGCGTCGATATGCTCCCGGGTGGTGACCCGGGGGTCCACCTCGATGGCCACCTCGGCGCCGGGCTCGATGTCGAAGCGCTCGCGGACCAGGCGGTGCAGATGGCGGATCTGGTCGGGCGCATAATAGGTGGGGGTGCCCCCGCCCCAGTGGTACTGGATGACCTTGGGCCGGGAGGCCAGGTGGCTGCAGACCAGGTCCATCTCGCGTTCGAGGTAGCCCAGGTAACGGGCGGCCACCTCCCGCTTGGGGGTGATCACCACGTGGCAGCCGCAAAAACTGCAGCGGTGTTCGCAGAAAGGCAGGTGGAGGTACAGGGAGAGCCCCTGGTCCGCAGGCAGCTGGCGCAGACAGGCAGTGTAGTCCGTTGCCCCGAACCCCTCGTGAAACTCGACGGCGGTCGGGTAGGAGGTGTACCGGGGGCCGGGCCGGTCGTAGCGCTGCAGGAGCTGGGGATCTACCTCAAGGTTCTCCATGGATTTACCTCGCCCTAAAGGATGGCTGTAGTACTTAGGAATATAATCTTAATATAGCAAGAGCGGGGCCATGCGCTATGGCTAATTCTATATTGTTATTAGTCCCGATCTCTGTGACATTGATGTCCCGATTGAGACCCCGGTGTCCCGATTTAACCCATCTTCCGGGACTTCTGCCCCCTATCTGGAAATGGCATTTGATTTGCTCCCTGTGTGGACACGCGCTATGCCACGAGAGGAGGTACTCCATGATAAAGATCAAAAAGATCCTCTATCCAACTGATCTATCCGAGTACGCCCTGCATGCCCTGCCTTACGCCACCGAGATGGCGGCCACCTACAAAGCGAGACTTTGCCTGCTCTATGTGGTGGACAACTACCTGATCGGTGCTCCGGGGGCTGGTTTCGCCGGCCAACCCGATGACCTGCTGCACCGGGTCAAGGAATCGGGGATCAGTAACCTGAAAACCCTGATCTCCCGGATCAAGGACGTCCAGGCCGAAAGCGCTGTTCTCATCGGCACCCCGCACGTGGAAATCGTCCGTTATGCCCGGGAGCAGGACATCGACCTGATCGTCCTGGCCACCCACGGCCGCAAGGGCATCGCCCACGCCTTGATCGGCAGCGTTGCCGAGAAGATCGTGCAGATGTCCCCCTGTCCGGTGCTGACGGTTAAACACCCCGAACACGAATTTGTCATGCCCTGAGCATGCAGAGAAAGGGAAGCGATGAAAAGGCGGATGGCGACAATAGATGGCAACGAGGCAGCCGCCTGGGTAGCTTACCGGGCGAGTGAGGTCATCGCCATCTATCCGATCACCCCCTCTTCCGGGATGGGCGAATTGGCTGATGCGTGGGCCTCTGTAGGCAAGAAGAACATCTGGGGCACCCCGCCCCAGGTGGTGGAGATGCAGAGCGAGGGAGGAGCGGCCGGGGCCCTGCACGGGGCCCTGCAGGCCGGGTCGATGACCACGACCTTCACCGCCTCTCAGGGCTTGCTGCTGATGATCCCCAACATGTACAAGATCGCCGGCGAGTTGCACCCCTTTGTCATGCATGTCTCGGCCCGGGCCCTGGCCACCCACGCCCTGTCCATCTTTGGCGACCACAGCGACGTGATGTCGGTGCGGGCCACCGGCTTCGCCCTGCTCAGTTCCAGTTCGGTGCAGGAGGCCATGGATATGGCCCTGGTCGCCCACGCCGCTACCCTCAAGGCGCGGGTGCCCTTCGTGCATTTCTTCGACGGCTTCCGCACCTCGCACGAGATCGCCAAGATCGAGGAACTGACCGAGGAGGACGTGCGCGCCCTGCTCGATGACAAACTGGTCTGGGAGCACCGCCAGCGCCGCCTCACCCCCGACCAACCGGCCATCCGCGGCACCGCCCAGAACCCCGATGTCTACTTTCAGGGCCGCGAGGCCTGCAATCCCTACTACCAGGCCCTGCCCGCCATCGTCCAGGAGACCATGGACCAACTGGCTGCCCGCGTGGGCCGGCACTACCACCTCTTCGATTACGTCGGGGCTCCCGACGCCGAACGGGTGGTGGTGGCCATGGGCTCGGGCGCCGAGACCGTGCAGGAGACGGTGGACGCCCTCAATGAGCAGGGCGAGAAGGTCGGCCTGCTCAAGGTGCGCCTCTTCCACCCCTTCTCGGTGGAGCATTTCGCCGCCGCCCTGCCCGCCAGCGCCAAGTACGTGGCCGTGCTCGACCGCACCAAGGAGCCGGGCAGCATCGGCGAGCCGCTCTTCCAGACGGTGATCACCGCCCTCGACGAGGCCAACCGCGACGCCCGCGTCATCGGCGGCCGCTACGGCCTGGGCTCGAAGGAATTCACCCCGGCGATGGTCAAGGCCGTTTTTGACGAATTGAAAAAGGGCCAGCCCAAACGCCGCTTCACCCTGGGCATTGTCGACGACGTCAGCCACACCCATCTCGAATTCGATCCGGCTTTCAGCACCGAGCGCGACGACGTGACCCGCGCCCTCTTCTACGGCCTGGGCTCCGACGGCACGGTGGGAGCCAACCACAATTCCATTCGCATCATCGGCGAGGGCACCGACAACTACGCCCAGGGCTACTTCGTCTACGACTCCAAGAAGTCGGGATCGGTCACGGTCTCCCACCTGCGCTTCGGCAAGCGGCCCATCCGCTCGGCCTACCTGATCGAGCGCGCCAACTTTGTCGCCTGCCACCAGGCCAGTTTCCTCGAGCGCTACGATATGCTGGCCAAGGCGGTGGACGGGGCCACCTTCCTGCTCAATACCCCCACCCCGACCGACAAGGTCTGGGCCAACCTGCCCCGGCCGGTGCAGCAACGCCTCATCGAGAAGAAGATCAAACTCTACGCCATCGACGCCTACAAGGTGGCCCGCGAGGCCGGCATGGGCGGACGCATCAACACCGTGATGCAGACCTGCTTCTTCGCTATCTCCGGGGTGATGCCCGCCGAGCAGGCCATCGCCGCCATCAAGGACGCCATCCAGAAGACCTACGGCAAACGCGGCGAAGAGGTGGTCAAACGCAACTACGCCGCCGTCGATCAGGCCCTTGCCGGCCTGCACCAGATCCCGTTGCCGGCCCAGGTCAGCAGCACCGTCGAGCTGCCGCCGGTGGTGCCGGCTGCCGCGCCCAAGTTCGTGCAGGAGGTGCTGGCCCCCCTCATCGCCGGTGACGGCGACCAGATGCCGGTCAGCTGCCTGCCGGTGGACGGCACCTTCCCCACCGGCACCACCCAGTGGGAGAAGCGCACTATCTCCCTTGAGATCCCGGTCTGGGACCCGCAGGTCTGTATCCAGTGCAACAAATGTGTGCTGGTCTGCCCGCACGCCGTGATCCGCGCCAAGGTCTACAGCGCCGAGCAGTTGCAGGGCGCCCCGGCCACCTTCAAGTCGGTGGCGATGAAGGGCCGCGACTTCCCCGAGGAGACCCGCTACACCATCCAGGTGGCTCCCGAGGACTGCACCGGCTGCAATATCTGCGTCGAGGTCTGCCCGGCCCGCAACAAGACGGAGACCCGGCTCAAGGCCATCAATATGGAGGCCCAGCCACCGCTGCGCGCCCAGGAGCGGGACAACTGGGAGTTCTTCCAGCGCATCCCCGACTACGACCGCCGCCAGCTCAAGACCAACGCGGTCAAGGGCTCGCAGTTCCTGCGGCCGCTCTTCGAGTTCTCCGGGGCCTGCGCCGGCTGCGGCGAGACCCCCTATCTCAAGCTGGTCAGCCAGCTCTTCGGCGACCGCACGCTGATCGCCAACGCCACCGGCTGCTCCTCGATCTACGGCGGCAACCTGCCCACCACCCCCTGGACCACCGACGAACACGGCCGGGGGCCGGCGTGGGCCAACTCCCTCTTCGAGGACAACGCCGAGTTCGGCATGGGCATGCGTATGTCCCTCGACCAGCAGACCTTCACCGCCCGCCAGTTGCTGGAGGAAATGGAGCCCCAGCTGGACCAGGAGCTGGTCGCCAAGATCCTGCTGGCCGACCAGAAAGACGAGGCCGGCATCTACGAACAGCGCGAACGGGTCGCGGCGCTCAAGGAGAAGCTGGCCGGCATCGACTCGAACCAGGCCCGCCACCTGGCCAGCCTGGCCGATAACCTGGTCAAGAAGGATGTCTGGATCGTCGGCGGCGACGGCTGGGCCTACGACATCGGCTACGGCGGGCTGGACCACGTGCTGGCCTCCGGCAAGAACGTGAACGTGCTCGTCCTCGACACGGAGGTCTACTCCAA
>JADZBP010000128.1 GCA_020852055.1 Candidatus Latescibacterota bacterium
CCTGATGGGGCAGTGGTGTGCCCGCGAAGGCTTGCCGACCCTTCATCTCGTCGAACCCCTGCCGGAGGTGGGCAGCGATCCGGGTGGGCCCTGGACCCCGGTCCGCCTGCAAGCCCTGCGGCGCGGGATGTCGCGGGATCACCTGCAGGTCGCGCCGGCGGACAACCCGCGGCGGGGCGCCGGCCCCTGCGTGCCGATCAGCAGGGCACTGGTCAGGTACCCGGATCTGCTGATGCAGCAGCAGGTGCTCCACTGGCAGAGCCAGCGCGCGGTGCGGTACCCTGCGGTCGACCTGGAGCGGCGGCTGGCGGAGTATGCCTGGCCCTGCGAGGTGGCCGAGCGGGTTGTCCGGGGGGCCCGGTACTGGGGGCTGAAATACCTCGAGGATCGGGTGGGGCAGGAGGTGGAGGCGGTGATTCTCGAAAGGCCGGCAGCCGGGTACGTGATCGAGGTGGAGGGCTGCCAGGTGCGTAGCTTCCTGCCCGGTGGCCGCGAGCGCCGGGGGGAGCCGGGGGATCGGCTGCGGGTGCAGATCGTGCAGGTTTCGGCGCGGCGCGACCACCTGCTTCTCCGCCGAACCGGATGAGCCGCCACACTACCCCGTGACCGCTGCGCCAGCGCCGAACCTGCCTCAGCCGGCGGGCACGTACCCCAGGTTCGGCCCCAGCCAGCGCTCGGCCTCGGCCAGGGACCAGCCCTTGCGGGCGGCGTAGTCCTCCACCTGATCGCGGCCCAGGCGGCCCACGGCAAAGTAGCGGGCCTGCGGGTGGCCAAAGTACAGGCCGCTCACCGACGCCGCCGGGTGCATGGCAAAGCTCTCGGTGAGGCGGATGGCGGTGCGGGCTTCCACCTCCAGCAGGTCGAAGAGCAGCCGCTTCTCGGTGTGGTCGGGACAGGCCGGGTACCCGGGGGCCGGGCGGATGCCGCGGTAGCGCTCGCGGATCAGCTCGCCGGGGGGCAGGGCCTCGTCGGGACTGTACCACTGCCGACGGGCCCGCTCGTGCAGGCACTCGGCAAAGGCCTCGGCCAGGCGGTCGGCCAGGGCCTTGAGCAGGATGGCATGGTAGTCGTCGTGGGCCCGCTCGAAACGGGCGACGTGTGCCTCGATGCCAATGCCGGCGGTCACGGCAAACCCCCCCACATAATCCTCCAGGCCCCCCTCGGCGCCGGCGACAAAATCCGCCAGGGCCAGGTACCCCCCCTCGCGTTTCTGGGCCTGTTGCCTCAGGGTGTGGAAACGCAGGCGCTCCTGCTGCCGGGCCGGGTCGAGGTACACGGCGATGTCGTCGCCCACGCGGCGGGCGGGGAAGAAGCCGTACACCGCCTCGGCGCCCAGCCACTGTTCGGCGATCAGCTGGTCCAGCATGGCGCGGGCGTCGGCGTAGAGCTTCTTGGCCTCCTCACCCACCACCGGATCGTCGAGGATGCGCGGGTACGCGCCGCGCAGCTCCCAGACGTGGAAGAAGGGGGACCAGTCTATATAGGGCACCAGCTCCGCCAGCGGGAAATCGGCCAGATGTCGCACCCCGAGGAAGTCGGGTCTGGCCACCGCGGCCGCGTTCCACACCAGGGCCGGGGCTGCGGCGCGGGCGTCGGCGCAGCTGAGCAGGGGTTTCTCCTCCCGCCCGCCGAGGAAGGCCTCGCGCAGGCGTTCCTGCTCCTGCTGGTTGGCCTCGACCAGCTCCGCCTTGGCCTGCGGGCTGAGCAGGCTGCCCACCGTGGCCGGGGCCCGCGAAGCGTCGAGCACGTGCAGGGTGGGGTGATGGTAGGCCGGGGCGATCTTGACCGCGGTGTGTTTGCGGCTGGTGGTGGCCCCGCCGATGAGCAGGGGGATGGTGAACCCCTGGCGCTCCATCTCGCGGGCCACGTGCACCATCTCCTCCAGCGAGGGGGTGATCAGGCCGCTCAGGCCGATGAGGTCCGCCCCCTCGGCGCGGGCAGTGGCGAGGATCTTCTCGGCGGGCACCATCACCCCCAGATCGATGACCTCGTAGTTGTTGCAGCGCAGCACCACCCCGACGATGTTCTTGCCGATATCGTGTACGTCTCCCTTGACGGTGGCCATGACGATCTTGCCCCGGCCGCCCTGACCCTGCTGGCCCTTCTCCATCAGCGGCTCCAGATAGGCCACCGCGGTCTTCATCACCCGCGCGGTTTTCACCACCTGGGGCAGAAACATCTTGCCCGCTCCGAAGAGCTCGCCGACGACGTTCATGCCGGCCATCAGCGGGCCCTCGATGAGGGAAAGGGGGGTGGGGTAGACCGCCAGCGCCTCCTGCAGGTCTGCTTCGAGGTGCTCGATCTTGCCGTTGATCAGGGCGTATTTGAGGCGCTCCTCCACCGTACCCGAACGCCAGACCTCTTCCTGGGCCGCTAACTGCTCCTGGCCCTCCACGGTCTCGGCGAACTGCACCAGGCGCTCGGTGGCATCGGGCCGCCGGTTGAAGAGCACGTCCTCCACCCGCTCCAAAAGATCCGGGGGGATCTCCTCGTACAGGGCGAGCTGGCCGGCGTTGACGATGCCCATGTCGAGGCCGGCGCGGATGGCGTGGTAGAGGAAGGAGGCGTGCATGGCGCGGCGCACCGGCTCGTTGCCGCGAAAGGCAAAGGAGAGGTTGCTGATGCCGCCGCTGGTCTTGATGCGCGGGAAACGCTCCTTGATGGCGCGGATGGCCTCGATGAAGGTGAGGGCGTAGTCGTTGTGCTCCTCCATGCCGGTGGCCACGGCCAGCACGTTGGGGTCGAAGATGATGTCGGGCCAGTCCAAGCCCGCCTTTTCGGTGAGCAGGCGGCAGGCCCGCTCGCAGATGGCGACCCGCCGTTCCACCGAGGTGGCCTGGCCTTCCTCGTCAAAGGCCATCACCACCACCGCCGACCCGTAGCGGCGGATGGCGCGGGCCTGGCGCAGGAAACTCTACTCACCCTCCTTGAGGCTGATGGAATTGACGATGGACTTGCCCTGCACACATTTCAGCCCTGCCTCGATCACCCGGAAGTCCGAACTGTCGATCATCACCGGGATGCGGGCGATCTCGGGTTCGGTGGCGATGCGGTTGAGGAAGGCGGTCATGGCGGCCTGCGAGTCGAGCAGCCCCTCGTCCATGTTGACGTCGAGGATATTGGCCCCGCCCTCCACCTGCTGGCGGGCCACCTCGACGGCGGCCTCGTAGTCGCCCTTGCGGATCAGGCGGGCGAAACGCTGCGAGCCGGTGATATTGGTGCGCTCGCCGACGAGGATGAAGTTCGAGTCCGGGCGGAGGGTCAGGGGCTCCAGGCCGCTGTAGCGCGAGAGGGTGCGCGGCGGTGCGGGTCGGCGCGGCTCGCGGTTTTCGATGGCCCGGCCGATGGCGTGGATGTGGTCGGGGGTGGTGCCGCAGCAGCCGCCGGCGATATTGAGCCAGCCGCGTTCGGCGAACTCGCCCAGCACCGCGGCCACCTGCTCGGGGGTCTCGTCGAAACCGCCGAATTCGTTGGGCAGGCCGGCGTTCGGGTAACAACTGGTGTAGACGGGGGCCAGGCCGGACAGCTCTTCCACGTAGGGGCGCATGGCCTCGGGGCCGAGGGCGCAGTTGACGCCCACGCTGAGCAGATCCACGTGCTCCACCGAATCCCAGAACGCCTCCAGGGTCTGCCCCGAAAGGATCCGCCCGCTCTGGTCGGCAAAGGTGGCCGAAACCATCAGCGGCACCTTGACGCCGTGTTCCTCGCCGTAGCGCTGCACCGCCCACAGGCAGGCCTTGAGGGTGAGGGTGTCGAAGGTGGTCTCGGCCAGCAGCACGTCCACCCCGCCCTCCAGCAGCGCGGCGATCTGCTGGGAGTACCCCTCGGCGATCTGGTCGAAGGTGTGGGTGCGGAAGCCGGGGTCCTCCACCTTGGGGGAGAGGGAGAGCGAGACGCGGGTGGGGCCGATGGAGCCGGCGACGAAGCGGGGCCGGCGCGGATCGCGGGCGGTAAACTCGTCGGCGGCCTGGCGGGCCAGTTGGGCGGCGGCGCGGTTGATCTGGGCTACCTGGTCCTGGAGCTGGTAGTCCTCCAGCGAAACCGGGGTGGCGTTGAAGGTGTTGGTCTCAATGAGGTCGGCCCCTGCCTCCAGAAAGGCGCGGTGGATGCCGACGATCAGCTCGGGCTGGGTCAGGCAGAGCAGGTCGCTGCAGCCGCGCAGGTCCACCGGGTGATCGGCGAAGGCCTGGCCGTGGTAGTCGGTTTCCTGCAGCGAATGGGTCTGGATCAGGGTGCCGTTGGCGCCGTCGAGCAGCAGAATCCGCTCGGCGCGCAGGGCGCGCAGTTGTAGTCCGGCAGGGGTTGTTTTCATGGCCTTATCCTAAGGGATTACAGGTTA
>JADZBP010000129.1 GCA_020852055.1 Candidatus Latescibacterota bacterium
GGTCTGCGCGCCCCCGAGTATGGGTTCGGCGATATTCTCAACGTGAAACGCGGCGCTCAGTTGGTGGGCGAGAAGATGCAATACGACGTGATCGCCGGCCCGCTGGGACAGGCCGTGACCCACACCGAGATTCCGGTCTTCTTCTTCCTCGGCCGCCACGACTACACCACACCCGCGCCGCTGGCCGCGGCGTATTTCGGGCAACTGAGCGCCCCGCTCAAAGGTCTGGTTTGGTTCGAGGACTCAGCCCACTTCCCCTTCTTCGAGGAACCTGACCGCTGCCGCTCCGAACTGGTCCAGGCCTGGCAGATGGCCGACTCCTTCTGGGCGAGCCGCAGGTGAAGGGCAGCGGGTCGCTCGCCGGGGCTCCGCGGTCAATCGCGCTGCAGCCAGCCCGGCAACTCCACGGACGCCGAGATCGCCCAGGCCCGCAGATAGAGCCCGGCGGTGAGGGCTGCCGCGGCGCGGGATCGTTCCTCGGCAAAGGCCCGCACCCGCGCTGATTCCGGGTGGTCCAACTCCCCTTCCAACGCATAGACCGAATCGACCAGCCCGTTGCTGGCCTGCAACTGGGCCAGGATCAGGGGCATCAGACTGTCGCCGGTGACCGGGGCCAGGCCTTTCGCCAGCTCTGCCGGGTCCAGCTTCAGCTTCTCCGGCAGGGCGTCCACCTTTTCGTGGATGCCACTGCGCGGGGATTTTCCGTCCACCCCCGCCCGCCCGTCGTAGTGCAGCGTGGTGTGCAGGGGCTGGCACAGATCCTCGGCGTAGTGGGCCAGGTGGCCGGCGGCGGTCAGGCATTCGGACTGGACCAGGGTATTGGCCGGCCAGCGGCGGTGCTGGGCAAAGGCCAGGGCCAGCCTTTCGGTCCACTCGGCCACCGCGTAGGGCGCCGTGCCCACCTGGGCCGGGTCCTGGCCGGCGGCGGCGCAGAGTTTGAGGAAATCGTAGCGCTGGTCGGGCAGCGCCTTGCCGCCCAGCAATTCCAGATCGAGGAAATGCTCACCGCGGCCGGCGCTGCGCAGGTGGCTCAGCGCCGGGTTGCGTTCGGCGTCCGGCACCGGCGCCAGGCGCGCCATCGCCTCTGCCCCCTGGCGGAAGAACTCGGGCATCTCCCCCGGCAGCGCCTGCACCGCGGCGCGGGTGATCAGGGCATGCCCCCCGGCCCACCAACCCCAGGCCGGCGCCCCGCAGGCCAGCAGGACCAGCCCCACTGCCCCGGCCCGGACCACCAACCAGTCCCTCCGATTTATCGCCATGATGCACTCCTCATGTTTTTGGTTTGACACTTGGCTTCGGCCATATATGTTAAGGACATCCTTTCCCACCACCAACCTCAGAGAGGTGTCCTATGGCCATACGCCTCGGCGACGAAGCCCCCGATTTCTCGGCCCAGACCACCGAAGGCCAGATCAACTTCCACCAGTGGATCGGCGATCACTGGGCGGTGCTCTTCTCCCACCCTGCCGACTATACCCCGGTCTGCACCACCGAGTTGGGCGCGGTGGCCAAACTCAAACCCGAGTTCGACCAGCGCGGGGTGAAGGTCGTCGGCCTGAGTGTGGACGCGGTGGATTCACACCTGGGCTGGATTCGGGACATCAACGAGACCCAGCAGACCACCGTCAACTTCCCCATCATCGCCGATCCGGAGCGCCGGATCGCCCAACTCTACGACATGATCCACCCCAACGCCCTCAACAACATGACCGTGCGCTCGGTTTTTGTCATCGGCCCGGACAAGAGGGTCAAGCTGACCCTGACCTACCCCGCCTCCACCGGCCGCAACTTCGACGAATTGCTCCGGGTGATCGACTCCCTGCAACTGACGGCCAAATTCAGCGTCGCCACCCCGGCCAACTGGCGCGAGGGGGATGACTGCATCATCTCCCCCAGCGTCTCCGACGCCGACGCCGCCCAGCGTTTCCCCAAAGGCTTCCAGCGCCTCAAACCCTACCTGCGGGTGACCCCCCAACCTGACCGGTGACCTGGTACGGGGCAGGAACTGGCCGGGCGGGGCACACCCTGCCCGGTTTTTTTATTTTCTAGCGGATCGGAAGGAGGGATGGAGATGGCCCGTCAGAAGAAGCTGCGTTTTGCGGTGTTGGGCATGGCGCACGACCACGTATGGAGCTTCGTCAAACACCCCCCCGAGGCCGCCCAGTTGGTCGGCGGGGCGGACCCGGACCCCGGCCTGCGCGCCCGCTTCGGCAAACAAACCGGCTGCCAGCAGCTCTTTGCGGATTACGAGGAGTTGCTCGATCAGGTGAAACCGGATGCAGCGGCGGTCTTCACCGCCACCACGCACCACGCCGACCTGGTGGCGCTGTGCGCTGCCCGCGGCATCCATACCCTGATCGAAAAACCCATGGCCGCCACCCTGGAGCAGGCCGACCGCATGGTCCTGGCGGCGCGCCGGGCCGGCACCCGCCTGATGGTCAACTGGCCCACGGCCTGGTCCCCCACCATCCACACCGCCCTGCGCCTGGTGCGCGAGGGCCGGATCGGCAAGGTGTGGCAACTGACCTGGAGGGGTGGTCATGCCGGCCCCGACCAGATCGGCTGCTCACCGCAATTCCAGGCCTTTCTCTTCGACCAGGAACTCAACGGCGCCGGGGCCTTCAACGACTACTGCGGCTATGGCGCGGGCCTGTGCCTGCTCTTTCTGGGGGGGCCGCCCCACAGCGTGGTGGGCATGGCCGGCCGGCTGGTCAAGACCCACCTGGCGGTGGACGACAACGGCATCCTGCTCCTGCGCTACCCCCACGCCATCTGCCGGCTGGAGATGACCTGGACCGAGGCCGTGTCGGGCCGGCCGGCCCACGACATCGTCCTCTATGGCACCGAAGGCACCCTGGTGATCGGCGCCGAGGTATGGCTCTACACCCGCAAGAAACCCGAGGGCAGTTGTGTGCCCCTCGACGACCTGCCCCGCGGCGAACGCGACCCCCTCGAGTATTTTGCCCGCTGCGTGCAGAAGGGCGAGGACCCGCAGGGCCTGTGTAACCCGGACCTGAGCCGAGCCACCCAGGAGATCATGGAAGCGGGCCTGCGTTCGGCCACCAGCGGGCGGGAGATCGCCCTGCCCATCGAGGACCACTTCTTCCGCTGAGCAAGAACCGGCCCCCTGCGCCCGGCCAGGCCGCAGGGGGCCGTCGGCTCACCCGCAGGTGCCGTCCTTGCGCTGGTGCAGCCAGATACGGTTCCCATCCGGGTCGGCGATCATCACCATATTACACACCGGCGTGTCGTGCGGGCCCGAAACCACCTGCACCCCCTTGGCCTGCAGTTCAGCCAGGCTGGCCTGCACATCCTCCACCGCCAAAGCCACTACCCCTCCCCCCTGGATGCCGGGCCGGGACGGGGTGCCATGGGGCGGACCGATCAGCGCCAGCGTCGTCCCGCCCACCGCAAATTCGATCCACTGCCCCTCGTAGTTTTCCTCGACGCTCAACCCCAGGATGCCGCAGTAAAAGGCCAGCGCCTTGTCCATGTCGGCGACGCCGTACATGAAGAAATCCACCGCTTTGATCTGCATCTCGTCCTCCTTTTCAGGTGATGGTTGGCCGACTCAGGCCCGGAGTGCCCGCCGCAGCGCCGCCCGAGCCCCGGCAGGTCGGGACTCGTCCACGAGCACCTCGCTGCAGCCGTGGTATGCGGCAAAGGCGCGCAACCGGGCCGCCAGCGCCGGGTAGAAGGCTTCGTCGGCCCGGAAGCCGGGCTCGAGGGCCAGCGCCTTCACCCGGAACACCCCTTCCCGCCTTTCGGCCTTGGGGTCGAGGCGGCCCACCAGTTCGTCGCCCCAGAGGATGGGCAGGGTGAAGTACCCGTACTGGCGCTTCGGTGCCGGGGTATAACATTCGATGCGATAGTCGAAACCAAAAAAGGCCGCGGTGCGCCGCCGGTCGATGACCAGATTGTCGAAGGGGGAAAGCAGGTGCAGCTGACGCCGCCGGGGCCGGGGCGCGCTGAGCAGCGGCTTGGCGGCGAAAAAGGCCTCCTTCTCCAGCCCTTCGATCTGCACGGCGACGGCCTCACCCGCCTCGCGCAACTCGGCCAGGGCCCGGGCCACCCGCCGGGCATCACTCAACCCCTCGTCCTTCTGTTTGGCGGTGGTCAACCCCAGGCTCTGCAGCGCCCGGCGGGCGACACAGCCGGCGCTTTCGTCGGCACGGGGCAACGAGGTGTCGAGCCCGGCCGGCAGCACCCGCTCGCTCAGATCGTACAGGCGCTGGAAATTGCGCCGGCGCGAGATCATGAGTTTGCCGGTCCAGAACAGGTACTCCAGCGCCCGCTTGGCCGGCTTCCAATCCCACCACGGCCCGCGCCCTTCGCCCTGGTCTTCGAAATCGGCGGTGCCCAGAGGTCCTTCGGCGGCAATGCGGGCCAGCACCTTTTTGGCGAGGGTGTGATTCTCGGCCAGCCAGTGGCGCGCCCGGTGCTCTTGGGCGTAGTAGCGGATCCTGGGCAGGTAGAACCGGTAGTCCCGCATCGGCAGGTACGCCGCGGCATGGGCCCAGTACTCGAAGACCCGCCGGTCGCGGCTGAGCAGGTCGTCGAGGTAGCCGGCGGCGTACCCGGGAAAACGGGTCCAGATCACGTGGTGGTGCGCCCGTTCGATCACGGCGATGGTGTCGATCTGCACGTACCCCAGGCGTTCGACCACCTGGGCCGCCCCTTCGGTCCCCGCCGGCAGTTTCCAGTTGCCGCCCAACCCCTGGGCCATCACCAGCAGACGGCGCGCTTCGGCGCGCGACAAAACCAGGCCCCCACTCATGGGACCAGCTTCGGCAGCAGGGGGCCCTGCGCGCGCGGGCGGCCCACCAGCTGGGGCAGGTACCGGTCTAGCAACCAGACCACTGGCAGACACCCTGCCAGCGATAGCAGGGTAACCGCCGTACATCCGAGCAGGATGATCCACGGGGTAGGTGGCAGGCCCAGGGCATGGACCATGGGCACATTGAGGAAGTCGAAGAAGATCCCGTTCAGCCCCATGAGCACCAGGGAATGGCGGCCGACGTACTGGATGACCGACCAACTGGGCAGCAGGCGGGCCAGCCCGATGGCGGCCAGACACCCGAACACCGCCGTGACGGTGAAATAGACCAGATCGCCGTGTTGGGAAAGGTTGACCAGCACCACCGGCTTGAAGATCCGCGAGCCCGGATTCAGGTCGAAGGTGAACCACAGGACCGCCGTTGCTCCCAGGAAGAGCAACCACCCCGACCACCTCCCCACGCCCCGGCTCAGCACCTCAGTGCGGCGCAGCCAGTACCCTCCCAGGTAGAAGGCATAAAGAAAGACACTCTCGCGCACGAACCAGATATCCTTCCCCCAGCCCTCCATGTCCCTCGTGAGCCACCAGCCGGCGGCGAAGAAGAGCGGCATGGCCAGGGCGATGCGGCCGGGTGTCGGCAGGAACCGCACCATCAGGTAGTGGTAGAATTCGAGGGTGAAGAGGCAGATCAGGAACCACACCGGCACGTTGAACTCGGTGTACCCTTTCAGGGTCATCAGGGCTTTGCGGCCCCAATCACCCAGGGGAGAGTCCTCGTCCTCGAACCATTCGGGGAAGCACACCCGAAAGTAGAGCCCGATCTGGAACCGCCGCACCTCGTCGGGGGAGGCCCCCGGCATACCCGCAGCCAATCGCTCCTGGTCTTCGGCGGCCACCTTGATGCCGGCCAGATCTGCGGCAGTGAAAAGACCGGGACGGGCCAACTCCTCGTTGAGGGCCTCGACCACCGCGTTGCGGCCCGTCTCGTCGAGGCTGTCCCCGGCCGCACAGCGGGCCAGCAGGGCCTGCGCCGGAGCGGGCAGCCCTTCCCAAAGGCGCCGGCGCGCCGGCGACTGCTCACCCTCGGCCGGTGGACTGAGGCGCCGGCCCAGGTCCGGCCAGTCGTCGACGTACTGTGCCTTCAGCCGTTCCGGTTCCCATCCCCCTTGGTCGAAAAGCGCGAAGAGGGGCATCAGCAACACCGAAAAGAAGAGCACCGGCAGCAGCCGCGAAGCCGCCTGCCGTTTCAGGAACGCACCGAGGGCCGGCAACTCGGGCGCGGTGCGGGCCAGGAAACCGGCCAGCACGATAAAGAGGGGCACGTGGAAGGCGTAGATCAGCTTCTGTTGTGCCAGGGCGGCCTGGTTGCCCAGATCGTAGACCCTTTCGACGAAATGCCCGTAGAAGATGAGAAACATGCCACAGGCCTTGGCGGAGTCCAGCCACTCCAGGCGGGGACGCGCGGGGTGCTCCATCTCGGTTTTCCTCGTTGCGGGGAGAGATCCGGCTCGGGGTTTCTACCCACAAAGTAGGACAGAGCCGCAGCGCCAGAAAGAGCCCGCACCCACCCTGGCCCTCAACTCAACACCTCCCCCGAAACTCGTTGGCGAAGAACGGGGGGTTCAATCCCAGCTTTTCCTGATGGGCGGCCGAAACCCGCGCGATGATCTGCATGGTGGTGGATTGGGCCTCTTGCGCCGGCACCTGCGGCCCGAGGGGTCGGGATCGCAGCGACTGCGCCCCGGGGTACGGCCCTGAGGCGAACAGGGATGTCAGCCGCACCACCCAGCCCCCGGGTATAGCCATCCCGGCACGGTTTTCCATCTGGCGGATCTCCTCGGTATTTTTGGCTCTGGGATGGACTTCAGATCTGCTGCCCGAAGCAGAAACACACCCCGTAGGGCTCGCGGGCAAAACAGACGCGGTACTGCTTGCCCTCGTGTTGATCCACCCGGATGGCCGTGGGCTCTATACCTTTGGCTTCAAGTTCCCGCCGCAGGCCCTCAACATCGGAGACCGCGAAGTAGCAGCTGGCCTGTTCGGGGTCCTGCCCGTTCTCGGCCAGGCCGATCCGCGCCTCGTCGCGCTGCAGCACCGCCCGCCCTTCCTCCCGGCTCACCAGGACAAAACCCAGGACCAGGGTATAGTAGCCGATGGCCGGCCCCAGGTGTTTGACCGGCAGGTTGGCGACATCGGTATCGCCGATGGGGAAAGCCCCCTTGAAGTGCACGGTTCCGCTCATCTCGCGCTCCGGTGTGGGGGGATCAGAAAGGCAGTTCGGCGGCCACTTCCTCGACCGCCTCACCGGCAGCCGGGCGCGATTCCTGCCGGGCATAGGAAAGGTCCATCTCGGCCGGGCCGCTGGGGGAATCCAAAAGCTGCAGGTCGCTGACCACCACCTCGGTCATGTAGTGGCGCTGGCCTTTGACATCCTCCCAGCTGCGGGTCTGGAGTTTGCCCTCCACATAGACCCGGCTGCCGCGCCGCAGGTACTGGCCGGCGATCTCGGCCAGCCGGCGCCACAGCACCAGCCTATGCCATTCCGTCCTTTCGCGGCGTTCGCCGCCCTTGTCGATCCAGGTGTCGCTGGTGGCGAGACTGACGGTGACCACCTGGGTGCCGGACGGGGTGAAACGGGTTTCGGGATCGGCCCCGAGGTTGCCGAGCAGGATCACCTTGTTGACGCTGTTCCGGGACATGGCGCTTTTCCTTTCTGCGCTTGGGGGGCACTGCGGGCGCCGAGTATCGGCGCTGTCCCAAAGTAATCGGGACGAAGGGCGCCCCTGTTACGATAATGCGGCATTTTGGTCGCCCGGGGTGGGCCCGGCATCATTCTTCCGAGTCGGCGAGGAAACCCCGGCGCCGCTGGTGGTGCTCGCGCTTGCGGCTCTGTGGGGTGGCGATGCCGAACCGGCGACAGAGGCGGCCGAAACTGCCCGGGGCGATGCCCAGGGCCTGCCCGGCGTCGCGGTTGCTGGCGTACATCCGGGCGGCGCGTTCGATGCGTTCCTTGTCGATCTTGTTCATGGCTTCCTCCTCCCTGTTCAGGCGAGATGGTCGATGAAATGCAGGCTGGTGATGATCAGGATCCCGGCCAGCAGCGGCGGCCCCACCAGATGGGTCAACCGGGCCAGGCTGTACAACGCGCTCACCACCCCCACCGCGATGCCGTAGAGCAGCCCGTTTTCGGCCAGTTCCCGCCGCCAGGACTTGTGCTCTGCCATGGGTGCATCCTCCGTGAAATGAGGTCCTGAGACCTTAGGTACGTACTGCGATTAGGTATACATTAGTATACTAAACGAATGTGCAGATGTCAAGAAAAAAGAGAGGGCCGCGCTATTTTCTCCGCGGCCCTCTCTACTTATTGATTATTAACGCTTTATAGGACTAGTAATTCGCTTCGTAGACCACCAGGCGGTCCCCGGCGCAGATGGTGTTGTGGGCGATTTGGATCTCGTATACGGGTTTCAGGAAGGGGCACTCCCGGACCAGCTGGGGGTACCAGGTGGGCATGATCACCACGAAGGAGGGTTTTTCCTCGCTGAGCAGGCGCCGCACCCCGGCGTCGGCCGGCCCGCCCGCCGGCAGATAGGCCAGCGCCCCGGGCGTCACCAACCCGGTGGTGTCGAGCACCCGGCGGCGGGAGAAATAGGCGATGGCGCCCACGTCGTGGCTGGCGATCAGGGCCTCGGCCGGGGTGTTGCGCGCGAGCCAGCGGCCCATACTCACCTGCATGTCCTCGATATTGGTCACGTTCCAGCCGTAAAGCTGGGCGTACCCGGGCAGCCCCACCAACAACTGCAGGAAGACCAGCCCCCAGATGGCGGGCCTCCCCCAGCGCTGCAGGCGCCGCCAGACGGCAAAGTCGCGGCCCTCGGCCAGCAGTTCCCAGGCCCAGTGCAGGCCCAGCAGGCCCAGCAGGGTTAGCAGCGGGATCAGGTGCGCCGCGTACCGCCCGTGTTGGAAGAGCGCCCCTTTGAAAGGCGCCAGCATGCCGCGGAAGAGCGGGAAACTCACCACCACCAGGAGCAGCAGCCACGAGGCGCTGCGCCGCCGCAGCACCGCCACCAGGCCCAGGGGGACCAGGCAGGCCAGCACCAGGTTGTTCTCGGCGCTGAAGGCGACCAACTCCCGGGCCTGGAGCAGCGGATAGTAGAGCATGGTCTTGGCCACCCGCAGCCAGTCGCCGGCGGCCAGGGCCCCGGTCAGGCCGTAGGGGCCCACCTTGGCGTAGAAGGTATTGGGGAGCGGTTTGCCCAGGGTCTGCAGATTGAAGGCGACGAAGGGCGCCAGCAGGCCGGCGTACAGCCAGAGATGCTTCCAGGGCAGGGGGTGCCCCAGCCGCCAGCGGTCGACCAGCACCAGGGGGAAGAGCAGCAGGCACTCGGGCCGGGCCAGGGCGGCCAGGGCCAGGGCGGCGGTGCCCCGGGGGCAGGGCGCTCCTTCGAGGGTTTCGAGATGCCGGCAGCATCCGTACAGCGACAGGGCGGTGTAGAGCAGCACCTCCATGCCCGACAGGCTACCCCACACCAGGCGCGGGGTGAGCACCACCACCAGCCCCCCGGCCAGGGCCCAGCCGCGTTCGAGGTCCAGGCTGCGGCCCAAGCGCGCGGTCAATAAGCCGGCGAGCCATAGCAGGATGACCCCCAGCGCCTTGGCGCTCCACACCACCTCGAAGGGCAGCCAGTAGAGCAGCGCCAGCGCCAGGGTCCACAGCGGCGCCGTGGAGGCCGAAACCACCTCTCCGGGGTTGAAGGAGAAACCCTGGCCTTCGACCAGATTGCGGGCGAACTGCAGGTGAATCCACGCATCGTCGAGCGGAAAGCCCCAGCGGCCGGCCAGCACCTGCTCCTGCCAGAGGAAGAGCCCGGCAGCAGCCAGCACCGCCAGGGCCAGCAGCGCCGCTTCAGACCTGCGCCAGGACATCCAGCAGGCGCTCCACATCCCCGCTGCTGTTGTACAGGTGCCCCGAAACCCGCACCCGGCCGAACTCGCCCCAGACCAGCACCTGGTGTTTGGCCAGGGCCTGCTGCAGCCCCTTGGCGTCCTCGGCCAGGAAACAGGTATTGCCCGAGCGGGAGGCCCGGCGCGAGGGCGAGATCACCGTGCGCCCGGCTTTCTGCAGCCCCGCATCGATGTATTCGGAGAGGTTGCGGGCGTGCGCCTCGACCCGCTCCATGCCCAGGTCGAGCAGGATGCCCAGGGCCCGGTCGAGGAACATCACCACCACCATCGCCGGATTGCCCGGCTCCAGTTTCTCCGGCATGGCCTTGACCGGCGCCTCGGGATGGCGCTCGGCGCCCTGGGCCGGCCACACCGCCAGGTTGTGCCAGCCGAAGGCGCTGTCCTCGATACGCGCCTCGGCCCGCTCGCTCAGGTACATGGGCGCCACGCCGTGGGTGGCCAGCATCCACTTGTAGGAGCTGCTGACACACAGGTCGGTGAGCCCGGCCCCCACCTGCACCACCCCCGAGGCATGGGTGGCGTCCACCGCCAACAGGGTGTCCTTGCCCTTGAGGCCGGCGGAGAGTTTGGCGATATCGAGGTCCTGACCGGTGTAGAAGCTGACCTGGCTCACCGCCAGCACCCGGGTCCGTTCGTCGACGGCGGCCAGCAGCTCCTCCTCGTCCACCTCCCAGTCCTCGTGGGCCACCATGCGCACTTCCACCCCCAGGGCGCGCAGGTTGCGCCAGGCGTACGCCACGGAGGGGAACTCGAGGTTGGTGGTGACCACATTGTCCCCCGGCTTCCAGTCCAGACCGCGCGCCAGCCAGCTCATGCCCTCCGCTGCCGAAGGCACAAAGGCCACCCGTTTGGCGGGCACCCCCCACAGGCGCCCCATCTTTTCGCGGCAGGCCTCGCCGCGGGCGTAGACCAGCTGCCGGCCCGGATCGCCGCCGCTCTTGAGCTGGGTGAATTCGCGGTACACCTCGTCGTGGATCTTCAGCCAGGGGGACTCCCCCCCGGTGCACAGGTGGGTCACCCCGTCCAGGCCGACAAAAGCCTCGGGGGAAAGCAGTGGCTCGATCTTCATGGCTGGCCTCCTCGCGGCAAACGCGCGCGCTCGATGATACGTCTGAAATTCTCTCCCAGGATCTTCTTCTTGCTCGCCAAAGGCAGATCCGCCCACACCACCCACCCCAGTTGCTGCCGGGGGTCGCGCATGGGCGCATCGGTGCCGAAGAGCACATGTTCGTCGTCGGTGGCGCCCACCAGATACTCGACGATGCGGTTGCACACCGGGGTCAGGGTCAGTTCGGCGTACACGTTGGGGTGCTGGCGGATGCAGGCCGCCACCTCTTCGGCGAAATCGTAACTGCCCCCCGAATGGGCGATGACCCAGCTCATCTCGGGGAAACGCGCCGCCAGCCGGCCCACCGCCGGCACCCCGCCGGTGTGCGGGGCCAGGTGCAGCAGGGCGTAGAGCTGGTGCTGGTTGCCGAATTCCCACCAGGGGGTGAAACCCTCATCCTCGTAGGAGAGGTTCATGCGCACGTAGGGTTTGAGGCCGATGAACCCCTGCTGCACATGCCGCTTCTGGATCTCGGCGCCCATCGCCGCGCGGCTCATGTGGGTGGGATCGATGGTGGCCAGGCCGAGGATTTCGCCGCCAAAACGCTGCATCGCGCGCCAGACGACTTCGTTGCCGTCCTCGGCGTCGGTGCAGACCGGGCCGTGCCAGCTCATCATGGCGATGCGGGATATGCCGCACCAGTGGTTCACCTCCAGCATGCCCTCGGCGTCGCCGCGGTACATGATGTAGTTGCCCCCGGCCGCCTGACCCCCCTCGTGCAGGACGTGGGCGTGGGCGTCGAAGACCAATACCGATTGCGGCCGCCCGGCGCGGGCGTCAGCGACACATACGTCCTCGGGCCGGCGCGCCGGGGCTGGCGCTGCGGGTCCCTGGCCTTTGAGCAGCCGGCGCAGGTTCTCCCCGGCGATGCGGCGTTTGCTGGCCTCGGGCAGTTGGGCGTAGTCGACAAAGGTGCGCGCTGCGCCCGGCGACTTCTCCGTACCCCCGGTGCCGAAGAGCAGGCGTTCGTCCCCGAACTGGGCGGCGTACACCTCCAGCCCCCGGTTGATCTGGTACGCCGAGAATTCGAGGTGCAGGTTCGGGTGTAACTGCATCAGGCGGTGCACGTGGCGCTGGTGCGGCCACACCGCGTCGGTGAGCAGCACCGGCAACTGCGGGTAGCGCCGCAACAGATCGTGGAAGACGGCGAAATAGTCCTGCCCTCCCACCCAACCAGGATCGACCAGGGTGAGGATTTTCGCTTCCTGCAGCGCCGCGAAGGTGGGGCCCATCACCTGCTCGTGCAGGGAGTAATTGCCCGGCACCAGGCGCACCGCCCGCACCCCGGCCTCTTCCATGGCCCGCAACATCTCCTCGGCGGTCCCGTACCAGTCGGGCTGGCCCAGGGGCAGGATGCTCCACACCGGAAAGAGCCGGCCCGGCGCCCTGGCGACCTCCGTACCCAGGCGGGCATTGCCGTAGAGCGGGTCATAGGAGTGGGCCAGCATATGGCTGACCAGGGAACCGGCGACCTCGGCCAGGTCCAGGTCCTCCAGCCACTGCTCGGTGGACCAGCGGATGCGTCTGTGCTTCTGCGGCCGCTGGCCGATCTTGGCGTTGCAGTCGAAGTAGAGCATCGTTCAGGCAGGGACCTCCAACCCCATCCGCTCCATGATATTGAATAACATACGCGTGAACTGCACATCCCGCCCCAGCACGTGGGAGGAGAGCACACTGCCGGCGGCAAAGACCAGCCCCTGCCCCGGCGCCTCGCGCAGGACCATCTCGCTGGCCATCTCGCCCTGGTACTGGTGGTTGTCGTAGTCGAGCACCGTCGAGCCGGGCAGCAAGGCGCGGGCGAGCACCGTGTCGGCCGGGTTGGCCGGGTGGGTCGGGTCCGGTTCGGGCCGGCCCGCCTGGTCCGGGTACCGGCTCAGGCCGGGCCGGCCACAACGGGCGTACAGGGAGGGCAGACTCAGGTCCGTCTCGTACCCGGCAGCCTGGTCGGCAAAGGGGAAGGCGGTCTGCACCCGCCGCGGCGCGGCAAAGGCCCAGTGGTGCGGCGCCAGCACCTCGTACCCGGCGCGCGGGCCGTCGAGGGGCGGGGTGGTCCAGCCGTTGCTCGCCCCGCCCAGCAGGCCCCACTCGGGATAACCCGCTTCGCGCATCGTCGCTCCGGGCTGCCCGTCGAGCTGGTGGTGGTGGGCGGCGTGGACCATGGGGTCGCAGGTGATGCCGGCCGCGGGCAGGCGCGCGTGTTTGCGCACCTCCATCACCCCGTTGCGCTGGTCCAGGCTCACCCGCCAGTACGCGGTGTTGCCAGAGAGCGAGAGGATGTGTCCCCCGCGTTCGACGAAGCGCTGCAGCCGCTGATAGTGGTCGGCGGTCCAGTACTCGCTGTGGCCGGCGAAGGCCACCACCCCATACTGGTCCAGCAGCGAGGGATCGGCTTCCAGATCCCACTCGCTGTACAGGTCGTACTCGATCCCGTGGTGGTCGAGCCAGGCGTAGAAGGGCAATTCGAACTCCACCGTGGTCCGTTCCCACAACTCGCCCGTGGCCGGCCGCCCCACCCCGTGCAGGTGGCCGAGAATGGGGTACAGCGGATGCGGATGGTACGCCCCGTAGTCGTATTCGAGGTGGTCGAAGGGACGAAAGTTGTAGGCGATGCGGGTGTTGGTGGTGCTCAGGCACATCAAGCGGTTGCGGGGTTGCCGGGGCCGCACGACGAAATAGACATGCCGCACCTGGCCCGCCTCGTCGCGCAGGCGGATGGCGTACTGGCCGCTGGGCGCGTCGATGGGCACTGGCCAGGTCTGACTCACAGGCCAGCGGCAATCCACCAGCGCATCGGCCATCAGGCGGATGGCGTGGCCGTAGTCGGGATCAGCGGCCGGATCGTAGGTGTGCCAGTCGCTGTCGGTGGTGCGGGCCGGGCCGGGCACCATACGGATGGGATAGTTGACCGGCTGGCCGTGTCGTCCATTCGCCGAGACATCGCGGCAGGGCAGGCCGTGCTGGGGATCGAATTTCCAGTGGCCGGCGCAGGGGCCGGCGGGGTCGGTGCTCTTTCTCTCGCAACGCTCCGCGATCACTGCCGGCGCTAGGGTGTGCTCATAAAGCGTCGGCCCACACAGGTCTCCGGTGAAGAGGCTGCAGGTCTGCCCCTGCGCGTCGGCCAGCGCCCCCAGGCGCAACGGACCGCTCCCCGCGACAACGCCGCCTTCCCCCTCGGCCACCAGCCGGCCATCCAGGTACAGGCGCAGCCGCCCGCCCGCGCAACAGCCCGCGGCGTGGTGCCATTCCTTCGGGGTCGCCGATCCGCCGCTGACCTGCGTTTCGCCCACCGCCCAGCAGAGTCGTTCCCCCTCCAGCCACAACCCGAAACCGCGCTGCGAGATCAGCCCGCTCCGGGGGGATAGGGCGAGCGGCCGGAACCACAGTTCCACACTGAGGTCGGTCCCCCCCTCCAGGCCGCGTTCCACGTACACATAGCTGCCCCGGTGCACCGGCTGCGGCTTCACCTCGACCGGCGGCAGCACCGCGATCACCTCGCCCTGAGCCACCTTGTCCCCGCTCAGCCGCAACACCTCGCCCCGCACCGGGCCTTCCCCGCTGAGGCGCAGGTCCACGGCTTCGCCCGGCTTCACCCTCAGGCAGCGGCTGTAGGCGTGAAAACCCGGCACCCAGGAAGGTTGGTGCGGGGGGAGGAAGGCGAGGTCCTCAACCATAGGGCCCCTTGGGGTGTTTTCCCAGCGCCCGCAGCAATCGTTCGTCCGCCCCTTCCAGCACGTGCTCTGGCATATGGTAGTTGAGGAAGGGATAGAAGCGCTGCGCCACCCAGCGCCGGCCCATGGCGTGCTGCAGCAGGTAGCGCACCCTCGTCGAGGTGTTGGGCGCTCCGCGGTGCCAGCACTGGCCGTTGTGCAGGTAGATGTCACCGGCCCGGCCCAGCACCGAGACCGGGCCCCGGCCCTCGAAACAGGGGGTGGAGGGGTCATCGGGGTTGCGGCCCGAATAGTGGGAACCCGGCACGAACTGGGTGGGACCGTACTCCTCGGCTTCGACGTCGGAGAGCAGGATCTGCACCGTCATGCGGAACACCGGCAGGCGCAGGCGCGGATCGTGGCGGGGGATCTCGGCGGGTAGGGGGATCTCCACCTCGTCGTCCACGTGGAAACGGTCGATGGCCTGGCCCTGGCCGTTGCGCACCAGGTTCTGGGCAAAGAGGTGGCACTGGGGGCCCAGCACCGCCTCGCACAGGCCGATGATCGGCTCGCGCACCAGCAGGTTGCGGAAGAGCGGGTCCAGTTCAAAGAGGCGGACCAGCACGATCTCGCCGTAGCGCAGATCGGACTGGCCCACCGGGTGGGCGTCGAAGGCGCGATCCGCCCGCTCTCGCAGTTGGGCGCACTCCCCGGCGCTGAGGACGCCGGGCAGATAGGCAAAACCGTCGCGGTAGAAGCGGTCGAGCAATTCGTCGCGTTGCTCGGGCGGCAGGGGGTGTTCGGTTGGCAGCGGAGCGGTCATCGGGTGCCTTCCTGTGGGTGATCAGCGGGAATGCCGCCCAAAAGATAGACCACCCCCTTCCCCGCACGCAATCAAAACACCCCTCAGGGACGCACCACCTGCTGCAGCGGCCCGCTGGCCTCCACCCGCTGGCCGGCGATGGTGGCGTTGCCCGGTTCGGCGAAGACCACCTCCCACTGGTTGCCGCTGTGCCGCAGCGCCCCGGCCCGGCCCTCGAAACGCAGCCCGTCCCCCTCCCACACGATGGGTTGGGCGGACAGGAAGGCGTAGTCGGTGCCGCGCGGGGTCTGCACCTTGACCCCTGCCCCGCCGGCGAGGGTCTCATAGCTTGGCCGCGCCTCCCCCGCCTTGCGCGGGTAGAGCACCGCCAGGAACCCCTTACCCGCCTCCTGTTGAGCCCGCAGATTGGTCAGCACCTCCAGCCATTCTTTGTCCACCAGATAGGGCACTGAAGGGTGCGCCAGGAACCGGTTGGTATCCTGGCGGGTGGACCAGTGGGCCTGGACCGGTTCGGCCATATACACCTCCAACTCCACCCCGTAGCGGCTCTTGATGCGCGCCGGGCTGCTGCTGGTGTCCACGGCTTCGGCCAGGGTCCAGATATTCCATTCTCCCGGCAGCGGCGACTCGGATAGGAAATCGTCGCGCAGCAGGAAGTAGTTGGGGGCCGCCGGGTCCGCATCCTTGAGCAGGAGCACCTGGCGAACCCAGCGCTGGTCCGGGATGTCCACCCGCGGGATGGGGGTGTTGGGCGGCAGCGACACCGTGTGGTCGGCGCCGTAGATGCCCTGGGCCCGCTGCAACTGCTCGCCGCGGCTGTAGTCGGCGGCGGGCAGGGTGACGAAGGCGCGGTTGTGCATGGGGTAGTCATCGGTTTCGCCCTCGCCCTTGGTTTCACTGAAGCTCTCGGTGCCCAGGGCGTAGTCGCCCGGATCGCGCTCCAGCACTGCAACCCCCGGATCAGCGGCAGTGACCGGGCGGTGATTGACACAGGCGCGGTTGAAGTACCAGGCCCCCTGGAACAGCGGGGCATACTGCGAACCGAAGTGCAACACCAGGGGCGCACCCTTGGCATAGAGCATGAAGGAACCCTGGTCGCCGTAATTGTAGTGCTCCACCCCTTCCCCGTGCCGGAAGGCCATCCAGGTCTCGTCGGCGGAGGGGAATCCCGAACGCAGCACCGAGCCGAAGCCGGGATAGTTGACGCTGTGCAGGGCGGGTTGCTCGCCGGGTAGCGAAGGGTCGATGACCAGCCGGCTCATCTCGTAGTAGTCGGCCCGGCCCTGCTCGCGCCAGGCCCACATCATACGCGCCGAGAAGGCCGGGTCGGTCTGCCGGGTCAGCGCCCCCAGCCAGCCGGTGAGGGGCATGAACTCCCACGAGCCATTGCCAAAGGCCGGCAGCACCCGCAGCGCCCGGCCCCCGGCGGCGAAGCGCGGGTCGGGCGGGGTGAGGATATCCACCAGGTATTCCCAGGTCTTTTTGATCCGCGGATCGGTGAAGAGGTCGGCGGTGCCGGAGATCTTCAGCGGCGCCGCGGCCTGGAAAAGCGGGTACATCGCCGCGTCCAGCTCGTAGTGGGGGCACTCGCGCCAGGCCCCCGAGGCCAGGACCATATCCCCGAGGATGCGCTGCCCCTCGGCCTGGCCCCGCGCCCGCCACGCCGCCGCCTCCGGGTGGGTGGGCAGCACCACCGAGGCCACCGCCAGATGGTGTTCCTGGCGGGGCGGCATGTTGGGGGTGCCCAGGTGCAGGCCGCTGCCCACCGGATGCCAGTCCGGGTCGGCGACCACCAGGGCCACGAAGGCGGCCAGGCGCTGCATCTCCTCCTGCTCGGCCGGTGTGGCCCCCGGCGCCGACATCGCCGCGTCGAAGCGCACCAGCTCGATCATGGGCTGGGCGTTGTTGGGGGCCCAGTAATCCACGTACCCCCAGCGTTCGAGGATATCCGCCGCGTATTTCCGCAGGGCCGGCAGCGCCCCCTGGGGACCGTGCAACAACTCCTCCTCCAGCCGGGCGTCGGGCTGCAGGACATAGTGTTGGGGCAGACTCAAGGTGGGTTTCAGCGAGGACTCCCAACCCGGATCATCCAGCGCCCGGCGGCGCAGCATCTCCAGCTCCCCCTCCTTCACATAGAGCCGCGGGTAACGCACCGCCGGCCCCGGCCACGACAGGGCCCAATCCTTCACCTTGTCGAGGGGCAGGTCCGAGTGGCGCACGAGCTGCCCGGCCAGGGCCGAGAGTCCTGCGGCCGGGAAGACCTCCGCCTCCGTCGAGAGGAAAAACGCCCACTGCCGCCGGCTGGCGGTCCGGGGCCACCCGGCTTCGAGCCGGCCCGTGTAGTACGGACTCTTTGGATCGAGACCGTCGCGCAGCCAATCCTGGTGCACGAAGAGCGGCAGGGCGAGCAGCAGGCCGCCATCGGCGCGGGTCTCGACGTAGGAGCCCATGGGGTTGCGCCACGAGCCAATCCGGCGGGGGAAGAAGCTGAGGGTCTGGCCGCCCTCCCCCTGGTGGAAGGTGGCCGTGCGCACCGTCTCGGGCCACCAGGTGGCGTACCCCAGCACCGACACCTCCCGCCGGTTCACCCCGTATTCGATGGCCCAGTCCTTGCCCGCCGCACTTTCTTTTTCCGCCGGCCGCGGCCGTCGGGGCAGGCCCTGGACCGCCAGCCGCTGGGGGGCAAAACCCGCCACCAGCGAGAACTCGAAAAAGGCCTGCTCCTGCGCCTCGGCCCCGGTGTCGAATTCCTCGCTCACCAGCACCACCGGCTGGCCGCGCACCAGCCGCACCGTCATCGCGTACCGCCCCGCGCTCAGCTCGTACTCGGTCCGCACCTCCGCGTACACCGGGCCGTCCGCCAGCAGGGTCGTCGTGCGCGCCCTCACCTGCACCGGCCCGGCCAGCCTCCCCTGCCCCAGCCACCGGCCCGCTGCCCCCCGCACCGCCAGCAGGGGCGCCGCAACCTCACCCATCACCACCGGCACGGCAAAACGCTCCGCCCCCGGAGCGGGCAGGCGCACCGCCACCACCCCGGCATCCAGCACCAGGTTTTGCCCCTCTACCTGCGCCAGACTGCCGCTGACGCCGGCGCCGGGCTCGAGGGAATAAGCGACCGACCCGTCGGCCGGCAATTCCTCCACCACAAAGGACACCTCGGCCTTCCCGTCCGGAAGCGCCTGCACCTGCACCGGCACCGCCTGGCCCCCCGGTGGTCCGAGCAACCGGGCCGGCATCGGCACCTGCGCCGCCTCCACCTCATAATGCACCCATTCCCCGCGCCAGGTGTGGTGGAGTAGGTCCTTCAGATCGAAGCGCATCGTCGGCTCCTGGGCTGCTGCCCGGTGAAGGGGGAATTGCCCGCCGCCAAACGCCAGCAGCAGGGCCAGGGCGCGGCCCCACCGGCGCGGCCGGGGCCTGGGATAGGGCTCCAGTACCACCATGCAAAGATCCTCCTGGTCAGAGATTGAGGGGGACGGAGGAGCATCCTGGCGCTCAACCACGCCTCGCCCCCAGCGCGGCCATGGCCGAGCCACTCACCACCATGCCCGCGCCTACCAGGCTGAGGGTGTTGAGGGACTCGACAGCAAAGAGCTGCGGAAAAAACCGGGCCCAGGTCAGGGAGCCGGCCACGGTGATCAGCGGGGTCAGCGCCATCACCACACTGAAACGCGAGGCGGCCAGCCTCCCCAGGGTGGCGGCAAAACTCAGGTACGAGGCCAGGGTCATGAGGATACACAGCCCCAGCAACAACAGACCGGCGCCGTCGAAACCCACCAGTTCCCCCGGATGGCTGAGGGGCAGGAGCCCGAGGGAGCCGCCGGCGAAACAGACCATCAGCACGAAGTTGGCCGGCAGATCCCGCTGTAATTGTTTCTGGATCAGCGCGTATACCGCCCACGAGGCAGCACAACCCACCGCCAGGGGCAGGCCCTGCGCCAGATCGCTGTCGCCGGAGCGCAACTCGCCGTACCGGTTGTTGAAGAAAAGCGCCAGACCCGCCAGCAGGAACAAAAAGCCGGCCCACTGCCGGACATTAAAACGCTCGCCGAAAACCAGCATGCCGCCGCCGAGCAGGAACACCGGCGAGAGCTGGGTGAGCACCTGGGCGGCGCTGGGGGCCAGGTGATCGAGGGCCAGCAGGTAGAACACATAGTTGGCGGTCAGGGAGAGCATGCCGGCCAGCAGCCACCACCAGGTGCGCACAGGTACCTGCCGCCAGTCCACCCACCGCTTCCCGCCCCGCTGCATCAACGCCAGCGCGCCGGCCGTGACCGTCAACCGGCACCAGGTCAGGGTATAGGGATCGAGGACCCCCAGCAGGTTCTTGAGCAGGATGGGCAGCGAGCCCCAGAGCAGGGCGGTGAGGCCGGCGAAGAGCAGGCCGGAGTTCAACCGGCGCTCCGCAGCACGTCCTCGCTGAGCGCGGTGGGGCACCAGAACTTCTCGAGGTACTCCACCACCAGGCGGGTGCCCTCCTCGTGGCTGACGTAGGGGGGACGGGCCGGGTTGTACATGGCATCGGTCAGGTCGCGCAGCAGGGCCACCTGCACCCCCCATCGCACCATCTGTTTGATGGCAAAGCTGCGGTTGAGCACACACATATTGTGTATGCACCCCCAGGATCAGCAGCCGGCTGCGGCCCTGCCCGCGCAGGTAGCTGTAGACCTCCTGCCCCTGGTCCGAGATGCCGTCCTGGTCCTGATCGATATGGATGGCCGGGTGTTGCCGGCTCCACGCTTTGTGCCAGGTGGGCTCGCCGGTGTCGGTGCCGCCATCCGAGCCGTCCACTGGCAGAGGCGGGGCCTCGTGGGCGATGGGCTCGGGCGGCGTGAGGGGGGTGGCCGCCTGCACCCGCTGCCGGGCCGGGGTGCCCTCGTAGAAGGTCATGGTATCCGAAGGGGCGTGCAGGATGCGCACCCCCAGCTTGCGGGCGGCGCGCACCACCTGATCCATCCGCGGCAGCAGGGGTTCGAGGCGCTCGTTGGCCCCCCGGCTCCAGTGCCGGTCCCAGACGTCGCAGAGCAGCAGCGCGGTCTCATCCGCTGGCCACGCCTCCGGCTGCTCCACCACCTGCCAGACCGTGCGCCCCCGCGCGTCCCGGGCCAGGGTCTGGCGGCGCAGTTGCAGGTTGAGCATCTCGCCCATCGCGGTCCCTCTATACTGGCGCCAGCAGGTTGCCCTGCAGGCTGAAGTAGTAGTCCCAATCGGCCGGGTGGCTCTGCCGGTCCGCCCCCCGGTCGATGAGCTGGCTGACCACATAATAGCGGCCATCCCCCAGGGGCACCATCGCCGGCTCGTCGGCCGGAATGGCCTGGGTGTGGTCGTCGAGCGGGGGCATCTCCAGCTCGCGCTGCCAGGTGCGGCCGCCGTCGCCGCTGCTGAACAACACGTTGAAGGTGCGCCGCTCCCGCTTGCGGTAGATCTCGAACCCCTTGTAGTTGCCCTCGCAGCCCACCACCAGCAAGAGCCGGCCGTCCTCCGCCTCCCACAGGTCGGGCATCTTGCCCTGCACCCCGGTGGACCACACCGGCGCCCAGGTACGCCCTTCGTCGGTGGAACAGGTCATGCCGAAGATCCGCCGCTGCGGGCCGGGCAGATCGCGGATGAGCGCCAGCCAGGTGCCGTCGCGCAGTTCGAGCAGGTTCATCTCCGAGGTCCAGCCCACGGGTACCGGCTCGAAGGGCCCCCAGGTCCACCCCTTGTCGCGCGACCGGAAAAAACCCGGTGAACCCTCGCTTTCCGTCGTCATCGAGAAATAGGTATAGGCCGGTAGCAACAGTTCCCCGTTGTGCCGCTCGAGGAGCCGGCCAAAACGCATGATCCCCCCACCGGGTGGCGGACCACCCACCGCGATATTGGTCCAGGTCTGGCCGTGGTCCCCCGAGCGCAGGCAGTGGAGATGGCGGCGGTTGGCGCCCAGGTCGCCCAGCTCGTACATACCGATCACCCCGGCCTCGCCCCCCACCTCCGCTCCGGGGGGCTCCGCCTTCTTGGGCACCAGGCTGTAGAGGGCCGGCAGCAGCACGGTGCCGTCGCGCAGGGTCGCCATGCCCACACAGCAATTGATGGTGACCCGCGGGTCGGGCGAACGCCACAGGGTCTCCGGCCTGCTCCAGGTGCGCCCCTCGTCCGCCGAGCGCACCAGCTGCAATTCGCCCCCGCGCGGGAAGGGCTCCCAGCGGGTGGAGAAGGCACAGAGCAGCTCCCCCACCGCCGAACGGGTGAGGGCCGGCATGCTGGCCGGGGCAGCCGCCACCGGCACCCCGAACTCTACGCGGTAAGCCACCGGGATTCCCGGCCTCAGTTGCGCAGCCGAGCAGGCACACCCACCGGCTCGCCCTGGTGAAAAACCGCGGGAAAATGCGGGCCGGCCTCCGCCATGGGCGCCCCGTCGGCCAGGGTGACGAACTGTTTCATCGGGTGCTCGCCTTTGGCGTCGAAGCGGGCCTCGCCAGTCATGTAGTGGATGGCGATGGCGCGGCGCGGCCGCGGCGAACGGTTGGCGGGTGAACCGTGCCAGGTGAGGGAGTGGTGGAAGGAGACCTCCCCCTTGAGCACCGCCCAGGGCCGGGCCGCCACCTGCTGGGTGGGTGCGTCCCTGGGCGGGGTATAGCCCTCCAAGCGCCCGAATTCCTCGCGCTGGGCCAGCTGGTGCTGGGTGCGCAGATAGTCCATCTGGTTGCCCCAGGTATGGCTGCCGGGCACCATCCACATACAGCCGTTCTCCTCGTCGGCATCGTCGAAGGGAATCCAGGCCGAGACCGGGGTCATGGGGCGGATGATGGGCCACAGCGGCGCGTCCTGGTGCCAGCGGGTGGTGCCGCCGTGGTTGGCGGGTTTGTACTGGATCTGGTCGTGCCAGACCTGCAGCTCCTGATGGCCGGTGAGCTGGCTGATGCCTTTGACGATGGCCGGGTGGTAGATGAGCCGCTCGAAGGCCGGCGAGGCCTCCCAGATATTGACGATCTGCCAGACCGGATTGGGGCCTGGCTTGCCCTCGGTTCCCCCTCCGCTCAGGTCGCGGAAGAGCACCGGCGGGGTTTCCCCCGGCCCGAAGCCCTCCGGCCCCTTGGCCATGATCGCCTCGAGGCTGTCCCGCAATTCGCCGACCTCGTCCTCGCTGAGCACCGGGCCTCCGTTGAGAAACCCCTGGTGGTGGAACTCTTCGATCTGTGCGGCCTTCAGCATGCTGCTCCTCCTGTGAGTGGGCTGGGGTTGATTGCCCAATTCTAACCATCTCGCCCGGCCCTGCCAAGGGGGCCGCCTGTGCCCCCTCAGCGCACGAACCACCGCAAGGGGCATCGCCACTCGGGCCGGCGGAAAGCCAGGGTGTACGGGTCGCAGATCATACCCTTCACCAGGCCGTCGGTGCGCACCAGCAGCCAGCCGTAGTCCCAGTTGCCGCTCTGGTACCGCAGCGGGATGGCCGGGGCCACCCGCACCAGAGGATGGGTGCCGGCGATGAAGAGCTGCTGGTCGGTGTAGTAATACCCGGAATGGGTCTGCACGAAGACCTCGTGGGGCGGCCCTTCGCCCAGGTCGGCGCCAAGCCCGCTCATCCCCACCTTGACCTCACTGCCACGGGCAAAGGCCCCGGCCAGGGCGGCCACCGAACCGGAAACCACCATGCCATCCGCGGCGGTGGCGCAGACCTCCTGCCATTCGTCGCGCACGAAGAAACGGAAGCGCCCGAAGTCGTAGATGAAGTTCTGGCTGGGGGCATTGGTCGTCCCGTCCCAATGGTCGAACTGGTGGTACCTGGGCATGTCCGCGCGCTCGGGCACCGGCGAGGCCCCGCGCGGCCCCTCGGCGGGCACCCCGTCCAGATGGAGCCGGGCGATAGCCTGGCTGCCGTCCTGGTTGTAGAGGAAGAGGGACATCGAGGCCCGCGGTCCAAAGGCGTCGGGCAGGCCGATGGGCTGGCGCAGGGTCATGAAACCCGCCGCCCAGCGCTGATCCAACAGACAGGTGACGCGGAACTCGGCCACCTCCTCGATCAGTTCGGGACTGACCGAAGCTGTGTCGATGTGTTCGTTGTGCCGGAAGCAGGTGCCGATGCGCAGATCCGCCCCCCGCCCGATGGCCGCAGCCAGTGCCGCGGCGCTGCCGGCCACGGGCCGGCGCTGCTCGTCCAGTTCCAGAACACACTGCCATGTGACCATACCAATCCCTCCTCAATGGGGTTTGCGGCTCAGGCGCGCCCCCAGCCAGGCGCGCAGGGAAGGGGCGCCGGGATCGCGCAGGCCGGCAAAGGATACCAGGCTCAGGCCCACCAGGGCCAGGCTGCCGCCAAAAAAACACGGATAGGTGGGCAGGTGCCAGCCCTGCAGGAGATCCATGCCCCAGCCCGCCACCAGCGGGCTGGCCCCACTGGTGAGGCCGGACCAGGCGTAGAACACCGCCCAGTAGTCCACCCTTTTTTCCGGGGGCATCACCCCGGTAAAGAGGATGCGGTTGGCCCCCAGGCCCCAGCCGGCGCTCACCCCGGCGTACGCAGCCAGACCCAGCGCCCAGGCCTCGCTGCCGCGCGGCATCAACATCCAGCCCAGGGGCAAGAGGGCTGTGGCCGCCAGGCCCAGCAGCAGCACCGGTTTGCTGCCGAAGCGGTCTGCGGCCCAACCCCACAGGTAGTTGGAGACCAGGGTGCCCACCAGGGTGGCGTTGCCCAGCAGCACCACGGTGCCGGCGTCGAGGCCGCCCTCCTCCTTGAGGTAGAGCGGCACAAAGGTGCCCCAGGCAGTGGTGGCCAGGGCAGCCAGCCCGGTGCCGGCCAGGTAGCGCCGGAAATTGCCGTCGCGCAGGGCCTCGGCCAAATGCTGGGCATGCACCCGCCCCCCCGGGGTTTGCGCCACCGGCCCGCCTCCGGGCACCGGCAGGGCGCAGAGCACCGAGGGGATGGCGACGACCAGGCCCACCCCCATCACCACCAGGTACTCGTCCAGGCCGGCCTGCCCGCCCAGCATGAACCCCGCCCAGGTGTTGGCCCCCAGCAGGCAGACCATGCCCACGGTGTTGGTGATGGCCTCGAACTTGCCCCGGACGTGGTTGGGCACCAGCTCCTGGTACCAGGGCCCGATCCCGGTCTCGGCAATGGCCCGGCAGATGGCGTAGGCCAGCATGTTGGCGGCCACGAACCAGTAGGCCGCGTCGAGCCCGTACTGCCCCTTGACCCAGGGGGTGAGCAGCAGGAAGAGGGCGAAGAGCTTGCGGGTGCCGTAGAAGATCAGGAAGGTGCGTTTGAAGCCGAAACGGGCCACGGCCGGCGCCACGAAGAGGGAGAGCGGCGCCACCAGGTAGAGCACTGCGGTCAGGGCGCCGATGCGGCTCTTGGCCAGGCCCAGGGCCGCGAGGAAGAGTGGGAAAGGGGCGCCCAGCAGCAGGGCGTTGTACACCCGCGTCAGGGTGATGCGCGCGGTTTCCCAGGGCAGGCCCCGCAGCTTCTCGGCATCGGTGAGAGGGCGGCTCAAGATGCTATCAGGCCGGCAGCACCTGGCGCAGCAGGCGCAGGTAGTTGCCGCCCAGGATGAGCGCCGCATCCGCCTCGCTGAACCCGGCCTGGAGCAACCCCTCGGTGAGATAGGGCAGCACCGCCGTGTTGAAGTGGGTGCCGATGCCCACCCCCTGCACCCCCATCAGGTCCACCGCGTAGCGTATATAGGTGATGGTCTTCGCCAGTTGGTCCGCCGGCACCCCCGTATAGGGCTGCTCCCCGGCCGGCCGGCTGATGGGCGGCATGATGCCCAGCAGGCCGCCGCGGGCGGCCAGGGCCTTCATCACCGCGTCCGTGGTGTTGCGCAGGGAGTCCTCGAGGGCGCGGGGATTGGAGTGGGAATCGATCACCGGTCTAGCCGAATTGTCGATGATGTCCAGAGCGCAGACCTCATTGGTGTGGGCCAGGTCGATGAGGATACCGGCGCGGTTCATCTCCTCGATCAGGCGCAGGCCCAACGCGGTCATGCGCCCGCCCGAACGCACCTCGTCGCTGCCATCGTAGCCCAGTTCGCGGCCGCTCTGCCCCAGGGTGATCATGCGCAGGCCCAGGCGGGCGAACATGCGCAGCACCCCCGGACTGTCCCCGAACCAGTCGCTGCGGTTGGCCCCCATCAGCAGGGCCAGCTTGCCCTCCTCCCGCGCCCGGTCCAGATCCGCGGCCCGCCGCACCAGCAACACCTTGTCCGGGTGGGCCTCCACGTCGACGAGGAAGCGGTCCAGCACCGCCAGCACCAGTTGGGTGGGGTTCTTGATGATGCCGGAGAGAAACATCTGCTCGGGATCGGGCCGCCCTGCGCGGCGTTCGGGCTGGCTCTGCCACAGCGCGGCGAAGTTGTAGTCGTACTGGGCCGGCCCGCCCTTGCACATCACCACCGAGAGGCCCCACTCCTTCAGTTTGACGAAGTCCCCCCGGCAGGAGGTGTCCTGGCGCTGGCCCAGGTCGATGTGGTCGAGCAGGAAGCGCGGATGGGTGAGATTGAGGCCCAGCAAGTCGCAGATGGGATGGGTGTGATGGAACTCGTCAGCCTTCATGTTTTCCTCAGCGATATTCGCGGTATACCTGCGATCCGGAACCGCCCACCAGAAAATCGAGGTCCGCGCCCCGGTCGGCCTGCAGCACGTGGTCGGTGTAGAGGCGGGCGTAGCCGCGCTCCTGGCGCGGGACCGGCAGGGTCCAGGCCCGGCGCCTTCGCTCCAGTTCCCCCTCGGGCACATCCAGGTGCAGGCGCCGGGCCGCCACATCCAGCTCGATGAAATCCCCATCCTGAACCAGGGCCAGGGGTCCACCCACCGCCGCCTCGGGGGCCACGTGTAACACGATGGTGCCGTACGCCGTGCCGCTCATGCGCCCGTCCGAGATGCAGACCATATCGCGCACCCCTTTTTCGAGCAGTTTCTTTGGCAGGCTGAGCTTGCCGGCCTCGGGCATGCCGGGGAAGCCGCGCGGCCCGATGCCCTTGAGCACCAGCACGCAACTCTCGTCCACCTCCAGGTCCGGGGCGTCGAGGCGGGCCTTGTAGTCCTCGATATCGGCGAAGACCACCGCCCGGCCGCGGTGTTTCATCAGCTGGGGCGAGGCCGCCGAGGGTTTGATGATCGCCCCGTCCGGGCAGAGGTTGCCGCGCAGCACCGCGATGCCGGCCGCCTCCCTGAAGGGCCGGTCCATGCTGGCGATCACCTCGCGGTTGTAACACTGGGCCCCGGCGTTGTTCTCACCCAGGGTGCAGCCGGTCACCGTCCGGGCGCCCCGGTCTAGTTCCTCCCCCAGTTCCTCGATCAGCGCCGGCAGCCCGCCGGCGTAGAAGAAGTCCTCCATCAGGTACTGGCCCGAGGGCATGAGGTTGGCCAGCAGGGGCAGATGGCTGCCCAGCCGGTCGAAGTCCTCCAAACACAGGGGCACGCCGATACGCCCGGCGATGGCCAGCAGATGCACGACGAAGTTGGTGGACCCACCGATGGCGGCATTGACCTTGATGGCGTTCTCGCAGGCGCTGCGGGTGAGCACCTTGGAGAGGCGCAAATCCTCGCGCACCATCGCGACGATGCGGTTGCCCGCCAGGTGCCCCAACCGGCGGCGGCGGGAATCGGCGGCCGGGAGCGCCGCGCCACTGGGCAGGGTCAGGCCCAGGGCCTCCACCATACAGGCCATGGTGGAAGCCGTGCCCATGGTCATGCAATGCCCTTCGCTGCGCGAGATGGACCCCTCGGCCTCCAGGTACTCGGTCTGGCTCATGGTGCCGGCCCGCAGTTCGGCGGTGAAGCGGTACACGTCGGTGCCCGAGCCGATGTCGCGGCCGCGGAACTTGCCGTTGAGCATGGGGCCGCTGGTCAGCACCAGGGTGGGCAGGTCCACGCTGCAGGCCCCCATCAGGCAGGCCGGAGTGGTCTTGTCGCAGCCCGTCAGCAGCACCACCCCGTCGAGGGGATTGGCGCGCAGGGTCTCCTCCACCTCCATGCTGGCCAGGTTGCGGTAGAGCATGGTGGTGGGTTTCATCAGGGTCTCGCCCAGCGAGAGCACCGGGAATTCGAGCGGGAAGCCGCCCGCCTCGTACACCCCCCGCTTCACCTGCTCGGCCAGGATGCGCAGGCTGGCGTTGCAGGGATTGAGATCGGACCAGGTATTGGCGATGCCGATCACCGGCCGGCCGGAAAACATCTGCTCGGGGTGGCCCTGGTTCTTGAGCCAGCCCCGCGCCACGAAGCCGGCCATGTCCTGCCGCTCGAACCAGCCGGCGCTGCGCAGTCCTGTAATCGGGTCCATTGCTCTCCCCTCGCGACGGTGATCCAGGTCACGTAAAAAAACAACCGCGCATGTGCGGCGAGTCACATCCCCGCCCCGGTGTCGCGGCGATATTGAGAATATCAGCGCCGCCGCACACTTCCCCGGCACCGGCCGCGATCGACCACCTACGGGGAAAGGAGATATGAATATGAGCAAATTGAGCGCCCTGATCTTCGCCGCCGTGCTGGGCAGCGCCAGCCTGGCCACGGCCCAGCCCCTGGACACCCGCGGGCAGCTGGTCCGCTGCAATGACACCTACTTCGGCACCGGCGTCTACAGCACCTACTTCGGCGCCAACCCGGCCTGCGGTGGCGACCTTCTGGTCAGAGGGGATATCATCATCCTCGGCGTCCCCGCCCCCGTGCAGGTGAATGCCCAGGGCACCAGTGCGCTCAACCTCTACGAAGTCTACTGGCTGCCCATCGGCGGGGATCCCACCAACAGCGCCGTCACCATCAAGATCGGCAACTTCCTCACCGACGCCGCCGGCAACGTCAGCACCCAGTTGCGCCTGATCAACGCCCCCATCGACGCCACCGGCCGACCAGTGGAGTTCACCTCGACCGTGGGCGACAAGAAGGACGCCGGCAACTTCCTGATCTTCAGCCGCGGGCCCTACGCCTTCGACACCAACGGCGACGGGGTCATCGACGACTACAACACCTCCGACCACACCGTCAACGGCACCGTGGCCAATCCACCCACCACCCTGTCCAACGGCATGGTGCAGTTCATCTCCGGGTACGCCCGTCCCTGAGGGGCGCCGAACCCGCTTCCGGTACCCAAGCTGGCGCAGGCCCGCCCTTGCTCCAGCGGCGAGGCCCTGGCCCTCCCTATGAGGGCTGGGGCCTTTACTTTGCCCCGGCGAAGTCGATGCGCACCTCGTCGAGCAGCACGTACCCTTCCGGCAGCCGCCCCCGCCACACCGGGTAGTCGCGCTCGGGCCGCAGCCGGTGCGGGTCCCCCACCAACGGCCCCATGGGAACGACGTCGAGGGGGTGCAGCACCAGCAGGATATCGGTGTTGACGTCGCCCAGCACCCGCTCCAGCGGCAGGACCCCGTAGTAGTCGGCCCGGTCGTGGCGCGAACCCAGGCAGGTCCACTGCGCCGGGTCCGGGTCCAGGGTCACCGTCTGCTCACTCCACTCAGGGGTGACCTGAAAGGGCTTCCCGGTGAGCAGCCAGCCCGAACAGATACCTTCGTGCACCGCCTGGCAGAGCAGCACCAGTTGCGCCCCCTTGGCCTCCAACTCCCCTTTGAGACGCAGCGAGAAACGGGCGCCGAGGAAATTGGTGGGATAGCCGCCCTTGACGAAACGGTTCTCCCCCTCCACCTCGCGCTGATGTTCGCCGGGCCGGCCACCGGTGTTGAGCATGTAGAGCAGATTCAGGTACCCAGCCCCGGGTGGGGCGTGGTTGTAGTCGATCCACCAGGGGCTGCGGCTCAGGGCAGCGCTGTCGCGGACTTCCAGGGGTTTGGGGCCGGCCGCGTTGCTGATCCAGCCGTACCAGCCGCCCGGTCCCTCGTCGAAACCTTCGCGGTACACCATCTCATCCTCCGATCTGGGCCACCACCTGGTGCACGGTGGCGGCGATGCGGTCCTCCACGTCCCCGGCCCAGCGCCAGGCCGGGCGGCCGTACTCGTCCAGGTGCGGGCCGCCCTCATATCCGCCCTCCTCCCACACCCGCCGCGAGGGCATGTACGCGGCCATGTCGTTGGTGTAGCCGCAGACCCAGGCCCGCGTGCCGTATTCGGCGCGGAAACGCAGGGAATAGTCCACCACCGCCTCGCCGCCCAGGCCGATGAGCAGCAGTTCCCCGCCCAGCCCCCAGGCCTGCACCGGATAGGGGTAGGAGGTGGGCAACTGCACGCCGGTGGAGATCAGTCCCAGCATGCGTTTGGCCCAGCGCGCATGCAGAGCACTGGGGCCATCGGCTACCGGCTGTAGGTTTTCGGGGGTGACCAGGTCCGTGTAGGCGAGATCGACGAACGCGAAGGCGGTCCGCAGACCACCGCTCACGGCCTCCATGGGCCGCGCCAGCACCTCGGCCACGGACTCAGCCAGCATCCGTCCATACTTCTCGCACAACGCCACCTGTCGGCGCGGCAGGGGGTTCTGGTCCGCCCCGCAGGTGTTGAAGAACATCGCCGCCGTGCCCGGATACTGCGCCTCGAGGTCGAGCTGAGCAAAGCCGGGATAGTCACCGCACCACTGGGTGAAGCTGAGGGTGGTCGGATGGCAGGCGTACCCGAACAACAGCCCGCGCAGTTCCTCCCCCTCGCCCCGGATGGCCAGCACCGGCACGTAGTGGTCCACTACTCCTTTGAAAGGAATGCCCTCGGCCAGCAGGCGCGGCACCTCGGCCTCGGGGTTCTCGCGGCGGTTCACCGCAAAGGTGCAGCGCCCCTCGCCGCGTTCCAGGCGCGCCGGCTGCAGGTCGGCCAGCGCCTCCCCCACCGCCGCCACCGTCTGGTCCTCGAACCACACCGAGTACTCGGCCACCAACTGGCGCTGCTCCTCATCCAGCGGATAATAATCGACCAGGTCGTCCTCGAGGATGGGGCCGCAGTGGTTGTGGGAGAAGGTGAGCATGAAGTCCGCCCGCGCCAGCCCAAAGGCCCCCGCCAGTTTGGCGTAGAGGCGCTCGTAGATGGTCTTGGACATGCCCATGTGGTCGGTGGTGGCCAGCACCACCCGTTTGCCGGCGGCATCCTCCAGGACCAGCACCTTGAGCCAGAGGTCGTGCAACTTGCCCTCCGGCGCGCGGCGGGTGCCGTACCCGGCCAGCCAGACCGGCGTCTGCGGGGTGATCACCCGCCGGGCCAGCCCGACTCTCCATTCATCAGTCCTGGTCTTCATGGTAGCGCCAGCCTTTCTCGGGGGCGATAACGAAGTGCTCCACCAACTCGGCCGGCAACTCGATACCCATGCCGGGCCGCTCGGGCAGGGCCACGGCCCCGTCGACGATAGGGAAGAAGAGTTCCTGCATGGCCTGGCGCAGCGGGGACCAGTACACCTCCGCAGGAGCGGACTCGAAGATGGGGGTGATCGGCGAATAGGCCGCCAGGTGCACCGAGGCGGCGCCCAGCAGGTGGGTGGACCAGTTGCCCGGGCAGACCAGGGCTCCGCGCGGCTGGGCCAGCTCGACGATGCGTTTGGCCTCGGTCAGACCGCCGCAGGTGGTCATGTACGGCTGGGCCACCTGCACCCCGCCCCGGTCCATCAGGTCGAGAAATTCCCAGCGGCTCACCGTGTGTTCGCCGGCCGCCAGCGGAATGGGCGAGCGGGAAGCCAGTTTGGCGTACGCCTCCATCGAGTCCACCGGGAAGGGGGTCTCGAAGAAGAAGATGTCGTGCTCCACCAGGCACTCGATGGTGGCCAGGGCCGTGCCCACGTCGTTCCACAGATACCCCACGTCCACGGCCAGGGTCACCTCCGGTCCCACCGCCCTGCGGGTGAGGCGCGCCAGCTCGACGATGGTGGCCGGGTCCTGATACATGGGCTCCACCTTGAAGGCCCGGTATCCCAGCTCCCGCAGTTTGACCACCCGTTCCACCTGCTGGCGGAGCACACTCTCGCGATCCCAGAGGTCGGAGATGATGGTGCAGTACGGCACCACCTGCCGCCCTTCGCTAGGGCGCCAGATCTGGTGCTGGGCCCGTTCCGCCCCGCCCAGCAACTGGTACACCGGCCGTTTGAGCATCTTGCCGTACAGATCCCACAGGGCCACGTCCACCGCGCCCAGGCAGATGATGGCCCAACCCCGCCGGTTGCCGTGCAACATGCTGTTGTAGAGCTTGGTCCACAGCCGCTCCGGGTGCGTGACCTCCTCCCCCACCAGTTGCCGGCCGTACAGGGACTCGGGGCCGTCGAGCACGGCGCGGGCCACCCCCGGCGGCACGGTGAAGATCTCCGAGAGGCCGGTCAGACCCTCGTCGGTGTGGATACGCACAAAGGCCAGGCCGTGGATGCGCGAGGCGTCCACCTTGCCCTGCGGCTCAGGATCGCCCAGCACAAATACCTCGCTGCGGGTGATTTTCATCACTTTGCCTTTCAGATGATGGCCAGGGCCTGGCCTTCGAGCTGGTCCCAGTCCGGCTCAGGGGGCCGCTCGGGGCTCCAGGCGATGGACAGGTACCCTTCGTCCACCACCACCCGGCCCAGGCAGTCCAGTTTGGCGTCGGGCGGCAGGGGCTGCAGCTGATACACCGCTTCGTAGAGCGGATCGTTGGCAATGGCCAGAATCACCTGCGGATTTCCCCCGTGCACCTGCACCCCGAAGCTCTCGGCCAGGTGGGCCAGCTTCACCTGGCCGGTGATGCCGATGCCGCGTTGGCGCAGGATATCGATGGCCTGCAGGGCCAGGTACGGGGCCGCATTGAAGGGCTGGCCACCGATGGCCCCGATCCACTCCAGGGCCAGGATGGGCAGGTCGAGGCTGTCGCTCAGCTTCTTGAGGCCCAGCAGGTCGTAATCTTGCAAGGGCTCCTCCATCCAGACATAGTTGCACTGCTCCAGCACCCGGCCGATGCGGATGGCCTCATCCACAGTGTAGGATTCCACCGGGTCGTGCAGGAGCAGGAAGTCCTCGCCCAGGGCGGCGCGCAGCTCGCGGGCCAGCTCGCTGTTGCCCTTCACCCCGCGGTAGGAGTGGTCCTTGCAGCCCTTGAAACCCTCCGCCTTGGCGCGCAGCCCGTCGGCCACCAGCTCCTCGATGGTATAGCCGCCGATATTGCGGTACGCCGGCACCTGTTCGCGACAGGCGCCCAGGAGTTTGTAGATGGGCAGGCGCGCATGGCGGCTGGCCAGATCCCAGAGCATGTTGTCCACCATGTCGAGCGGTTGCCGGCCCGTGTAGAAAAAGCGTTGGGCGTACCACAGGCGCTGCCAGATGAACTCGCGGTCAAAGGCATCCACCCCCACCAGCATATGGGCGATTCGCGCCTTGAACTGCCGGGCCTGCCATTCCAGCTCCTCCTGGCTGAAGCCGCTGCCAAAGGAGGTGTACGCGTCGAGCGGCCCGTCGGTGAGCAGACGCAGGGTGGCGGTGTAGGTGGGCTGCTGCTCGCCCAGGTACTCGACCACCTCCTCGGGGCGCTCGGCGCGGAAACCCAGGGCATGGGTGAAGAGCCCCGATTCCCCCGGCGGCACCGGCTCGATGGTGCCCAGCCCGCGGTTGGTGGCCTGCCGGCGGCCCGGCGGCCCGGGCTGGATGTAGATCCTGGCTTCCTTGATCAGCATTGCTCCGTCCTCCTCAAATCACCCGCTCGGTGTGTTTCTCCACCGCCGCCCAGTCCAGCTCCACCCCCAGCCCCGGCCCGGTGGGCACCTCCACGTATCCGGCGGCGATGTGCAGCGGATTGCGGATGAAGGGCTCGCCGCCCAGCGACCCCAGCTTCCAACCCTCGAAGAAGCGGCAGTTGCGGATGGCTCCCAGCACGTGGGCGTGTACGAAACCGTGCATCACCCCCACCGAGGTCACCTCGCAGTTGAGGCCAAAGGCCTCGGCCAGGCGGGCGATCTTGAGCAGATCGGTGATGCCCCCGCGCCAGGGGATGCTGGCCCGCACGATGTCCACCGCCTGCTGGGCCACCAGCTGCGAGGTGGAGAAGGCCGACCCCGGCAGGTACTCGGCGGCGGCCACCGGCACCTCCAGCTCGGCGCTGAGTTTCTTCAGCCCCATCAGGTCGAAGTCCCGCAGGGGTTCCTCGAACCAGGTGTACTCGCATTCCTCCAGCACCCGCCCCACCTTGAGGGCGTCCCGGTAGAGATAGTTCTGCACGCAGTCGTGCATCAGGTGGAAGTCCGGCCCCACCGCCTGGCGGGTAGCCCGCGCCACCCTGGCCATCACCTCGGCGCCGTGGTAACAGTGGTCCTTGTACCCGAAAAACCCCTCCTCCCGCGCCTGGACCGCGTCGCGGACAAAGTCGTCCACCGCCGGCAGGTTGGGGCCGCTCTTGTACACCGGCAGCCGCTGTCGGAACCCGCCGATCAGGCGGAAGACCGGCAACTCCACCGCCTTGCCGGCCAGGTCCCACAGCGCCACATCCACATGCCCCCGCACCGCGTGCGGCAGATAGGCGAAGCGGTCGAGACGCAGCAGCTCCTGCCAGAGCCGCTCGTGGTCGTGCGCCTCCTGTCCGATGAGGGCCTGGCGGCAGGAGGCCTGGATCAGGTTGGCCGAATTGGCATCCACCCCCAGGCACCAGCCCTCCAGCCCCTGGTCGGTGATCAGGCGCAACAGCCCCATGGGTTGGTGGATCTTCAGCTCGGTGATCTTCATGGTTTCCCGCCTTGCGCTTGGGCACCGCGCCGTGCAAAGACCCGCGCCGGGTTGGCGACCAGGAGCTGCTGGAGCTGCTCCTCGCTCACGCCGCGCTGCCGCAGCAGCGGCACAAAGACCTCCAGCACGTACCCGTACCCTTTGCCACCGGCGTATTTCAGGTGGCGCAGGGAACAGATGTCCGCCGAGAGCAGCACCTGGGCGCCGAACCCCTCCTTCACCAGGGCCGCCACATTGTCGGCCCGCACCCATTCGGGCTGGTAGTCGAGGTAGCCGATATTGTCCACCTCGATATAGACCCCCTTCTCGGCCAGGGGCAGCAGATGATGCACCCCGATGCGGTCCCCCAGGTGCCCGATGATCACCCGCCGCAGGTCCGCGCCGAACTCCTGCAGCATGGCGATCTGCTCCAGGGCCAGGGTGCCCCAGCGGGTGGTGTGGGTGGTGATGGCCACCCCGGTCTGCGCCTGGGCCAGGGCGGCGGCGCGGAAGACCCGCTCCTCCGCCGGTTTGACGAAATGCCGGCCCGTGCCGATCTCGCCGATGAACCCGGCGCGCACCCCGGTATCCCCCACGCCGACCTCGATCTCGCGGACCAGCAACTCGGCCAGTTCGCGGCTGGTGCGCTCGGCGACGATCTCGGGATAGCCGAACTCGCGGTACCAGCCGCAGCCCATCAGGATATTGATACCGGCGCGTTCGGCCAGGCGGACCAGCGCCTCCGGGTTGCGCCCGATCTCGTCGAGGGTCACGTCGCAGATGGTGCGCCCCCCGCGGCTGGTGAACTCCTGCACCTCGCCGGCGATGAGGTCCTCGTCGTCGATCACGTACTCGTAGCTGGGGTAGTGGTCCATGGCGTCGAGGAAGAGGTGCTCGTGGGTGTAGGTCAGCCCCATCTGCTCGGGACGGATCGCACCCAGCACGGTGATCACCTCCCGAGATTCCGGCTCACTGCTCATGGGTCTCTCCCCTTTTTCTGGCTTTGAGGAGGCCGCCCGCCACCCCTGCCCACCGCCTCCCAACGCCAAGGACGGCGATCACCAGGGGCGGGCCGCCACCGGTCTGGCTCCCAAAAAAGCACCTGCCCGGCCCGCGTGTCAAACGCGGCGCCGCTGCTTGACACCGGTAGGGGATGGATGTTTTGTATGTTCGGCACCCACCATCCAGAGGGAGGTTCACACCTTGCCGGTGAAACTGTCCAGCACCCACCTCGCCGCCGTCAGTCGCCGCCGGCGCATCTACGTCAACAACGACGTGGGCTACGGCCCACCCATGGGCCCGGAAGCGAGTGCCATCGAGCCCGCAGACTGGGTGTCGGCGCGCTTCAGCGCCTTCGCGCAGCCAGGGTCCCAGGTCGATGCCGTCGGGTGGTGCCTGGACGAGGGCAATATCGCCGCCTATGCCAGCGCGGTGCTGCCCGAACTGGCCTACCCGACCCTGCTTCGCTGGCGCCAGGCCGGCACCGACCTGGCCGAGGTGATCGTCGCGGAGAGCCACCGCCGCGGCCTCGAGGCCTTCTGGGAATATCGCCTGAACGGGGCCGACCGGGAAATCGATGTCTCCACCCCGGCGCGGCACCCGTTGAAGGACGAACATCCCGAATGGCTGCTTCCCGGCAGCTGGTGGAAACCGGGGTTGTGGAACTTTGCCGTGCCGGAGGTGCGGCAATACAAGCTGGCCATCCTGAGGGAGGTGGCCGAGCGGTACGACCTGGATGGCCTCAACCTGGACTTTGGCCGCCACCCGCCCTATCTACCCGCCGGGCACCAGTGGGAACACCGCGAGGCGCTGACCGACTTCGTCTGGCAGGTGCGGCAGATGCTCCAGGGGGTGGCCGAAACCCGCAGGCGGCCCTTCCTGCTCGCCGTGCGGGTGGCCGATACCGTGCCCGGTTGCCATTTCGACGGCATGGACATCGAGACCTGGGTGCAGCGGAACCTGATCGACCTGATCGTCATCGGCACCCGTTCCATCCAGGTCGATCTGGCCGGCTTCCGGCAGCTCGCGGCCGGCAGCCACGTCAAACTCTATCCCTGCATCGACCAGCACCACTCCCCCGACGGGTACCACGCCGTCGCGGACCCCCGCTTTCTGCGCGGGGTGGCGGCCAACTGGTGGCACCAGGGGGCGGATGGCATCGCCGCCTTCAACTTCTGGAACGAACTGCCCGAGTTCCTGCCAGTGGGCGGCACACCGGGCCCGATGTGGGAAGGCCAGTCGGTCCACGCCCTGGCGTATACAGAGATGGGCGATCCCACCCGGCTGGCGGGCCTCGACAAACACTTCGTGGTGGCGCGCCGGTACGGCGGCGGCTTCTACAACCGACTGGGTTATCGCTGGGACGACTACCTGAACCTGAACCATCAGGCCCCGCTGCCACTGGTGCTGGGCGCCGATCCCGCCTGGGTCGAGGTGTACGTGGCCGACCCGGTGGAGGACCACGCCGCCCAGGTGGCAGGGCTGGAACTGCAATTGTTGCTCTCGGCCGCGATTGCCCCCGAACACCTGGAGGTCAAATTCAACGGGGTCCGGCTCCAGCCCCCGGTGCAGACGGCGGCGTGGTTGAGTTATGGCCTCACCCCACGGCAACTAACCCCGGGGCGCAATCTGCTGGCGCTGAACTGGCTCGGTCCGGTCGGACCCGAGCCGGCCGTCTCGCTGGAAAAGGCCGAGGTACATGTGGCCTACCGCCGCGAGTAGCAGGAACCATGACCGCTTCGATCGCGGCCCTGCCAACGCGGCTATCTTGATCCTCCTCCTCCTCTGCCTGTTGGCTGCCTGCAGCCCGACCCCTCCCTCCGGGCCGCCGGTGCAATTCACCGAGGTCACCGGCGAAGCCGGCATCGATTTTGTGCATTACAACGGCGCCCAGGGGGAGTACTACTACGTCGAGACCTTTGGTTCGGGGGCGGCCTTCTTCGACTACGACGGCGATGGCTGGCAGGACCTCTTCCTGGCCAACGGCTCTTTCCTCTCCGGCCAGCGGCCCGCCTCGCCGCCCACCAGCCACCTCTATCACAACCAGCGGGACGGCACCTTTGGCGACGCGACCCGCGCCACCGCGATCGGCCACCAGGGCTACGCCATGGGCTGCGCTGCCGCCGACTACGACGAGGACGGCGACCAAGATCTCTTTCTCTCCTGTTTCGGCCCCAATGCGATGTACCGCAACGACGGGGGGCGTTTCGCCGAGGTGGGCCGCCAGTTGGGGGTGGACGATCCGCGCTGGGGGGTCAGCTCCGGTTTCCTCGACTACGACCTGGACGGCGACCTGGACCTCTTCGTGGTCAACTATGTGGACCCCTCCTTTGAACAGAACCCGGTGTGTGTGCAACAGGGCATCCGCTCCTACTGCGAACCCACGGTCTACGAACCCACCCCCGACCTGCTCTACCGCAACGAGGGCGGCGGCCAGCGCTTCAGCGAGGTCAGCCAGCAGGCCGGCATCACCCTCAAAGGCCGGGGCCTGGGCGTGGTCTTCTTCGACTACGACCTGGACGGGGACACCGACATCTACGTGACCAACGACGGCATGATGAATTTCCTCTACCAGAACCAGGGCGGCCACTTCAGCGAGAAGGGCCTGCAGGCCGGCGCCCGCTTCAACCGCGACGGCCAGGCCATGGCCGGCATGGGGGTGGACCTGGGCGACCTCGACAGCGACGGCAACCAGGATCTGGTGGTGGCCAACTTCTCCCGCGAGACCAACACCCTCTTCCACAACCTGGGCCAGGGCCGCTTCGAGGACCTGACCCCCCGCGCCGGCCTGGCCGAACCCTCGTACCTGCAACTGGGTTTCGGGGTCTGTTTCCTCGACTATGACGGCGACATGGACCTGGACCTCTTCGTCGCCAACGGCCATGTGACCGATCGTATCGCCGACCTCGACCCTTCCCTCTCCTATGCCCAAACCAACCAGCTTTTTCGCCAGGAGGGGGACCTGCGTTTCACCGATATCTCCGCCGCGGCCGGAGCCAGCTTTGCGGTAAAAAACGTCGGCCGCGCCGCGGTGCAGGCCGACTACGACAACGACGGCGACCAGGACCTGCTGGTCACCACCGAAGGCGGCCCGGCCCGCCTGCTGCGCAATGAGGGGGGCAACCGCGCCCACTGGCTCTCGGTGGCGCTGGTGGGCAAGGCCCCGCGCGACGCCCTGGGGGCCCGGGTGACAGTGGAGGCTGGCGGGGTGCGCCAGGTGCGCGAGCGCCAGTCCGGCCGCAGCTACCTGGCCAGCCACGACCCGCGCCTGCACTTTGGCCTGGGGGAAAACACCCGCGCCCGGGTCGAGGTGCGCTGGCCCAGCGGCCAGGTGCAGCAGGTGGGCGAGGTGGCCGCTGACCAGTTCCTGACCCTGGAGGAGCCCTGAAATGGACGCACTGGAACGATACACCGCCAAGGGCCACTTCGAGGTGGAGGGCTGGCTGTGGCCGGGGGCCGTCCAACTGCTCACCGCCCTGGCCGGGCTGCAGCGCGAGTTCGGGGTGCGGGGCGGGATGGGCGAGATCGGCGTCCATCACGGCCGGCTCTTTATCTTGTTACATCTGCTCAGCGCCGGGGACGAACGCAGCGCCGCCTGGGACCTTTTCGAGGACCAGGATCAGAACGTCGACGCTTCGGGCCGGGGGGACTACGCGCGGCTGCAAGCCAACCTGAAAACCCACGGCTGCGACCTGGGGCGCATCGAGCTGATCAAGGCCAACTCCACGGCGCTGGACAGCGGGCAGGTGCGGGCGGTGCTGGGGGGCGGGGCGCGGCTCTTTTCGGTGGACGGGGGCCACACCGCGCCGCTGACCTACGGGGACCTGCAGACCGCCAGCGGCACCCTCGCCGAGGGGGGCATCCTCATCCTCGACGACTTCTACAACGAGCAGTGGCCCGAGGTTGCCGAGGGGGCCCTGCGTTTCCTGCTCGACCACCCGGAGACCCTCTTCCCGGTGGCCATCGGCGGCAACAAGGTCTGCTTCACCCACAGCGCCACCTGGGCCACCCGGTACCAGGAGGCCCTGTCCCGCTCGGGACCGGGGGCGCACAAAGGCGCCGAACTCACCGGCAACCCCGTGCTGGTCTTCCGTTTTCCCCAGCACCGCGGCGGCCTGGGCCGCCTGCTGCGCCGGCTCTACCGTTTGGGCCGCTAGGGACCGGTATCCCGCAGGATACGCAGCACCAGGTCGTGCTCGAAGGCCGGCACGCCCAAACGGATCATGCTGCCGCCCCGCAGATAATGCCAGGGCGAATAGAGCCCGGTGGCCGGCGAGTAGCAGGCCGTCCGGTACCAGCCCATGGGCAGATCGAACATCAGCTTGCCCTCGATGGGTTTGCCCGCCCCGATCTCTTCCACCTCCCGCCCGTCCGCCAGGTAGATGCAGTAGTCATTGCCCGGCACCCCCAGCACCACCTCGACGGTGTGGGCCGGCTGCTGCTTGAGGAAGCCCTCCAGCGGCCGGGCCGCCACCAGATCGATGGAGTGGATGAACTCGGACAGGTGCCCGATCCAGGCGCGGATATGGCGCTGGGACTCGGGGGTGCCGGCCTCGCGGCCTGGCACCAGCGAGAAGTCGATATAGTCGTAGTGCGCCCCGCACATCAGCGCCATCCACGCCCGCTTGCGGTGGATGGTCCAGCCCACCGGGTCGCGGTACTGGCTGGCGGCGTTGTCCTCGTCGAGGTTGAGCGGCTTGGGCAGCGGATAGGCGGCCAGGCAATAGTCGCGCAGCTCGCGCAGCTTGAGTTGCTTGCCCATGAAAGCGCCCAGGTCGTAGGTCTGCCCGCGCACCGCGGTGCTGGGCAGGGGGTGGATATTGACCACCTCGAAGGGCGAGCCGGCGGCAAAGGTCTCGTCGGCGGGCTGGAAGAAGGGCGCCCAGGTGAAGGCCTGCTGGCCGGCGATCAGATGCCTGGTCCCCCGCTCCTCCTCCACCTGCCGCACCACGGCGGCCAGGGCCGCCTGCCACTGATCCACCTCGGCCGGGTCGGGGTTGTCCGGGTTGTCGGTGGGGGCGTTGCCGCCCGGTTCGTTGCAGATCTCGTAGAGGATATGGTCGTAGTGGCAGGTCTCCTCGACGATCTTGCGCACGTGAGCGCACTGATAGCCGAAGAGCCGGACGTGGCGCTGCGACATGTACTCTGGCCAGTGCATCTGATCCAGCCCGTTGACATTGTTCTGGGGATTGAGCGGGTTGAGGGCCCAGATGTGCTCCCCGTAGGTGTTGCTCAGCAATACGACCTCGACGATGATCCCGTATTCGGAACTCAGCGAGAGGAAGCGGTGCAGGCGCTCGAAGAACTCGGGGTTCCACTGCTCCAAATCGTACTTGGGTTCCCCGTCCAGGGCCTTGCCCGGCCCGGTGCGCAGGAAGGGGGCCACGTAGTCGGGGGTTTCCGGCTTGCAGGAGGAATAGGGGTTGGTGGCCGACTGCAGCTCGCGGAAGAGCATGAAGAGCCGGCTGAGGGTCTGCCGGCGCAGCGCGGCGTCGGCCAGGTACGGCTCGAAGCGGAAGGCCCGGTTCATCACCGCGCCGTAATGCTCGGTGGCGCAGACCAGCACCCGCGGCTTGCCGCGAAACTCGAAGAGCCGGGGATTCTTGGGATGGATACGAAGGGGGGGGGCCATGGGCTTCGCCTTATTTGCCCGCGTATTTCACCGAACAGCCGTAGGGCGGGGTACTGGGCGCGGGTACGGGCTGGCCGGCCAGCAGGGCGTCGAGGGCCTGCCGCACGTAGTTCTTCGCTTTGGGGATCTCGTCCGGGTCGGCGCTGGGGATATCGTCGATGCCCCCGGCATAGACCAGCACCCCGCCGGGGTCGATCACGTACATATGCGGCGTGGTTTTGGCCCCGTAGGCCCGGCCCACCCGGCCCTCGGGATCGGTCAGGTAGTGGGTGGCCCTGGACCGGTGCTCGGCGATCTGTTTTTTCAGCTCCTCCCCCTCGAAATGGCCTTGCTTGCCCGGCGCCGAGGAACAGACCGAGAGCCAGACCACCCCTTTGCCGGTGTACTCGGCCTGCAGGCCCTGCATATTGCCGGCCCCGTAGTGTTTTTTGACAAAGGGGCAACCGAAGTTGACCCATTCGAGGACCACAAATTTCCCCTTGAACTCGGTCAGAGTGCGTTCCTTGCCCTCGGCGTCCTTGAGGCTGAACTCCGGCGCCGTTTTGCCCACCACCGCCTGCGGCACCGCCGCATCCTCGGCGGCACAACTGGCCACCAGGGTCAGGGAAAAGGCCAGGATCGACAACAGGTGGGGCCGTTTCATCTCTTCCTCCTGAGCAGGGGTTATTTGCTGAGCACCATCTTGCGGGTCTGGGTCCAGCCCGGCCCGCTCAACCGGCACAGGTACACCCCGTTGGCCAGGGCGCCGGCATCGAAGGCCACCTGATGCAGGCCGGCTTGGTGCGGACCTCCGGCCAGCAGCGCCACCCGTCGGCCCAGCAGGTCGAAGATCTCCAGGCGGATCGTTCCGGCCGCCGGCAGGGCAAAACGGATCAGGGTGGCGCCGTTGAAGGGATTCGGGTAGTTCTGCTCCAGCCGCAGGGCCGAGGGGACCACCTCCGGTTCCGCCGCCACGGCGGTGGGCCGGCCCAGCGACTCGATCCAGGCGCGGACCAACCCCGCCGCTTCCTGATCCACCCGGTTGCTGGCCAGGGGCGGCATGCGAAAACGGCCCAGGTCCAGCAGGCGCAGGTAGAGCACCGAGGAGTCCGGCGCGCCGGGCCGCAACAGACTCGCGCCCCTAACCCCCAGATCCCCCGCCTCGGGCAGGGCGTCGAGCAGGCCGGTGGCCGCCAGAGGGGTAGCCTGCCGCAGATCCAGGCCCCCCCGCCCCGTGCCTTCGGGACGGTGGCAGTGGCTGCAGTTGGCGTCGAGATAGGAGCGGGCGCGCTGGCCCAGGTCCGGGTCAGCCGAGAGCGGTTCGCTCAGGCGCGGCCAGGCGGCCTGCACCGGGCCGATGTCCTCGGTGAAGAGCCCGAGGTGATTGAGGGTGCGCAACTGGTTATCCCGCGCCCGGCCGTAGTCGTATTGCCCGTTGAGCTGGCCCGTGCGCACCCCCAGCACATGGCCGGCGGCCTCGGTGTGGCAGATCCCGCATTCGACCCGGCTGGGGAAATAGTATTCGTGTACGTAGGACCCGCCCGGAACCGCCGGGTCGGTGATGGTGAAGGGTTGCGTGGTGCTGCCGGCCAGGAGGGTGGCGTCGGTGCCTTCGGGGTTCCACTGATAACTGAACCCGTCCCATTCCTCCCCCTCATCCCGTTTGACCAGCAATCGGGTCTCGACGATACGCCGGCTCGCCGGCTCGCCCCGCTCCAGCTCGAGATAGAAGTTCTTGACCAGCACCGCGCCGGGTGGGAAACCCCAGTTGCCCTCCGCCGAGAAGGTGATCTGGCTGGTGCCGGGCAGGGCCAGGAACCGCGTCTTGTACGCCCCGTCCGACCACAGCGGCGAATTCACCCCGTAGGGGATCAGCCCCGGCGCCGGAGCCTGGGTCTGCAGGTCGCTGAATACCCCGCTCTCGGAGAGCCGTTCCGGGATTTGCCCGGCTGGTTGCGCGGGGCCGCGTTCCTCGAAGGTGTAGAGGCGCCCATCGATGCCCAGCACATAGAGCTCGCCGGCCTCGTCCTCTCCAAAGCTGGTGATGGGTGAGGGGCTCTGGGCGATGAGCCGCTGCTGGCTGACCTGGCCCTGGTCGTAGCGCAGACCCCAGATCTGCTGCGACACATAGTCGCCGTACACGTAGACCCCGGCCAGCCCGGTCAGCCGGGTGCCGCGGTACACGTATCCCCCGCTGATGGACTTGCCTTCATTATGGCTGTATTCGACTATGGGCAACTCGAGACCGGTGGTGTCGCAGTTGGCCGCCGGGTTGAAGCAGTGGAACCCTTCCATGCGGTTCCAGCCGTAGTTGCCGCCCCGCTCGATCAGGTCCACCTCCTCCCACTTGTTCTGCCCCACGTCCCCGGCCCACAACTGCCCGGTGAGCCGGTCGAAGCTGAAGCGCCAGGGATTGCGCAGGCCCCAGGCCCAGATCTCCTCGCGCCAGCCCTCGGTGTTGCCGGCGAAGGGATTGTCGGCGGGAATGGCGTATTCCAGTTCACCCTGGGTGTGATCCACGTCGATACGCAGGATATCCCCCAGCAGTTCGGTGCGTTTCTGGCCGTTGCGGTACTGGTCGTCGGCCCCGCCTCCGTCCCCCAGCCCGATGTAGAGATAGCCGTCCGGGCCAAAGGCGAGCTGGCCGCCGTTGTGGTTGCCCGCCGGCTGTTTCACCTCGAGCAGCACCCGCTCACTGGCCGGGTCGGCAGTATTGGGATCGGTCGAGACGCGGAATTCCGCGAAGCGCGAGTAGAGATTGCCGTAGGTATAGTAGACGAAGAAGCGGCCGTTTTCGGCGTAGCGCGGATGGAAGGCCAAGCCGAGCAGGCCGGCCTCGTTGGGGCCGTCGTTGACCTTGCCCCGCAGATCGAGGAAAATCCGGTCCAGTCCATCCGCCAGCACGCGGATGGTGCCGGGCTGTTCCACCACGAAGACCCGACCGCTGCCGTCCCCGGCGTGGGTCAGGTACACCGGCCGGGTGAAGCGCGAAGTGGCAAAGACCCGGCGCAGGTCCATCTCGGCCAGCGAGTACCCCGCGCTGCGGACGCGCAGGGAGGTAAGGGGCACCCGCGCCTCGAGGCCGTAGGGCGCCTGGCCACGGCCGAGGGTGGCGGTGGCCAGCAACAGGAGCAGGACACGGCAGAGCAGGCTCTTCATGGGGGGAAGCTACGGAGATTTTTGTGTAGATTCAAGATATGAGCCTATCCGAAGACCTGCTTTGCCGGCGAGCCCGAGCGAAAGCAGCGCAGCCCAAATGGTGTTTTCGGCTAGGCTCTATATCCCCCTCAGGAGGTGCCCTGTGCCCGTCGTCCTTCACGTCTCCCCCACTGGTTCCGACACCTGGTCCGGCTCCCTGCCCGAAGCCAATGCCGCGGGCACCGATGGCCCGCTGGCCACCCTCGAAGCAGCCCGCGATCTGCTGCGCCGCACCCCGCATCCCGAAGGGGCCACCGTCTTTCTGCGCGGCGGCATCTACCGCCGCACCCAGGCCTTTGCGCTGGAGGCACAGGACGGAGGCACCGCCGCCGCGCCGGTGGTGTACCGCGCCTGGCCCGGCGAAAAACCCCGCCTGTTCGGCGGCGCGATGCTGGAACACTTTGCCCCCGTGCAGGACCCCGCCGTGCTGCAGCGCCTCGCCCCCGAAGCCCGCGGCCAGGTCCTCGAATGCGACCTGAGCGCCTACGCGCCCCTCGCCGGCCTGTGCTCCCGCGGCTTCAGCCGGCCCACCACCCCCTCCCATCCCGAACTCTTCTTCGCCGACCAGCGCATGGAACTGGCCCGCTGGCCCAACGAAGGCTTCGCCCTGATCAAAGGCGCGGCCGCCTTCCACCAGGAGGGCGACGGCCACGGCGGGGAGCTGGGCATCATCGAGGCCGGCTTCCACTACGAAGGCGACCGCCCCACCCGCTGGCAACACCAGCGCGACGTGTGGCTGCACGGGTACTGGGCCTGGGACTGGGCCAACACCTACGAGCAGCTCGACTCCTTCGACCCGGCCACCGGCCTGCTCCGCACCCGCCCGCCGCACGGCATCTACGGCATCAAGGCCGGCCAGCGCTTCTACTTCCTCAACGTGCTCGAGGAGCTGGACCGGCCCGGCGAGTATTACGTGGACCGCGAGCAAAACCGCCTCTATTTCTGGCCGCCGGCTGGCCTCGACGCCGGTGAGGCCGCCCTCTCCCTGCTGGCCGAGCCCCTGCTGCACCTGCGCGGGGTCTGCCACCTGCGCTTCGAGGGGTTGGGCCTGGAATACAGCCGCGGCCTGGGGGTGCAGATCGAGGGCGGCAGCGAGGTGCAGCTCTGCGGCTGCACCCTGCGCCACCTGGGCAATTTCGGCGTCATGATCGACGAAGGCCGGGGCCACCAGGTGCTCAGTTGCGAACTCTACAGCCTGGGCGACGGCGGCATCCGCCTCACCGGGGGCAACCGCCAGACCCTGGAGCCGGGCGGCCACGTGGTGCACAACAACCATATCCACCACCTGGGCCAGTGGTCGCGCTGTTACCAGCCAGGGGTGCTGCTGGGCGGGGTGAGCCATCGCATCACCCACAACCTCATCCACGATGGGCCCCACTGCGCCATCCTGCTCAACGGCAACGAGCACCTCATCGAGTGCAACCATATCCACCATGTCTGCCAGGAAACCGGCGACGTAGGCGCCTTTTACATGGGCCGCGACTACACCGAGGCCGGCAATGTGATCCGCCACAACCTCTTTCACCACACCCAGGGCTACGGCATGGGTTCGATGGCGGTGTACCTGGACGACTGCGCCAGCGGCGCGCGGGTGTACGGCAATGTCTTCTATCAGTGCACCCGCGCCGCCTTTGTGGGCGGGGGCCGCAACAACCGCATCGAGAACAATATCTTCATCGAGTGCCAGCCCGCGGTGATGATCGACGGCCGCGGCCTCGACCCACGGGCAGTATGGCAGGATATGGTGTACAAGACCATGCGGGAGCGGCTGGAGGCTATGCACCACCACCAGCCGCCCTATAGCGTGCGGTACCCGGACCTCAAACAGCTCGACCGCTATTACCAGGAAAGCGCCGGCAAGGGCATTCCCCCGGAGGGCAACATGGTGGCCCGCAACATCAGTGTGGGAGGGGAATGGATGGTGGTCCACTGGCACGCCCAACCCGAGTGGGTGGCGGTGCAGCACAACCTCGTCGACGAGGACCCGCACTTCGTGGACCCGGCGGCGCTGGACTTCCGCCTGCGCGAGGATTCGCCGGCCTACGAACTGGGCTTCAAACCCATCCCCTGGGAACGCATCGGGCTCCAGGTGGACGAATGGCGCGCCACCTTGCCGGCGGAGAATACCCTCAGGCCTTAGCCAGGACCTGGCCGGCGTACCGCCGGATCTCGCTGTGGGGGGGATGGTATTGGGCGGCCACGGCGGCGAGGATCACCTCGCGCCGGGCCTGGCGCTGGCGCACGGGCAGATCGAGAACGATATCCTCGACGTCGTGAGGGCCGATGCGCCAGTGGCCGCACACCGCCCCGCTGAACTGCCCGTCGATGAGCAGGTACTGGAGCACCTCGCCGGGGAACTGCTCCTTGAGCTGGCGCTGGTGGGTCTTCACCAGGGGGTCGGCTTTGTGCAGCATAAACACGCTCGATTCAAGCCCCCGCGGCACCAACGCCTGATCCTCGGCCCCCATCCAACCCTCACCCCAACCCTTCACCGCGTGGCGCCGCACCTCCCCCGCTGCCGCCAACTGCTGCAGGAGCCGGCCGACCTTTGACGCCGGCCACTGCGACCAGTTGCAGACCTGGGCGGTGCTCAGCCACACCTGGGAGCGCAGCAGGCGTTCGACCACCTCAGCCGCTGCCTGCTCCCAGCTGCACGCCTCCAGATCCACCTCGGGCCATGCGGAGGCGAACAAACCGAAGGGCCGTTCCCAGTTGTCGTCCTCCTGCTCCTCGGCGACGAGGAAGGCCTGCTGCAACCGGTGCAGGGCAGGCATCAGTTCCTTGTGCCGCACCCCGCTCTCGGCCGCCAGTTGCCTCGGGGACAAAGGGCCTTCGTACTTGAGGGTCTGGAGGATCTTCTCGTGCACCGGCAACAGGCGCGGCAGGGGCCGGCGGAAGGCCGCGCCGTATAGGCCCAACTCCTCGGCCAGCACGTAGCCGATATTGCCGCCCCAGAAACGCCCCTTCACCAGGATGCGTTCTGCCCGCCAGCGATCGGCCAGCGCGCCGTTGTCGAAGAGGCTGCGATGCACCAGACGCGGGGGTGCCCCGGGCCGGGAGAAGTGCACCGGGGCCACCGGCTGCAAGGCGGCTACCAGGCGCTGATAGGCGGCCTCGTCGGCCAGCGGTGGGGTCAGCCCCTGGCGTTCGAGCCGGTGGGCCAGTACCGTCGTCGCCTCCATGGCTCAGGCTGCCCGGCTGGCCCGGCTGGCGCCCAGTTGCTGCAACCAGCAGGCCTCGTACTGGGCCAGGGCCTCCCGCCAGGCCGCCCTTGAGGATTCACCCCGCGCCACCTGCCCGGCAACCTGGTTCACCCGCCGGGCCGCGGCGAGCACCTCGGGCTGGCCGGCAAAATCGGCCATCGGAGTACCCCCGAAGGCCCGTCGCACCCGGTTGATCACCACACTCAACTCCGCTGCCAGACCGGCCAGACACCCGCTGCCGGCCCCTTTCTTGCTGCCGCTGCCCATGGCGCACCTCCCGGGGAAAGGCCGCCCCGGGGGAGGGGCGGCCAGAGGATCTGTGCCGCGCTGTGCAGAGGAGTAATACTAAACAAATGTGCAGTTGTCAAGACCTGGGCAAACCCGTGCCCATCTCCATTCCAACTAATTATTTTTATTTATCTTGCTCGCCCTGAAATCCTTCGGGGAAGAGGCATACCTTCACGTAGTTCTGCTGGTTCAGGTACTGGCGGGCCGCCGCCTGCACCGAGGCCGGGGTCAGGCCCTCCACCAGGGTATCGTAATCGAGGACCTGGCGCGGATCGGTGCCGTGTACATAGGCCGACTCCAGGGCTTCGAGCCAGAAGTTGTTCTCCTTGACATCCACCTCGCGCTGGCGGCGCTGCATCTCCCGCACCTTTTCCACCTGACGCGGGTCCGGCCCCCGCTTTTTCAGGCTGTCCATCTCGGCAAACACCACCTTCGTCAACTCGGCCACCCGCTCCGGGGCGCAGCCAAAACCCACGGCCAGATGGTATTCCTCGCGCGGGTAATGGGAGGCCGAGGCATTGACACTCACCCCGTAGGTGCCGCCCAGATCCTCGCGCAGCACCTCCCGCAATTTGATGTTGAGCACACTGGCCAGGGCGTTGAGGTCGTAGATATGCTGGCGCTCCCAGGCCATCGGCCCGCTGAAGACCAACTGGGTCAGGCTTTTGGGCTCGATACCCTTGTACACCGCCGCTTCCACCACCCCTTTGGGGGTTTCGATGCCCAGGTCGCGCCACAGCTCCCGCCTTCCCCGGGCCGGCAGGCCGCCCAGATAACGCTGGGCCAGGGGCCGCACCTCGTCGAGGGTGAAGTTGCCCACGAGAAAGAAGGTGAAATCAGAGGCGTCGGCGAAGCGGTCGCGGTAGATGCGCAGCGAGCGGCCCAGGTCCATCTCCCCCAGCAGCGCCTCCGACCAGGGCCTGGCCCGGTGGTGGTGCTGGGCCAGGATCACCTGCAGCGAATCGCGGAAGGCGGTTTCGGGGCTGGCGCTGCGGTTCTGCAACATGCCCTCCAGCCAACCGCGGTACGCCGCGTAGGCCGTCGAATCCTGGCGCGGATGGGTCATGTAGAGATAGATCAGCTGGAACATGGTTTCCAGGTCGTCGGGTGAGGCCCGGCCCGAAATCCCCTCCTCCAGGCCCCCGATCCACGGGGAGACCTCCACCATCTTGCCGGCCAGCAGCTTCTGCAGTTCCACCTGGCTGAAGCGGCCCACCCCGCCCTCCTTCACCACCGCATCCGCGGTCACCCCGGCCACGTATTCGGAGTCGGCAACCAGGGAATGGCCGCCCGGACTGTAGGCGGTGAAAAGCACCTCGTCGTTCTTGAAGTCCGTGGGTTTGAGCACCACCCCCACCCCGTTGCCCAACTGCCAGGCCGTCAGCCCCAGCTCGGGGATCTCGCGGGTGGAGACGATGGGCGCCGGGGCGGGCAGGGAATCGAGCAGGGTCGCGCCGGCCGCCAGGTCGCGGTACGGCTCGACCTTTTTCTTCTGCACCCGAGCGAAGACCGCCTTGAGCTGAGCCTCGGTGGGCAGGGCCAGGCCTTCCTTTTCGGGCAGGCTCGCCACCACCACCAGGTTGCGGTTCCCCTCCCAGTTGCGGGCCAGGGCCTCGACCTCTTCCAGGCCGATCTGCGGCAGGAAGGTCTGGTAGATGCCGTACTCGTACACGATTCCGGGGATCGGCTCCTCTTCGAGGAAGTACCGCAGGTACTCGTCGGCAAAGTCCCCCGACTCGCTCTTCTCGCGCTCACGATAACTCTGCTCGATGCTGCGCAGCAACTCCTTCTTCTCGCGTTCCAGCTCGGTGGCGGTGAAGCCGTGCTGCTGCACCCGCCGGCACTCGGTCAACAGGGCCGTCAGCCCGGCTTCCAGTCCGTCGTCGGCCACGGTGGCGCCCAGGAAGTGGCACTCCTTGGTGCGCACCAGCAGGTCCACGCCGGCGTAGGCCGAAAGGAAGGGCGGATTCTCAGCCACGCTCAGCTCGTAGAGGCGCCGGTTGAGCATGCCCTGGTACAGCGCCTCCACCAGGTACTGCCGGTAGCCACCGACGGTCTGGTGCGCCTCGACATCCTTCTTGAAGTAGAGCGCCACACTCGAACCGGTGGCCTCCGGATCGGCGGCGATGGAGAAAAGCGGCTGCTCATGGTCGGGAACCGGGGCCAGGGGCGCGGTGATGGGTGCGGCGGAGGCCGGCAATTGCCCCAGGTAGGTGCGGGCCAACTCCTCCACTTGCTGAGGATCGAAGTCCCCCACCGCCACCAGGGCCATCAGTTCGGGCCGGTACCAACGCCGGTAGAACTGCAGCAGATCCTCGCGCCCAAAGGTGTCGAGCACCGCCTTGGCGCCGATGGGCAGCCGGGTGGCGTAGCGCGAATCCTTGAGGATCACCGGCAGTTGCCGGTCGAGCAGGCGTGCCTCGGCGCCCCGGTTGCCCCGCCATTCCTCGATCACCACTCCCCGTTCCTGATCCACCTCCTCGGCGTCGAAAGACACCCCCCCGGCCCAGTCCTGCAGGATCTGGAAACCCTTCTCCATCACCCCGGCATTGTCGGTGGGCACCTGCAGCATATAGACGGTCTCGTCGAACCCGGTGTAGGCATTGAGGTCCGCCCCGAAACGCATGCCCACCGACTCGAGGTAATCGACCAGTTCCTGCTTGGCGAAATGCTCGGTGCCATTAAAGGCCAGGTGTTCGATGACGTGGGCCAGGCCCTGCTGCCCGTCCTCCTCCAGCACCGAGCCGGCCTTGACCACCAGGCGCAGCTCGGCGCGGCGCTCGGGCCGCGGATTGGCGCGGATGAGATACTGCAGGCCGTTGTCGAATTTGCCCACTTTGACCTGGGGATCTACCGGCAGGCGCTGGTCCATCAATGGGGTGATGTCAGGCGGAACCTGGCGCCGGGGCCCGTGCGCGACGGTGCTGCAGCTGGACCAGAGCAATACCGCGCCGAGCCACAAGGCGATTGATCTCATTCCTGTTCTCCGTTGAACGTATACGTTTGCCGCGTTGGATTGAAGATAAGAGCGCGGCCCCGAACCGGGTAGTGATTCCGGGGTCTGGCCAGCTAGAGCGGGAGGATTGCCGCGGTTCAGGAAATGGCGGGAGGCTGCAGGGAGGCAGCCAGTGATCGGATCAGGTCTGATTGGGCAAGGCAGCCGCGCCAGGTCTCGGGGATACCCTCGACGCCGTAGTAGGCCCCGGCCAGTTGCCCGTAGATGGCGGCGGTGGTATCGGCATCGTGGCCCAGGTTGGCTGCCAGCAGCGCGCCTTCGGCAAAGGAGGAGGAATGATGAAAGGCCCACAGCGCCGCCTCCAGCGACTGCACCACGTAACCCGTGCCGGCGATGTCGGGCGGCATCCGCTGGCGGAAGGACCCGCCGGCGATCTGGTCGATCTCCGGGCAGAGTGGCTCGCGTTCCCAGAGCCCGGCGACCGGGCTGAAACGGGCGGCGAGCAGCATCTCCTTGCTGATGCCCTGCAATGCCCCCAGGAGCAACCCGCCAAAGTAGCGGCAGGCATCGAGGCAGGTGAGGGCCCCGTGGGTGGTCCGCGAACTCTCGGCACCGCGGGCGATGGCCGCAACCGGGTCGGCGGCAAAGAAGAGCGCCACCGGGGCCAGGCGCATCAGGCTGCCGTTGCCGGCACTGCGCGGATCGGTGGCGCCGGCATAGGGATCAGCGGTGCGGGCAAAGCGGTCGAGGGCGGCCGCCACGGTGTTGCCGATATCGAAACACCTGCCGGTGCTGCTGAGATACCCTTCCCGCCGCCAGCGCTGGTACCGCTGCATCTGGTCGCCGGCGTCGAAGCCATGGCAGGCGATCAGGCTTTCGGCCAGGCACAGGGCCATGGAGGTGTCGTCGGTCCATTGCCCTTTCTTCAGACCAAAGGGACCGCCCCCGGTGATGTCGCTCACCGGCGGGAAGCTGCCCGGCGCCTTGAACTCCACCGCCGTGCCCAGGGCATCGCCGGCGGCCAGACCCAGCAGACAGCCTTCGTAACGCGAACGCCCGCTGATCGTCGATCCTCCCGCCATTGCCGGACTACCCCTCCTGCTGCGTATTTTTGGGCGCCCGCCGGCACCCCGATTTCAATGGCTGGTCGCTCATGCCTCCGTCCCGGCGGGAAGCAGGTCGGCGTAGGCGAAACCGCTGCGCTCAACCACCTCGCCCACCACCACCGGGATGGGGTGGGTGAACATCGGCCCGCCCACCACCACGGTGTGGATCTCCCCGTTCTCGCCGCAGGGATCGGCGCCGGCGGGGAGCTCGGCCAGCAACTGGCGCGACCACCGCCGGCCCGCGCAACTGGCCGGCAACTGCTTGAGATCGACGCTGCTGACATAGGCCTCGACCCCGGCGTCCAACATCTGCCCGGCCAACTGGTCGGTGGGTATGCCCCAAACCGGAAAGATGGGTTCGATACCGGTGCCGCGCAGCTTGTCCTCGCGGTACTGGCGCACCTCCTCCAGATACAGGTCGCCAAAGGCGATAGACTCCACCCCCGCCGCCAGCGCCCCGTCGATAAAACGCTGCATACGCGCCGCGTATTCCTCGTGCGGGCACTGGTCGGGGATGTCGATGGTCTGCAGGGGCAGGCCGGCAGCGGCAGCCTGGAGGCGCAGCAGGGCAGCGCGGGTGCCGTGCATGGACACCCGGTCGAAACGCTCGTTCATCACCGTGAAGAGCCCCGCCACTTCGACGGCCGGGTCCTGGCGCAGCAGGTGCAGCGCCCAGGCGCAGTCCTTGCCACTGCTCCAGCTCAAAAGGGTCTTTTTTGCCATCACCTGCCTCCTTGGATTCGGCCTGTTTACAGGGGGCCAAGATACTCAGGGGGCCGCCCCGCGGCAAACCCGCCGACCCCTTTCTTGCCCCTCCTGCGGCAGTACCCTATCCTAGCCAGCCTCAACCCCCGAAAGGAAAACAACATGGCCGAACTCGAACGCCGCCGGCTGGGCAGGACCGGCATGACCCCCAAGGCCCTGGGACTGGGCTGTGCCTTTTTTGGCGGCACCAACGTCAGCGACCAGGAAGCCGTGGATGGCATCCGCCACGCCATCGAACTGGGACTCGACTACCTCGACACCTCCCCCCTGTACAGCGAGAGCGAGCGGCGCGTGGGCCTGGCCCTCGAAGGGGGCTGGCGGGAGCGGATCTACCTGCAGACCAAGACCGGCACCCACCCGGAGAAGCGGGGCGACTATTCGGCGGCGGCCACCCGCTGGAGCGTGGAGAACAGCCTGCGCCTGCTCAAGACCGATTACCTCGACGCGGTGCTCATCCACGACCCGCCCGCCATCGAGACCCCGCTGGCCGCCGGCAACGCCCTCGACGAGCTGCTCAAGATGAAGGAAGCGGGGATCATCGGGCATATAGGGCTGGGGGTGCGCCAGCACGAGTTCCACCGGCAGGCCATCGAGACCGGCCACATCGAGATCGTGCTCAGCTACCTCGACTACACCCTGCTCGACCAGTCCGTGGCCAGCACCACCCTGCCCCTGGCCCGCCAGCGCGGGGTGGGCATCATCCTGGCCAGCGCCCTGGGCATGGGTCGCCTGGCCGGCCCCGAACCCGACGCCCAAGCCGAACCCCGCGCCCACGCCATGTGGGCCTGGTGCCGGCAGCGCGGCATCGACATCCGCCACCTGGCCCTGCAGTTCGTGCTGGCCGCCCCCATCGACGGCATCGCCATGTCGGGCCCCTGCACCCGCCAGCAGGTCGAGGAGGTGTACGCGGCAGCCACCGCCGAGGTGCCCCCCGAGGTATGGGGCGACTTCAAGGCCGAGTTCGGCGTGGGCCTCTAGATGAACTGGTCCCTGCTCTTGATGGACTTTGTGCCGCTGCTGGTCTTTGTGGTGGTCGACAGCCTCAGCAACACGCGGCGGGCGGTGGTCTGGGCCCTGGCCGTGGCCGGCCTGGAACTGGTGTGGGAGTACGGCTATTTCGGCGAGATCGATGAGTTCTCCGTGGGTTCTGCCCTGCTCATCGTCGCCTTCGGCGGCCTGGCCCTGCGCTACAACAACGCCCTGTTCATCAAATTCAAACCTGTGGTGCTCAGCCTCTTCACCGCCCTGGCCCTGCTGATCACCTGGGGCCTGGGCAAACCCCTCCTGGTGACGGCCATGGACCGCTACAGCCAGGCCCTGCCCGCCCAGATGCAGCAACTGGCCCACCAGCCCCGCATGCAGCAGATCCTGACCACCGCTTCCCTCTACCTGGGGATCGGCTTCCTGCTGCACGCCGGGGTGGTGGCCTGGGCCGCGCTGCGCCTGGGCAACTGGGGCTGGCTGCTCACCCGCAGCGGCGGCGCTTATCTGATGATGTTTGTCGCCATGTGGCTGGCCTCCCGCTGAGGCAAAAAAAAAGGCGGGAGCCCTCGCTCCCGCCCGTGTCTCGCCCAATCAGGTTTTCAGAATCGCGATTCAGCCATGGCCGCCTTGGCGTCCCAGGCCCCGACGATGGTCACCGGGGTATTGATGCCCACCGTGCGGAAAACCTCGTCCATGTCGGGGTTGGCCAGGGCCACACAGCCGGCGGTCCAATCCTGCCCCCGCCCGCCGCCCGAGTGGATCTGGATGGCAAAACCGGGGCTGGCCCCTTTGCGGATCTTCCCTTTGCGTTTGGCCTCGGCGATACGCCGCAGATCATCGGCATTGGGGTAGTTGAGATCCAGGGCCTTGTGACCGTCGGCCCGCTGGCGCTTGCCGATGATCCGGTACTTGCCCTCGGGGGTGACCTTGTCACCCGAGGTGCTCTTCTGGGCCATCCAGTTGGCGCCCAAATCGGCCTCGTAGCGCTTCTTCAGCCGGCCGTCGTAGTACAGGTAGCAGGTATGGTTGCTCTTGTCGACGATGAGCGCATAGCCATTCTGGCGCGCCGAAACCTCGACCGTCTCCTTGGCCCACCTGCCCCACCGGTCGCGGTTACCCTGCAGGTAGGCCGAGATGTATTTGCCGGCGTTCTGCCGCACCCGGTTGACGATCTCCGAAACCTCCTGGAGCTTCTGGTCCGCCGGGTCCAATTCCCCCTTCTGCAACTGGTCGCCCGCCACCTGAAGGGTGAGTTCGGCCTTGGTCAGACGCCGGAACTCGGCCCGCCGCGAGGGAATGCCGCGGGTGCTCTGGAAGGCTTCCTTGAGATTGCCGGTGATCTCCTTGAGGTCCCCCTGCAGTTTCTCCTGGCGGGCCTTGCGCGCCTCGAGGGCGGCGGTGGCAGCAGCCTGGGCCTGGTGCGAGGCAGCCAAGGCGGCGGAGAAGGCGGGGGTATAATCCCGCATCGGCTCGAACCATTCCCCCTGCTCGCTGCGGATCTTGCGGAAAGAAGCGTCGAGGGAATCCTTGGCCGCCTCCAGCAACTCAGGGGCGTAGGTGGCCGCACCTTCCTCCTCGGCGAAGACAATGTCGCGGTTGGCGATTTCCAGAGTGTGTTTGGGTGGCACGGCGCAGGCCGACAGGCAGGCGCCAGCGACGAGCCCGACCCAGGCGTAACGGGACGACAGGATAGACGATGGCATGGGGATCTGCATGTTGAGACGGATCGAGAAAGGGGTCTGTGGGGATACTTTGATGCATGAATCGAGGGGTATGGTCTAAGGTAAAAGGGAGGGCCCCGAATGTCAAAGGCTTTTACCGGCGATTGCCCCTATCAGGCGCCGACCCACCTGAAAGCCTCCTCCCGGGCCTGCAGCATCAGCGTCTCGTCGCGGGCCAGGTCGGCGATCGCCAGCTCGGAAAGCCCCGCCTGGCGCAACCCCAGCACCTCGCCGGGGCCGCGCAATTCCAGGTCGCGCCGGGCGATCTCGAACCCGTCCTGGGTCTGGCACAGGACCTGCAGGCGTTCGGTCTCCTCGGCCGCCTGGCTGCCGGCGATCAGGATACAGTAAGACTGCGCCGGCCCCCGCCCCACCCGGCCCCGCAGCTGGTGTAGCTGGGCCAGGCCGAAGCGCTCGGCGTGCTCGACGATCATCACCGAGGCGTTGGGCACGTCCACCCCCACCTCGACCACCGTGGTGCAGACCAGCGCCTGGATCTGCCCGTCCTTGAACGCCCGCGCCACCCGGTTCTTCTCCTCGGCGGGTAGCTGCCCGTGCAAAAGGCCCAGCGCGAAGCCGCCCAGCGGGCCGGCCTGGAGCTGGGCCAGCCCCTCGCTGGCCGAGGTCACCGCCAGCTGCTCCGACTCCTCGACCAGGGGGTAGACGATATAGGCCTGGCGGCCCTCGCGGAGCTGGGCCGCGGCGAACTCGAGGATCTGCGGCCGCCGCTCCCCCCCGCGCAGGGCGGTGCGCACCGGCTTGCGCCCCGGCGGCAGCTCGTCGAGGGCCGAGCTATCCAGGTCCCCATACAGGGCCAGGGTCAGGGTGCGCGGGATGGGAGTGGCGGTCATCACCAGCAGGTGCACTCCGGGCCCCTTGCGCTGCAGTTCCTCGCGCTGGGCCACCCCGAAACGATGCTGTTCGTCGATCACCGCCAGCCCCAGACGCGCAAACTGCACCCCGGTCTGAATGAGGGCATGGGTGCCGACCACGATGGGGGCCTCCCCCGAGGCAATGGCCGCCAGGGCCTGCCGCCGCCGCGCTGCCGGCAGACCGCCGACCAGCAGCTCGACCCCCACCCCCAGGGGGCCAGTCAGGGCCGCGAGGGTGGCGGCGTGTTGCTCGGCGAGGATCTCGGTGGGGGCCATCAGGGCGGCCTGGAAACCGGCCTCCACTGCCTGGAGCATCGCCCCCAGTGCCACCAGGGTCTTGCCCGATCCCACGTCGCCCTGCAGCAGTCGGCTCATCCGCACCGGCTCTGCCAGATCGGCGGCGATCTCCCCCAGCACCCGCTGTTGCGCCCCGGTCAGCGCAAAAGGCAGGCTGGCCCGCAGCGCTGGCACCAGGCGCTGGCTGCGGGGCATGGGAGGCGCCTGCCCTGCCTCCCGCCGGGCCCGCCGTCCCCGGGCCAGGCGCACCTGGAGGGTATAACACTCGTCGAAGGCCAGGCGGCGGCGGGCCTGCGCCATGGCCTCCCAGCTGGAAGGGAAGTGCACCTGCCGCAGGCAATCACCCAGTTCGGCAAGGCCCAGGCGCTGGCGCAGTTCGGCGGGCAGAGGGTCCTCGAGGCCGGCGGCGAACTCCTCGAGGGCGGCGTGCATCAGCCGGCGGAACCCGCGGTTGCGCAGACCCTTTTCCTTCATATCGGCGCTGGTGGTGTAGAGCGGGATGATGCCGCCGGTGTGCAGCAGTTCCGGCTCGCCGGCATTGGCGACGAACTCGCATTCGGGGTGGGTGATCTGCAGTCGGCCCTGGAAGTGCTCCACCTTGCCGCTGAGAGCCAGCAAATCCCCCTCGGCAAAGTTGCGCTGCAGGTACCGGGCGCCCTGGAACCACACGCAGGCGATCTCCTCGGTGCCGTCCTCCACGATCAGCACGAACCGGGGCCGGGCGCCGGGGATGAAGCGCTTCTGTCGCACCTGCCCGATGAGGGTCACCTCCTGGCCGGCGGGGACCTGGGCGATGGGCACGATGCGGCTGCGATCCAGGTAGCGCCGCGGCAGGTGGTACAGCAGGTCGGCAATGGTGTGGATGCCGGCTTCCCCCAGGACCGCCGCACGGCGCACCCCCACCCCGCGCAGCTCCGAAACCGGGCTTTCCAGTCCTGTTTTTTCCTTCATATTGGCTAAGATGGTGTTATATATGAATGCGACACTTGGTATCAAATAGTACTAATTATTTCCCCGTTTTTGCCGATCCATAGGAATGTAAGGCTTTGGTGAGGAGCGCAAACGAGGAGATTGTGAGATGAAGCCTGCCTGCCGCACCCCTGAATTGCCCGACCCCCTGCAGATCGGCACCCGGTTCCTGCTGTCTTTCGAGGGCACCGAAGCCGCTGGCCCCCCATACCACGGCCGGCTCCAGGACCTGAGCGCGGACGGCAGCCTGTGTATCGACGCCCCGGCTCATTTCCAGCCACTGCGGGGTACTCAGGTGACCCTGCAGAGCCTGGATGCGGTGAAGTACCGTTTTTCCACTGAGGTCATCGGCTACAACCGGCTCCAGGGCCGGCTGCCGGTGCTGCTGGTCAAACCACCCCGGCGCATCGAGGCGCAGGCCCCGCCCCGGCCCCGCTCGCGCTCGGCCTTCCGCATCGCCGCCGCACTGCGGGTGGATACCACCTGGACCGAGGACGACCGCAAGATCAGCGCCCACGGGGTGGTCGCCAATCTCAGCGGTGGCGGGGCCCAACTCTTTCTGCGCCGACGCCCGGCAGCCAGCACCCTCACCCTCGAGATGGCGCTGCCCCAGGGTTTCATCGAGGAGGCCGCCCGCCGGCAGCTCACCCGCAACGGTCCCACCCTGACCAGCACCGCCCTCTACCGCGAGCTGTTCCGCAACACCTGCGAGCGGATACGCCGTTCCTTTGCCGAGCTCCAGGCACGGATCGTGCACGTGGAGACGCGGCAGACTCAGCAGGGGCCGGTGTACGGTCTATCCCTGGCTTTCGCCGCCCCTCACGAAGGCTGTTTCCGCCTGGTCAGCTACCTGGAGCGGCAGGCCATCCGCAAAGGGGTGACCGGTGATCCCGGCGCCCGGGCCAATCCCTCGCTGGCCAAGGTGGCCTGAAAATCGACCGCCCCGCCGGCAGCTGCTGCTCCGGCGGGGCGGCCATTCAACTTGACAACGGCGCTGGGCCGGGTGTACCTTTACTCACCCCCCAAAATCCCCTTCCAGCCCAACCCGAGGTCAGATGGCTGCTCCCCGCACCAGTTTTGCCCAATACCTCCTCGGTTCGATCTCGCTGGAACGGCCGCCCTTTTTCTATGCCTATGGCGGCATGTGGCTGCACCTGATGGTGGGTGCCATCCTCGTCCCCTTGCTCTCGCTGCCTTTCCTCGGTTCGCTCAGTTCCCTGCTGATCGCCAGCCTCAGCCTGGGCATCGTCGTCTATGCCGTGCTGGCACGCGAATACGGTCTGCTGATCAACCTGCTTTCGTACGGCCTCTCCCTGGCCCAACTCACCCCGCTCAAGGCCGACCACGGCCCGCTGATGGCGGTGGCCATCCTCCTGGCCATGGCCTCCTGCTACCTGATCCTCAGCCAGCAGTACCGCCGCTACATCAAGGAGGTGTTCGGCGACGAACACGGCATCCCGATGTGGATCACCGGCATCATCCTCCTGGTGATCATCATGCTCTTCCTCTACGGCCTGAACCTCGTCAACTCCTAACGGATCTTTAGCGTCGCCAGCCCGCACAAGGCGAGGATGCCGGCCACGATCCAGAACCGGGTGACGATCTTGGTGTCGGCCAGGCCCTGGGCCTGGAAATGGTGGTGCACCGGCGAGCGGTAGAAGAAGCGCCGGCCCAGCCACTTGATCCCGATCTTCTCCTGCACCAGCACCGAAAACGCCTCCCCCACGAAGATCCCGCCCACCATCAGGAACAGGAACTCCTGCTTGATCAGCACCGCCACCGTGCCCAGCAGTCCGCCCAGGGCCATGGAGCCGGTGTCACCCATGATCACGTTCGCCGGGTAGGAATTGAACCAGAGGAAACCCAGGCAAGCGCCAAAAACGATGGAGCAGATCACCGCCACCTCGCCCACCCCCGGCATAAAGGGATAGATCAGGAACTCGGCGATACGGATATTGCTGCACACGTAGGCAAAAACCCCGAAGACCGCCACCACAAAGGCCACCGGCACGATGGCCAGGCCGTCGAGGCCGTCGGCGAGGTTGACCGAGTTGGAGATGGCGATCACCGTGAAGATGGTGAAGGGCACATACCCCCACGACAGGTTCAGCACCGGCGTCTTGAGGAAGGGCAGGTACAACTCGGTGGCCAGACCGGCAGGCACCGGCGAGGTGTTTTCGAGCACGTAGAAGATGCCGAAGACCAACCCGTAGGTGAATTGCAGGATCAGCTTGGCCCGTTCCGAAAGACCCCGATCGCTGCTGCCGTAGCGGACCTTCATGTAGTCGTCCACCGCCCCCAGCCCCGCGAACCAGGCAAAGCCGCCCAGGCACCACAGGACAAAGGGGTTGTAGAGCTTGCACCACAGCAGCGCGGCCAGCAGCACAGCGGTGATGATCAAACCGCCGCCATAGGTCTTGGTCTGGGGATCACCGGCAGGAAAATGAGCGTAGCTGCGCACCACATCCCGCTGGCCGCTGCGGTAGAAGTGCAGAATGAGCCGGCCGCCGAAAAGGATGGTGAAGAGCAGGGCGGTGATGGCCCCGGCGATGGCGCGGAAACTGATGGAGTTGAGCAGGCGCAGGAAGGACAGGGCCTCGAAGTGGTCGAAGAGATAGGTGCCCAGGTAGTAGATCACACGCCCTCCTTGGCGAGCAGGTTTACCTCGGCGACCAGCTGCCGCAGGTTTTCCTTGAGGGGAAACTCGGGTTTGAAATAGGGCGACATCGCCAGGATCTGGTCCATACGCTCATTGACGGCCAGCGCTTCGAGCACCCGGCGCTGGAGCAGCCGCCGCAGGGTGGACACCACCTCCTGGCGAAACTGCCAGTTGGGGTGGAGGTAGAAAGCCTGCAACCGATCCAGCACCTGGGGCCGCACCGCAATGGCGCCCAGCGCCCGCAGGACCTGCACCACCACCCCGGACCGGGCATCGCCGAGGCGCTCGAGCAGCGCCTCCTCCAGCGCCTCACTGGCGGGGAAGAGTTCGCCGATAATCTGGGCGGCGGCGGCGCGCACCTCGAAATAAGGGTCCTCGCGCAGGGCCCGCAGCAAGGCCTCCTCCACCACCCCGTCGGCCACCCGCAAGAGGCGGATGCCGTGCTCGACGATATTGCGCCGCAGGATGCCCACATGGATGAAATCCCCGCCGCTGCAGCGCCGCAGCCAGCTGGCCCGGCGGCGGTCTCCCAGCATGGCCAGCAGCAGGGGCAGCCGCTCGCGGTACTGGAGCTGGCCCACCAGCTTGATGCCCACGCTGCGCCGCCCCAGCGGGATCTCGTACCAGCCTTCCGAGGCCAGCAGGCGGTCGGCCTGGTAGCGCAGATAGGCCAGTTCGCCGGCCTCGAGGCGCTCCACCCCGCCGGTCTCGCGCAGGCGGCGCTGCACGTGGCGCAGCAGGGTGTTGGGGTCACCCGGCAGGCCCGGCGGGCGCTCGGGAAACTCCAGGCTCAGCGGCGCCGGCCGGCGGCCCTGGGTCAGGTCCTCGATCTCCCGGAGAATCAGTTCCAGGCTGTCGCGGCGCACCGCGGCCCGGGCAGCCTCGCTCATGCGCTGCCGCCGCTCCGGCGCGGCGAGTACTTCCAGCACCTGGCAGGCCAGGCGCTGCCCGTCGAGGCGCGACACCACCTGCCCTTCGGACCAGAAGGCCTCCTGGTAGAGCACCTGGGCCGCCCCTGCCTGCTCCAGCTCGCGGGCGTTGAGCGCCTGATGGTCCTCGGCGGCGGTGACCAAGGGCACGATCAGCGAGGGCAAGCCGCAGACGCAGATCTCGGTCAGGGTGCCAGCCCCGCCCCGGCAGATCACCAGGTCGGCGGCGGCATAGGCCTCCTGGATGTCCTCCATATATTCGAAACAGCGGTACCAGGCGCTGGTGTCGCCGGTGATACCCTGGGCCTCGAGCTGCCGCCGGGTATCGGCCACCGCCCGGTAGTCATCCCCCTCGTAGCGGCCGGTGATGTGCAGCACCAGCAGATCCGGCTCCTGGCGCCAGCGCGGCAACGCCTCGACCACCGCCTCGTTGATCGCCCGCGAGCCGCCCGAACCGCCAAAGGCCAGCACCACCCGCGCCGCGGCCGGAATGCCCAGCCGCTGACGGCTCGCCTCGCGGCGGGCCTCCAGCACCTCGCGGCGGACCGGGTACCCCACCACCGCCACCCGCCGCATCTCGAACCAGCGCCCGGCCTGTTCGAAGGCCACGCCGATGCGGTGCGCCAGACGGCCTCCCAGCTGGTTGAGCAACCCCGGATAGGCGTTGGGCTCGTAGAGGAAGATCTTGGCCCGCGAGAGTCCCAGTTTGCCCAAGAGACCAGCGGCCAGCACGATGGGCGCACTGACGTAACCGCCGGTGGCGATGATCAACTGGGGCCGGAAACGCAGCAGGATGAGGACCGCCTTGAGCATGCCCAGGGCCAGCACGGCGGCAAAGAGCAGCAGCGCCCCCGGAGAACGCGAGCGGGGGAAGGGCCGCGAGCGGACGAAGCACAGCGGGTAACCGCGGTTGGGCACCACCCGCGCCTCGAGCTTGTCGCGCGCCCCGACATAGAGGAACCGGGCCTCGGGCTGGGCCAGCCGGAGTTCGTCGGCAATGGCCAGCGCCGGGTACACGTGACCGCCTGTCCCACCACCGGTGAGCAGGTATCTCATCAGGGTACTCCAGGGGACTAACAGGGGGGTCGGGAGAGGAAAAAGCTGCAGCACGGGAGGGTATCGGGGCCCGTGTCCCAATAATAGGCACAAGTCCCACGGCGGACAAGCAGCGCGCGGCGCGGTGGGCCGCAGGCCTCAGATCGCTTCCACGGCGCCGGCCGGCACCCAACCGCTCAGGCCGCCGGGCAGGCGCACCAGCAGCCACTCCCCCTCGCTGCGGATCAGCGCCAGGCGGGTGCCCTCGTGCACGACGAATACCGGGGTCTGCGCGGGATCGGGGGCGCTGCGGGCGCTGACCTCGGCGGCGATCACCACGGCCTGGGCCTGGGCCTGGCCGTAATACCGGGCGCCCAGGTAGATGCCCGCGATCACCGCCAGACACAGCGCGCCGGCAAAGAGGCCCAGGCGCCACCAGGTCCCCCAGGTCCGCTGCCACAGGCGCCATCCGCCCAGCCCGCAGGCCGCCAGAAAAACGAGGCTGAAGACCAGGCTCAACTCGTCGAGGGTGGGAAAGAGGTACACCTCCTCCAGCCACTGCCCCACCCCGCCGGCCGGGCCGGTCTGGTCGAGCCGCAGCCCCTCGGCAAAACGCAGGTTGGCGAGCAAGTCGGCGTCGCGCGGGGCCAGGCGCCGGGCCCGTTCGTACCAGAGCACGGCCTCGCCCAGCCGGCCCGCCTTGAAGCAGGCGTTGCCCAGGTTGTAGTACACCTGCGGATCGGCGATGCCGGCGGCCACCACCGCGAGATACGACTCCCGCGCCTGGGGGTACTCGCCCTGGCGGTAGTGTTCGTTGCCCTGGTTGAAGGCCGCCACGGCCGGGCCCTGCCCCAGCGCCGCCGACACCCAGACCAGCCATAGGCCGATGGCCAGCAGCCCCCTCATGCCTGTTGCTCCAGCGCCGCCATCAATTCGGCGGCCCGCGCCTCGACCTGGGCCATCTCTTCGCGGGTCTGGGACCCGGAGGCAAAACGCGCGAAATCCCCGGCCGCCAGCAGTTCCTCGACCTGCTGCACCAGCGCCTCGGGCACCCCCTTTTCGGCGAGCAGTTGGACGCGGACCGGGCTGGTGAGTCCAGCAGCGGGCCTTTCGAGCCGGTCGGCCAGCAGCGCCAGTAGGGCCCGCTGGATCTCGGCGTGGAAGGCCGGGCTGTCCCCCTGCTCCCGCAACCGGGCCGCCAGGCGCAACCGGTCCCCCGCTTCGCCGCGGGCGCGGCGCCGGCGGACCAGCGCCACGTCCCCCTCCAGGCGGTCGCGGCGGCGGCGGTGGAGCAGCAGGCCCAGACCGGCCAGCGGCACGAGGGCCTGGAACCCCCAGAAGAGGGCGCTGCGGTGCAGTTGCACGGGCGGCGAGAACACCTGCAGATCGGGTTTGATGGCGCGCAGGTCCTGGCCCAATGGCAGGACCGGGCGCGGTACGCCGGCCGGGCCGGCAGCCAGGTCCGGGGCCAGGCCGCCCTGCACCTCCAGGCGGATGGGCGAAGACTGCAGGGTGCGATACTGGCCCTGGGTCGGATCGAAGAAGGCGAACTTGACCGGCGGGATCTCCTGCGCGCCGCCCCGCTGCGGGATGAGGATGTACTCAAAACGGCGGGTGCCGCCGAAACCGGCCTCCTCCACCTTCTCCTCCGACTCCGACTTGGGCTCGTACACGGTGAAGCCCGGCAGATTGCCCAGGTCCGGGGCCTCGATGGCGTTGATATTCCCCTCGCCGCTGATCTCCACCTTGAGGGTCACCGGGTCGCCGGCAGCCACGGTGAGGGGCTGGACCTTGGCCTGGAGGGTGTAGCGGCCCACCGCGCCGCTGAACTGGGGCGGCCTGCCGGTCTGCGGCAGGGGCAGCACCTCGATGCGGAGCGGGTCGCAGGCCACCACCACTGCCTGGCCCCGGCCGCCAAAGGGGTCGTCGAGGAAGTCCCAGACACTCGTCCGTCCCCGCTGCTGCACCAGCTTGCACGAGATCGCCAGCGGCGACACCTCGTGTACGCCGTCGCCGGTGGGATAGAGCGCCATCAGGCGCAGAGGCGCCACCTGGAAGTCCGCCCCATTGATGGTCTCCACGTGCGACTTGAGCTGCTGGGCGACGTAGAGTTCCTTGGCCCAGAAGCCGGCGTAGTCGGGCACCTCCTTGAAGCCGACGCTGGTGATGGGGTAGCGGTAACACAGTTGGTATTCGAGGACCACCTGCTGGCCGACATAGACCTTCTGGCGATCGGCCCGGACCCGCACAAAGAGGTGGTCCTCCAGCTCCTGGCCCTGTGCCCCGGCGGCGCCCTTGCCGCCCGCCGGCTGACGGGCGGTGCCGGGGAGGATCTCCAGCGCGATGGCCTTGGTCTTATAAACCTCCCCGTCCAGTTCGATGCGGGCCGGGCCCAGGCTCAGCTTGCCGGTGTGGCGGGCGGTAAGGGAATAGGTCAGTTCCCGCGTGAAGGTGGTGTGGAAGTTGACCATCTCGACCCGGGTGCTGATGGCGGGGCCCTCGACGTAGAAATCCCCCAGATCCAGCTCCGGAGCCGGCACGTGGGAAAGGTTCTCGTCGGAGACAATGCTCAGGGTGAGCAGGATGGGGTCGGCCTGTCCGGCCCGGGTGCGGTCCACCACCGCTTCGAAGCGGACCTGCGCCGCGCCGGCCGGCCCTAAACCCGCCAGCACCAGAACCACCCAGAGTACGGCTTTCATCTCACCAATCCTGCCCCCGATAGGCCTGCGTTGCATGCTGCCGGCGCTGGTGGGCCTGTTTCTCGCGGTCCCGCAACGCGTCGAGCAACTGTTCGGCCTCCTCGCGATCCATGCGGTTGCGCTGGCCCGACCGACCCTCGTTGCCCTGGCGCTGCTCCTGCTGCCGATCACGTGCCTGCTGCTCCTGGCGGTTCTGCCCCTGCTGCGCCTGCTGTTGTTGGCGGTCCGGTTGTTGCTGCTGGTCCTGCTGTTGCTGTTGCTGACCCTGGTCGCCCTGCTGGGACTGCTGCTGGTCCTGCGACTGCTGACCCTGTTGCTGTTGCTGCTGTTGCTGTTGCTGTTGCTGCTGCTTGGTGAGGGCCAGTTCGAGATTGGCCTTGGCATCCTGGTCCTGCCAGTCGTTTTCGAGGGCCTGTTTGTACGCCTCGACCGCCTGCTGGTACTGCTGTTGCTGGAAGTGGGTGTTGCCCAGGTTGTAGAAGGACTGGGCTTTCAACTTGGGGTCGTCGGCCGCAACCGCCGCATCGAACTCCTTGGCCGCCCCGGCCAGATCGCCGGTCTTGAAGAGGGCGCTGCCGACGTTGAAGTTCAGCGCCCGCGCCTCGGGCGCCTCGATCTGGGCCTGCCGGTAAAGCTGCAGCGCCTCCTCGAAGTGGCCCTCCTCGTATTGCTGCTTCGCCCGGGCGCTCTTGTCGATGACCTCGTCCTCCACGGGGGCGGCCGTTGCTGACTCCAGCCACCACAGGGTGGCCAGCACTACCCATAATACCCTCATGCAAACCTCCCCCGCCATTCGCCGCGCCGTTGCCGGCCATCGGGCAGCAGCGCCTCGGCCAGGAAACACAGCAACGCCGGCAACAGGCACCACTGGAAGCGCTCCTCGTAGCGGGTGAAACGCGCGGCACCGAACTCGCGCTGGTCGAGTTGATTGAGCTGGTCGCGGAGCTGGCCCACCTCGCCACCGCCCAGGGTGCTGTGGAAGTAGGCCCCCTCGCCGGCCCGGGCCACCTGCCGCAGAGTTTCCTCGTCCAGACGGCTCTTTACGTAATTGCCCTCCTCGTCCTGGTGGTACCCACCGGTCTTGAGATCGGGGACCAGTTCGCCGCCGGGACTGCCCACCCCCACGGCAAAGATCCGGATGCCGCGGGCAGCCGCCTCGCGCGCCGCGCCGGCCGGGTCCCCCAGGTGGTTCTCCCCGTCGGTGAAGATCACGATGGCCTGGTCGTGGGCCTCGCTTTCGGGCAGGCAGCGGGCGGCCAGGCCGATGGCGTCGGCCACCGCCGTGCCCTGCACCGGCACCGTGCCGGTGTCGGCCAGGTCGAGGAACATCTGCAGGGCGCCGTAGTCGACGGTCAACGGGCACTGGACAAAGGCATGGCCGGCGAACAACACCAACCCCACCCGGTCGCCGTCGAGCTGGTCGAGCAATTCGGCGATCTGGTGTTTGGCCCGTTCCAGCCGGCTGGGTTTGACGTCGGCGGCCAGCATGCTGCGCGACACGTCGAGGACCACCATCACATCGATGCCGCGGCGTTTGCTCACCTCGGTGCGGGCGCCGAACTGCGGGCCGGTGAGGGCGAGGATCAGGAAACCAACGCCGCCGACCAGGAGCAGGTAACGGCCGTACTGCCAGGCGGCGCCGTGGTGATCGACCAGCCGGGGCACCATGGTGTGGTGGGCAAAACGGGCCAGGGCCCGGCGCTTGCTGAACACGGCCCAGACGAAGAAGACCGCCAGCAGGGGCAGCAGGAGCAGGAGCCAGAAGTGGGCAGGAGCGCCGAATCGCACGGGTAGTCCTCTATGGTATGCGGCGGAAACGGGTGTTGGCCAGCACCAGCTCGGCCAGCAGGAGCGCCAATCCGGGCCACAACAGATAGGCGTACCGCTCGGCGTAGTCCACCCGGACCTGGTCCTTGATGGGGGTGGTCTCCAGAGTGGCGATCTCGCGGTAGATCTCCTCCAGCTTTTCGCGGCTGGTGGCGCGGAAGTACCGGCCGCCGGTGCGCCGGGCCACCTCCTGCAGGGTGGCCTCGTCGAATTCGGCCCCCTGCGCCCGCCGGAAGAGCAGGGGCGAAGCCAGGCTCGCCTGGTTGCTGCCCACCCCGATGGTGTAGACGCGTATACCCACCGCCGCCGCGGCGTCGGCAGCGGTCAGGGGCTCGACCTCGCCGGCGTTGTTCACCCCGTCGGTGAGCAGCACCACCACTTTGCTCTTGGCCTGCGAGTCGCGCAGGCGGTTGCAGGCGTTGGCCAGGGCCATGCCGATGGCCGTGCCGTCCCATGTGTTGTCGGCGATCTGGATGCCGCGGATGAAGCTGAGCAGGATATCGTAATCGAGGGTCAGCGGGCACTGGGTGAAACTCTCGCCGGCGAACACCACCAGACCCAGCCGGTCGCTCTGCCGGCCGCGGATGAATTCGGCCACCACCTCCTTGGCGATCTCCAGGCGGTTGCGGGAGCCCAGGTCCTTGGCCTCCATACTGGAGGACACATCGAGGGTCAGCAGGATATCCACCCCCTCGGCCGACAGCTCGCGCCGTTCCCGGCCGGCCTGGGGCCGGGCCATGGCCACGATCAGGCAGGCCAGGCCCAGCAGGCGAAACACGAGCAGTAGGTGCCGCAGGCGGGTCCACAGCGTCGGCCCGACCGCCGCCAGCACCTCCAGGTCGGAGAAGCGCAGGCCGCTGCCGGGCCGCCGCAACTCGATCACGTAGCGGTACACCAGCAGGGGCAGGAGCAGCAGGAGCAGCAGCCACTCCGGATCGGCGAAACGCAGGTGGGCCATCTCCCTCCCTCAGGCCCCGGGGGCGGCGGCCTGTTCGCGCGCCCGGGCCGCATCCCGTTCCGCCTCGGCCCGCAGCGCCAGAGCCCGCCGCACAATGGCCTTGCCGGCCTCGGGCGCCTGACGGGCCTCCTCCGCGCTGGGGTCGAAACGGGCGAACTTGACCAGGTCGGCAGCGGCGAGGAAGGCCTCAATCTGGCTGGCGACTTCGCCGTCGCAACGGCTGGCCTTGAGCGCCGCGGCGATCTCGGCGGTGGTCTGTTCCATGGCTTCGATGCCCAGGTTATCCTCGAGAAAGCGGCGCAGGGTCTCGGCCAACAAGGAGTAATACACCTTCTGTCCGCCGCGCTCGAGCAGTCCCATGGCCGCGATGCGGCTGAATTCCGCCAGGTAGTCTTTGGGCGGGGGCGGCGGGGCAGGGGCGGTGTTTTGGGGGCGGCGGCGCCACCACCAATAAACGCCACCGGCCAGAGCGGCAGCAGCCAGGGCGGCGATCAGCCCCCAGGCCCAGGCAGGCAGGCCCCGGCCCAGGTCAACGGGGTCTTTGATGTCGCGCAATTCCTCGTCGCCGTCCTGGCGCACCTTCAGCACCTCCACCGCCAGCGGCGGGGTGCTGAGTTTCAGGGTGTCGCCGCCGGCCTGGACAAAGGCGATCTCCAGCGGCGGGATACGGTGGGAGCCGGGCTGGTAGAGCCGCAGCTCATACCGGCGCACCTCCTCCAGGCCCCCGGCCACCGCAGTGGGCGGGGCCGGGTTCTCGGCGCGGGCGGCAAACTCCTTGGGCAGGGCCGGCAGCAGCGGCGTGGCGCCCCGGTCGTAGCGCAGGCGCAATTCCAGATGCAGCGGGTCGCCCACCCGCACCTGCGCGGTATCGAGCCGGGCTTCCACGGCCGGGGCCGCAGCCGCAGCCCCAGCGGCAGCCAGCCACAGGGCACAGAGCAGCCACCCGCCCATCACTGGCCCGCTGGCGCCGCTTCCGTTGCGGCAGACTGGACCACGTCCGGCAGCTGCAGGTCCAGATCCTTGAGCACCGATTCAGCCACGCGGTAGATCTCCGCCTCGCCGCTGCGATTCAGGTAGACCTGCCCATTGCGCTCACCCAGCCGCACTTCCACCACGGTCTGGCCGGCCGCCTGCAACACCACCTGCAGGCGCGGGGCATCGAGACCGTAGGACCGCAGGTCGCGCGCCGCGCCGAGGAACTCCTCGGCCTCGACCCCGGCCAACTGGTTGAGCAGGCTGCTGAATTTCCACGATTTGGCCGGACCGGCCGCAGGAGCGACCAGCGACCATACCCCGGCGGTATCCTTGGCCGCGACGAGGGACTGTCCCGGTCGCTGCAGCTCGAGGTGATCGATCTGCCCGGCATCGAACTTGACCGGTTTGTGATCCCGCAGCGCCGCGGCCGGCTGGCCCAGTTGCGAGACCAGCGAGGAGTCGACGGTAAAAACCGCCGGCCGGCTGAGATCCTGGGCGTAGTAGGCGCCGCCTGGCGCCGGGGCGCCCACCCGCAGCCGCTTCTCGGCCCGCTCATCCCCCAGCAGCAGCGAAACCTCCAGGGTCGGCGTGTTGAGCCCGTACTGGGCGGCGGCCGGCGCGGCTTCGGGCACGAAGGATTTGGCCCGGGCCTGCTCCAGCTTGCCGAGGAGCCCGGTCACCGCCGCCTCGTCCGCCGGGGCCGGGGCCGGGGTTAGCAGGCGCCAGCCCTCGGTTTTGGCCAGGGACACGGCGCCCTGGGGACCGTTCAGCCGGACCTCGCGCACCGCCGCCGGCGCAAAGGCCAGCACCCGGCGGTCGCGAAGATCAAATAGTCCCTTAGAAAGGTTGTCGTAGCGCCAGGCCTGCACGGTGAAGATCTCCGGATTGTCGCCCCGCTGCTGCACGTAGACAAAACGCTGGGTGGGGCTGTCGGCGCCCCACCAGAGGGTGTCGAGCGCGCCGGTGGCCGTCTCGACCGCCACCTTGAGCCGGGGCACGTTCAGGCGGTATTTCTGGGCCACCCCGGCGTCGCCGCGCACCTTGTCCGCCTCCTCGACCACCTTGTCGCGCTCGCATTCGCGCAGGTTGCGCAGGTAGCGGTCCACCGCCTCCTGGTCGGCGTCGCACTGCACCGGCGCCACGATCACCCAGCGGTCCTGCACCTTTTCGATGACCAGCAGGCTGTCGATGCGGTCGATGGTGAGCCGCCGCACCTCGCTCTCGGAGAAATCGGCCAGCTTCTTGGCCTGGTCCGACTCGGCCCGGCGCTGCTGGCCGCCCTTGATCTCGTAGAAATAGACAAAAGCCGCCAGAGCGGCAAAGAGGACCCCGATGATCAGGTTGGTCTTCAGACGCATGAACTAGGCCTCCTGCTTGCGGTCAAAGGCTTTTTTGATCCACACCAGCAGACAGGCGTTGGCCACCCACAAGGCGGCGTAGAGCAGTTGCAGGGTGTCCACGGGGATGGCCACGAAACCCACCCCCGCGCTGACCACCGCCAGCCCCAGGGCCAGAACCCAGGACAGGGGCCGCCGCCGGAACAATCCATAACTGGCCGCCCCCGCCAGCAGGGCCAGGAGCAGATACCCTTGGCCTCGCCCAACACTGGCCTCACTCAACCCGATCACCCCCAGCACGAAGTAGAAGACCGCCGCGCCGATGAAGTTGAACATCAGCCAGGAAACGAATCCCGTGGCATAGGCCTGGTACCCGCGGCGCAGCATCATCAGGAACCCCGAAAGGGCCACCGCGAAGGGCAGGATGAACACCGAAACCCACAACACCACCACCCCGGCGTTGCCGATCAGGTTGATGGGATTGAAAGGCGGTTCCTTGGCCGGGATATTGAGCTTGTCCTCACCCTCGCTCAGCCAGGAGATACTGCTGGCGAGCAGTTCGCCGTTGGCCTGCTGGCCAAAGTACTGGTTGGAGCCAAAGTCCGAGTCGCCAAAGACCACCAGCCGCGTCTTTTCAGTGGTCTGGGCGCTGCTGTCAGCCGCCGCCCGCACGGCCACCCCCAGGGTCAGGGGGCCCTGCTTGTCCTTGGCCGGGTCGAACTCGACCTGCCCCCCGCCGGCGCCGGTGATCGGCCCCAGCTCGGTCTCGCCCCAACTGCTGCGGTGGGTGAAGAGCAGCGGGGTCTGGTCCGGCCCCGGCCGGCCAGCCAGGGTCACCGACCGGGCCAGGGGGAAGAAACTCATGGTCCCCTGCGCCAGCCGGGCGGTGATCGGGTGTTGGCCGTACTGCATCACCACCGGCACCGAAACATCGGCGCCCAGCAACTGGCCGATGCCGCTCAGGTCGACGACAAAGTTCTGGCCCAGCGAAATCCCGTATTCGGCGAGCAGGCCCTCCAGCCCGGTGGCTTGCCCCGCCGGGTCCAGCAGCATCAGCGCGCTGCGCCCCTGGTGCAGGTAGGCGCTCAGGGCGTGGACCTCAACGGGCGAAAAGGGTTGCTTGGGGCCCACCACCGCCACCAGGGTGGCGTCTTCGGGCACCGTGCCGCCGGCCAGGCTCAGGCCCTCCTCCATCTGGAGGTTCATCTCCTTCAGCCGGCCGCCGAGTATGCTGAAACCCTTGCCGTCCACCTGGGACACCTGGCCTTCCTGGTGCCCGCCAGTGAAGTACACCTTGCGGTCTTCCGCCTTCATCGCCCGCTGGATGGCGTTGCTCAGCGCCTCCTCGGTCTGGGCGGTGATCTGCTCGGTGCGCACCTTGCCCTCGCCGCTGACCTCCACCACCGAGGTGCCCCGCTCCCGCACCCCGTACTGCTTGACCTCCAGGGTGTGTTTCTGCGGGTCCAGCACCTCGTAGTCGAAGTGTTTCGAGGCGTACTTGTACTGGTCCATGACCTCCTGGAAACGGATGCCCTCGGTCTTGGCCATGAAGGTCTTCACCGCGACGTAGCGATTCTGGTCATGCACCTGGTCCAGCAGCCGGTGGGTGTCGTCGGAGAGGGTGAAGAGTTTGTCGGCGCTCAGATCGAAGCGCACATGGTAGCGGTCGCCGATGAAGTTGACCAGGCCCACCACCCCCAGCGAGAGCACGATGCCCAGGCCGGCGGCGCTCAACTCGGCCAGATTCCACCGGCCCTTGCGCGAGACCACCAGGACCCCGGCCGCCGCCACGGCCAGCGGGATCAGCACCACCGTCAACCAAAAGATGAGGTCCGACTGCCCTTCGGTGAGGGCGATGGGGCTGTATCCCGGCTCGCGGGGCCGGATGGAGATCAGGCTCTCGTCCTCGGCCAGCCAACTGATGGCGTTGAGGGCCAGGTCCCCATTGCCCTGCAGATCGAAAAAGCGGTTGCTGGCGAAATCGGCGTCCCCGAATACGATCAGGCGGCCGCCGCCCTGCCCCGCATCCACCGCCACCGCCAGGCCGATGGGGCCGGCGCGGTCGATGCCCTCGTCCAGCTTGACCGTCTTGCTGCCCTTGCCCTGCAGCACCCCCAGGTCGGTCTCGGCCCAACCCTGCTCGCTGGTCTTGACAATCTCCACCCCGGTGAGCCCCGGACGCTCGTTATAACGCACCGACCGGCACAACTCGTAGAAGGTCATCAGCCCGCGGTGTTTGCGAGTGACCGGGTGTTCGCCGTATTCCAGCGCCACCGGGCTGGTGTAGTCGAGGCCAAAGAGGCTGCCCAATCCACTGGTATCGATGACAAAATCGTTGCCCACCTCGACCCCCCACTCCCCCAGCACCCCTTCGAGACCCGTCTGGTACGGCGGGTCCAGCAGCACCAGGGCCGCTCCGCCCCCCTTGAGGTACCGGCGCAGGGCGTCGCTTTCGTTGCTGAGGAAAGGGGTCTTGGGAGAGAGCACCACCAGCAGCCGGCAATCCTCGGGCACCGCGCCGGTGCGGGCCAGGAAGAGCGACTCCTCCACCGCGTAACTGAATTCCTGCAGCCGCGCCTTGAGCTGGCTGTACCCCTGCTCGCCCTGGGCGGTGCCGCCCTCGCCGTGGCCCACGCTCAGATAGACCTTGTCCTGGCGGCTGCGCACCAGCTTGAGCAGAGCGCTGGTGATGCCTTTCTCGTTGAGATCGGTGAGTTGCTGCTGCCGCTGATTGCCCTCCAGGATCAGGGTATTGTAGCTGCGCACCCCGTAGTCCTTGGCCCGGTCCGGGTCGCGGTCGGCATCGACGAACTCGTAGGTGAACTGGCTGCTCTGGCTGGCGTATTCCTTGAGCAATCCCTCCAACGCCTCGCCCTGGCCCTGCTCCATGAAGGCCACGGCGTGTACCTCAGCCGGCAGGCTCTTGAGGGTCTCGGTGGTCAGGTCGGACAGGCTGTGCAACTTGCCGGCCGTCAGGTCGAGGCGCTCGTGGTAGCGGGTGCCGAGGAAGTTGAGCATCGCCGCGATGCCCACCACCATCAGGCTGCCCCAGAAGGCGTTCAACCAGCGGCCGTACTGGCGGAACAACTCGGGGTTGAGCAACCCGGCCAGGACCACCAGCGCCAGGCCCACCCCCAGGTTGGCCAGGGGCAGGGCCGCCGAATCGGGTCCCAGCAGGTACGCCAGGCCGCCGGCCAGGACCAGAGCCGCACCGGCCAGGCTGAGCGGTACGCTGAACCTCTTCATCCTAACGCCTCCACCGGCGCGACTCGAGCACCCTGCTGGTGATGAACAGGCTGAGGAAGATGAAACTCAGGTAGAAGACCACGTCCTTGGTGTCGATCACCCCGCGCTGAAAGTCCTTGAGGTGTTCGATGATGGAGACGTACTGGAGGATCTTGGCCGCGGTGGGGCCGGCGAAACTGGCCGACCAGTCGATCAGCCACAGCAAGAGCAGCATACCAAAACCCAGCAGCACCGCCACGATCTGGTTCTCGGTGAGCGAGGAGGCCAGCAGCCCCACGCCGATGAAGGTGCCGCCCAAGAGCAGGTAGCCGAAATAGGCCGAGAGGATGGGGCCCCAATCCGGGCTGCCGTACAGCTCGAGGATGACGCAGTACACCCCGGTCAGGGCGACGATGATCGTATAGAGGGTCAGGCAGGCGAAGAACTTGCCCAGCAGGATCTCGACGGTCGAGATCGGCGAGGTCATCAGCAGCTCGATGGTGCCGTTTTTCTTCTCCTCGGCGATCAGCCGCATCGTCAACATCGGAATCACCAGCAGCCAGATGAAGTCCATCACCGAGAAGAACTGGGAGACCACCATCTCGTTGAGGTTCAGGCTGGGCATCTCGCCGCCCATCATCTGCGCCCGCTGGCCGAACTGCAGGCACCAGAAATTGAATTGCATCAGGATATTGCGAAACAGATATCCCGACAGGAACAGGAAGACCCCGGCGATCACGTAGGCCACCGGCGAGACAAAATAGGAGCGCAGTTCCTTGGTATAGATGGCGAGAAAATTCCGCATCAGGCCTTCACCTCCTCAGTCACCAGGCGCAGGAAGATATCTTCGAGGGTCATTTCGAGGGCGCGCAGCTCGCGCAGCCCCAGGCCGCTGTCCACCACCCGGCGGGCCACCTGGTCGCGCACGTCCCGGCCCGGGATAGCGGTGATGAGGTAGCTCTGCTCGTCGGCAGACCGGCCGAGTTCGGCGGCCACCTCCAGCACCCCGTCGATGCCGCGCAGCAGTTGCTGCACCTGCTCGGGCGGCCCGGCGATGGCGGCGCGCAGCACCTCGCCCTCCTTGAGCTGAGCCATCAGACTCTGGGGGGTGCCCTCGCCGACGATGCGCCCCTGGTTGATGATGACGATCTTCTCGCAGGTCATGCTCACTTCGGGCAGGATGTGGGTGCTGAGGATGATGGTGTGCTCCCCGCCCAGGCCCTTGATCACCTCGCGGATCTCGATGATCTGTTTGGGATCGAGGCCCACGGTCGGCTCGTCGAGGATGAGCACCTCGGGATTGTGCACCAGGGCCTGGGCCAGGCCCACCCGCTGGCGGTATCCCTTGGAGAGGTGGCCGATGACCGCATCCCGCACGTGGGCGACGCCGGTCTTTTCCATGGTGTCGTCGATGCGCCCGTTGAGCTGGGGCGTCGGCACCCCCTTGATCTTGGCGACGAAGCGCAGGTAGGCGTGCACGGTCATGTCGGTGTAGACCGGCGGCAGTTCGGGCAGATAGCCGATGCGTCGCCGCGCCTCCAGCGACTGCTCGACCACGTCGTAGCCGGCCACCTGCGCCGACCCCGAGGTGGGCGGCAGGTAACAGGTGAGCATACGCATGGTGGTGGTCTTGCCGGCGCCGTTGGGCCCCAGGAACCCGAGGATCTGGCCCTTCTCGGCCCGGAAGGAGATCTGCTCGACCGCCGCCAGATCGCCGTAGTACTTGGACAATTCGCGTACTTCGATCACCGGGGCTTCTCCTTGGTTTTGCGCCCGCCTCAGCGGCTGCGCCGCAGACGGGCCTGGAAGAATTGGATGAGTGGTTCCATATACGAACGGGAGATATCGATGCTGACGGCGTCGACACCCTGCTGGCGGAAGAGCGCCTCCCGCCTGGCGTCCTCCTCGCGCCGGCGCGCCGCGAAGAAACGCCGCAGGCTGGGGCTGCCGGTATCGACCAGGGTCTGGGTGCCGCGCTCGGCGTCGTAGAGGGAGATCAAACCCACGGCAGGCAATTGCCGCTCGCGCGGGTCGTTGAGGGCGATGGCCACCAGGTCGTGCCGGCGGCTGACCACCTTCAAGGCGCGCTCGTACCCTTGATCGAGGAAATCGGAAATCAGGAAAACCACGCTGCGCCGGTGCAGCAGCCGGTCGAGGTATTCGAGGGCCGCCTGCAGCGAGGTGCCCTTGTGGCGCGGCTGGAAGTAGAGCAGCTCGCGGATGACCCGCAGCACGTGCCGCCGGCCCTTTTTGGGGGGGATGAAGACCTCGGCCTCATCGGTGAAGATCAGCAAGCCGACGCGGTCGTTGTTCTTGATGGCGGCAAAGGCCAGCAGGGCCGATAACTCCACCGCTACCTCGCCCTTCATGCGCTGGCCGGACCCGAAGTTGCCCGAGGCGCTGGCGTCCACGGCCAGCATCACCGTCAACTCGCGCTCCTCCTCGAAGACCTTGACGAAGGGAGCGCCGGCCCGCGCGGTGACGTTCCAGTCGATGTTGCGCACCTCGTCGCCCTGCTGGTACTCGCGCACCTCGGCGAACTCCATGCCCCGCCCCTTGAAGGCGGAGTGGTACTCGCCGGCAAAGAGGTTGTCCACCAGGCTGCGGGTCTGGATCTCGATGCGGTGGACCTGTTTGAGGATCTCCTTGGGGATCACGGCGGCTCAGGGCACTTCGATATGGTCGAAGAGCTGCTGGATGATGTGTTCGGAGTCGATCTCCTCGGCCTCGGCCTCGTAGCTGACGGCGATGCGGTGGCGCAGCACGTCGGCCCCCACGGCCTTGACGTCCTCGGGGGTGACATAGCCGCGCCGGCGCACCAGGGCGTGGGCGCGGGCGGCGCGGGCCAGGAAAAGGGTGGCCCGCGGTGAGGAGCCGTATTCGATGAGGCCCACCAGGGATTCCAGGCCCGCCTCCGCCGGGTAGCGCGTGGCGTGCACCAGATCGACGATATAATTCTTGATCTTGTCGTCCATGTAGACCAGGCCCAGGGCCTGGCGCAGGCGGCGCATCTCCTCCAGGCCGGCCACTGCCGCCACTTCGATGGGCCGCTCATCCGCCATGCGGTCGAGGATCTGACGCTCCTCTTCCTTGCTGGGATAGGTCACCTTGACCTTGAGCATGAAGCGGTCGACCTGGGCCTCGGGCAGCGGGTAGGTGCCCTCCTGCTCGATGGGGTTCTGGGTGGCCATCACCAGGAAGGGATCGTCGAGGGGGTAGGTCTCATCGCCGATGGTGACCTGTCGTTCCTGCATGGCCTCGAGCAGGGCGCTCTGCACCTTGGCCGGGGCGCGGTTGATCTCGTCGGCCAGCACCAGGTTGGCGAAAATCGGCCCCTTTTTGGGGATGAACTCGCCGGAACGCTGGTTGTAGATCAGGGTGCCGGTCAGATCGGCCGGTAACAGATCCGGGGTGAACTGGAGTCGCTTGAAGGTGCCCTGGATGATGCGGGCCAGGGTGCGCACCGTCAGGGTCTTGGCCAACCCCGGCACCCCTTCCAGCAGTACGTGCCCGCCGCAGAGCAACCCGATGAGCAAGCGCTCGACCATATAGCGCTGGCCCACCACCACGCGGTCCATTTCCTGCAGGATGCGGTCGACCAGCACACTCTCCTGCTGGACCCGCTCATTGATGGCCTGGATATCTAAAGCTCGCATTTTCGCTCGCTAGCGCAGAAGGCAAAGGGGTGGTAGACACCTGGAAAGGAAAACGCCGCCCCTGGTACGGGCATCGCCTCCTCAGCAACTGTATTAGCCGGAGAAATGCTGCGGGAGGGATCTAGGGGGCGCGGGGGGCGTCCTGGAACTTGACCCACTCCTCGGGAGGGCGGCCCACATTGGGGAGAAGGTGGCGGGCGCTGAGGGCCAACTCCGAGGTCGGGTACAGGTCGATGACCCGCTGGTAGGACTGGCGGGCCTTGTCCAGATCGCCGAGAAATTCCTCGCAGATGAAGGCGATCATGAACTGCGCCTCGTCCGCCTGGTCGCACTTGGAGTACTGGCTGAGCAGGCGCTCGTAGAGCTCCACTGCGCCTTTCATATCCCCCTTCTTCTGGGCGATGAGGGCGAGTTTGTCCAGGGCCTTGGGCGCCAGTTGGTCCTGCGGGTACCGCTGGAGAAAACTGTTGAGCTGGTTCACCGCCTGGTCCAGGGAGGTGGTGTCCGCGGCTGCGGCCTCGGCCTGGGCGTAGAGCTGTTCGGGGGTTTGTTGGCTGCAGCTGGCCAAGCCCCAGCAGACCAGCGCCAGCATCAGATAGGTTTTCATCGAATTCATCATCGCTCGGACTACTGACCACTCAACGGGTTCGAAAGTTCCCAATCGCCACCCGACTAGCTGGCCGCTGCCGGCGACGCCGGGGTGGAGGAACCCTTACTCTCGCTGCTGCCGCCACTGCTACCGCTGCCAGCCGTCCCGCTGCTGCTGCCGCTGCTGGCCGAATCCCCGGCCTTGGCGGCCTTCTTGTAGCCCTCGCTGCGGTAGTCAGTGATGTAGAATCCGGAGCCCTTGAAGAGCAGTCCGGCGCCGGCGCCGATCAGGCGGCGCACCTTGCCCCGGCACCCTTTTTGGGTGCACTTCACCAGGGGCTCGGCCTTGATGCTCTGGAATTCCTCAAAGGTATGTCCGCATTTCTGGCACTGGTACTCGTACGTAGGCATCGCAGGCCTCCTTTCTATGCTGCCTTATCTGCAGGTTTTAGGGGATTTTGCCAATGACAACGGTCAATATACGCCGCCCGGCCCTGTCGCGCAAGCACTCCCTACTGCCCGTTCTGGTCGGCGGCGGCGGGAGCCTCCTCGGCGCCCGGCTCCGGGGTTTCCGGAGGCAGCGGCGGCA
>JADZBP010000130.1 GCA_020852055.1 Candidatus Latescibacterota bacterium
ATCGCATGCAGGAGATGTTCGCCACCGGAAAGATGCCGGAGCCCTATGAGAACATCTACGAGAAGACCCAGATCTTCCTCGCCGGCTTCAAGTCCCACATTGAGTACGGCGGTGCCCCGGTGGCCCTCACCGAGATCGGTGATTGGCGGGCGCCGGTCCTGAACCCGGGCAGGTACCAGGCGTTCTCGGAATAGGCCTAGACCCAACGCTCGTGTCACCAGCCGCCATCTGGCTTCAGTTGTAGGTCGCTCCGACCGGGAAGGTGGCGTCTTGTCCGGCCGAGGCTGGATCAGGTGTCGAGATCATCCTCCCCCACAATGAGTGCCCCACGTGAGAGCATCTAGTTGGAGGTACCGGAGGGGGAGTCTGTCATCGAGAAGGAGGCCTGAGTCATGCATAACATCCGAGTACTCCGGATGGTGGGGAGGTGGGGAGTGCTGGTCGCAGGGATCTCGGTTTTTCTGGCCAGCAAGGCCCTGGCGCACTGTGACACCACCAAGGGGCCGATCATCCCGGAGGCCAGGGCGGCCCTGGAAAAAGGCGTGGTGACGCCGGTGCTGAAGTGGGTAAAGCCGGAAACCGAGGCGGAAATCAGGGCGGCCTTTTCAAAGGCGGTTGCTGTCCGCGCTCAGGGACCGGAGGCCAAGGCCCTCGCTGACCAGTATTTCCTCGAAACCCTTGTCCGCGTGCACCGTGCGGGAGAGGGCGCCCCGTACAGCGGGATCAAGGACGAACCCGTCGAACCCATCGTCTCCCTGGCGGACCAAGCCCTCTCTCAAGGCGCAATCGATGGACTGGTCGAGGAACTCAGCGACCACCTGGGAGCGGCCCTCAGGGAGCGATTCAGCAAGGCTGTGGAAGCCAGCAAGCACAAAGATACCAATGTTGAGGCGGGCCGGGCGTTTGTGGAGGCATACGTGGACTACATGCACTATGTCGAGGGTCTGCACACCGCGATTGTGTCTCCTGGCAGCCACCCGCACGCGGAAGAGGCAGAGCAAGCTGCCCCTGCCCACCAGGGGCATTGAGCGTTCACCATCCAAGAGTGACAGGCGGTTCGCTTGGAGGTGTAGCGATGGAGGCGATCAGGTTCCGCCCAGCGCACCCCGAGGATGCGGCTACGCTGTTCGCGGTGAAGATCGCAGCGTATGGCGATGAGTTCAGGCGTTTCTGCTACGCGGAAGACGAGAGGTACCGAGAAGTCGTTGAGGATTGCCGCGCTGACAGGGCGCGAGACGAGGGCATGTTTTCACGGAAATGGCGTGAGGCCTTCTGCAGCCACTTCGGCGATTGGACGCTGGTCGTCAACGTGTACACCAAGGGACTGGTGCCCCAGGTGGGCCCACGGCCGAACCGTCGCCCTGAGCTGAGCTGGCAAGAGGAAGGAGCGTGTGAGATGAGTGGCAGCGCGGGACCCAAGGAAATGCTGGCGTGGTGTTTTTACCGCAACCCCCGCCATCCCTATGATAAGTTCATGGCGAACTACCTTTTCAAGCCGCTGAGGTATGCGTTTGTCCGCAAGCATTATGATCGGCTGCTGACAGAGTTCGTCCGGGAACTCCCTGAGGTGGGGCACCACTTTTCCACGGTGCATGGGGCCGGAGGAGAGGTCTGGTTAGCGGACACGATCAAACAGCTGGAAACCACAGGGGTTTACAGCCTGTATTCATTGCTGGAGCGGGTTCGCACCCGTTCACAGGCGCAAGGCTTCCTCTCAGAGTCGGGGATCGCGCAGCCGAGTCTGATGGAATGGCTCGATTATCTGAAGCAATGGTGGTTTCCGTATCCGGCGACGTTGCGCCAGTTGGTGGAAGACGATGGCGATCCCCTCCTGCATACGGCGTTGGTGAAGCTGAAGAAGGCCAAGATTGCCAACAGCTTCACGGTACTGGAAGCGGCGGCCGACGTATCCGGGAGGGACGACCTGGCGAACCGAACGGGTATCAGCGAGGGTTGCTTGTTGGACCTGGTGCATCGAGCCGATGTCTCGCGCCTGCCGTACACCAGTGGCGGCGCGGTCAAGCGGTTGTGGAAGATGGGGTATCGCAGCCTGGCGGCTCTTCGCCTGGCAGACCCCCAGGACTACGCGGTCCGTATCGAAGCCTACTTTTCGGCTGGAGGCAAGGGCACCCTCTTCGATGCAAGGAAGGCGACCATTCAGGGGTTCCTGCAGGATGCCCGGTATGCACCGGAAGTGGTAGAAGCAGGCTAGGCCAGCAGCGACATACATTCAACCGGGGCGAACGGGTTTCGATCATAGCGGCCAGAGAAAGGAGACCTCCGAGATGGGCAACCTTACCGGCAGCTTCATCCTCCCTGACGTGCTGCCCCTCAATCACGCAGAGCATCCCGACCTTTTCCTCGAGGCGTTGAGCGTCGCCGCGGCCTACGGGAACGACCGCCTGGCGGAGCGCTTCCCGATGGGGGTCTATCCGCACCTCTCCGGGTACACCGGGCGCGGCTGGCTGATCGGGTTCGATGAGGCGTGCTACTACTGGGAGCGGCACGGCATCCCGAATCCCCACCCGGATTTCGCCGTCTCGGGTATCGACGCCAATCTGCGGCACCACGAGACCCTGCGCGAAGCGGTTGCGTACCTCGGCTATACCCCCCAGTTCCTCTGGAACGGGGAATCGCGCTGCGCCGCAGACCGCGGACCGGCCTCCGCTTTCCTCGCTGCAGCCGAAACAGTCGATCAGATGGAGATCCGCCGGTATGTCACGGACTGCCTCACCCGGCGCCGCAAACCCGTGGTGTGTTTCCTGCACTGCCCGCACATACCGATTGTCGAGGCGGCGCTGCTGACCGGCTTCGACTCTGAGGGCGAAGTGGTCATCGGCCAGTCTCCGTACTATGAGGCCCCACCGGGGAGTGCGCCGGAAAACGGCTGCTTCCGCCTCGCCGATTGGGAGGAGGAGGTGGTGTTCATCGCCGGCCTGGGTGAGGGAGCACCGACCGCGCCGGAACACCACCCCTGCTACAGGGCGATCGAGAACGCCCTCAGGTATTCGGAGAGCTATACCGAGGGCACGAAACACTATGGCCTGTCTGCGTACGATGCGTGGCAGGCCGCGCTTCTCGACGAGGTGGGCACCACGACTGGGGACGATCAGGTCGTGTCGCGCCGACTGCTGTACCACAGCAGCGTTGCCGGCCATATCGCTTGCCAGAAGGCGTTCACTGCTTTCCCTGACTACTGGCAGGCGGTCCCGTCAATGGGGATTATCAGCGGCCTGCTTCAGCGCGCGGCCGCTGGCCCACAGATCATCCATGGTCTGATGTGGGACGTGTGGCAGGTCGTTGGTGGATACTGGAGAGGCATAGAGGCGGGAGACGCTGAATACCGGCTGCGCTGGACGAATCAGGAGGAAATCGGCCGCTTCAGGGAGCGCGCGGTCAGAGAGCGGGCTGCAGCGGTAATCAGGAGGGCGAAGCGCACCGACGCGCAGGCCATCGAGGAATTGCGCGAGGCGAAGGCGGACTGGGATCGGTGCCGTGGGCAGGGCACTGCCCATCCGTGTCCTTGTCGGGATGTGCCCTGTACCCGCGTTTGACCGCGTGGTGCCCGGGTCTACCAGATCGGGCCACGTGGAGGACCGGGCCGTCAAAATCATCGACTCTGGCCTGGACCCAACACCGGCGTCACCAGCCGCCATCTGGTCCCAGCGCGTATAATCAATGCGATTCCTCGATGAGCAGCAGCTCGCTGCTCATCGGATGTGAGAGCCTCACCGCGACGCCGCGCTCCATCAGGTCCACTCCGGAGCGCAATATCTCCTCGCCGCTGTTGTCGTACCTCACCCGGTAGTTCCTGGTTCGGCTCAGCCCGCGGAGGCGCAAGGTCCAGTCGGCGTCCGCCGGGCCGGCCAGACGGAACAGGCCGGCTACCGCCCGCGCCCGATCCGGCGCGGCATACTCCAGCACACTCCACCCCTCGGGTTGGTCCCCGGCGGGGATCGGGGTGTGGTGATAGACCTGGCAGTCGGCGATGAGCGGGCGGACATGGCGGCGGAAAAGGGCCAGCGCGTGCCGTATCCGGTCCCGCAGTTCCACCGCCATCTCGTCCTGGTCTACCCCCAGGCCGGTGATCACCGGATTCCCGCTGAGAATGGCGATCCGCAACTGCATATCGAGGCTCCCGCCGACATGGGAATCCATGGCGGTGCCGGCGAGGCGCACGGTCAGCTCTGGCGCCAGCGCGTACATCATCGTGCTCAGCGTCCGGGCGGACCGCGGCATCACGTTGTAGTCGCTGATCCAGGTATAATGGGTGCGCGACATCATGCCCAGATCGGTCCTTCCTCCGCCTCCGGCACAGTTCTCGATGAGTAATTCCGGGAAACGCCGCTGCACGCGTTCCCAGATGGCATAGAGCGCCTCGTAGTGCCGCCAGATGGTGTTCTCGGTGAAGCCGTGGCGGAGATTGTACCCGCCCTCGCCCGGCGAGGCGTTATAGTCGATCCGGAATAGATCCAGCTGATAGTGATCCACGAGCCGGATGATTTCGTTTTCGATCCACTGGGCGACCTCGGGCTTGGACAGGTCCAACTGGTTGTTCATCTGCTTGCCGTCGCGCTGCAGCAGCCAGTCCGGGTGATCCGCGATCAACTGGCTCTGTTCGTGGGCCGCCTCGATCCAGCACCACAGGCCGCACTTGAGCCCCTTGCTGCGCGCATAGGCAAAGATGGGCTCCAACCCGTTTGGCAAACGGCCGCCTGGCCGCCAGTCACCGGTGGTCAGTCCCCAGTGCTGCCCGGGCTCACCGTTCCAGCAGGCGTCGATGGTGAAGACCTCCGCGCCGATCTCCGCCGCCACCTCGATCTGTTTGCGCAGGTTCACCTCGGACAGGTTTTCCTCGATGTCATGGCCGGCATGGTTGAAACTGATCAAGCTGGCCTTGCCCACCGGGGGCGCCAGCACCACGCTGCGCCGCTGATGCTGATGCACGGTCTGCACCATATCGGTCAGGTCGCCGTTCATACAACCGAAATGCACGGGCGGGGTGAGGATACTTTCGCCCGGATCGAGCACGCGCATCGGGCCTGGCGCGACCGGCCCTGCCTGCACAAAGAGTTGTGACTGTCCCGGCCGGTCGGCCTCCCGCGGCACGACCCGGATCGCCCAGTTGCCGGACCCGGCCAACTGCACGACGAACACCTGGCCGGCAGCCTCGTCGCGCAGGTAGGCCAGCGGGTGCCCCCAGCCGCTGCGCCCGATGTCCTGCCCGATCTCGACGGTCTCGGCGCCCAGCGGCCGCCACTGGAAATCACCTTCCATGAAGCCGCGATTCTTGGCGAAATACCCCAGAGAATAGGGGCTATGTACGGTGGTGAAGAAGGGCACGTTCACCCATTCGCGGTCGCCGGCCTGTATCGGAAAGACCCGGCCGGACCAGACCCACAGGGCGCCCAGCACTGCCGGCCGGCCGCTGGTGTTGATGATCTCCAGCCAGCGCGTCAGGATGGGGGTGCCATCCAGCACGGTGTGCAGGCGGACCGTGACCGGTCGCACCTGGTGCCTGAGGGTCACCACCACCTGCCGCTGGCCGGCTCGCGGTCCGGCCTGCTCCTCCATGCCGCCCCAGGCCCAGCCATGATGTAGGGATTCCCCGTCCATCTCCAAGCCGAAGGCCGCGTTCAGGTGCGCTGGCCCGATGGGGATCGGGTCGTAATCGACGATCCCGATGGCAGACCAGTTGCGTCCCAACCAGCGCCCATCACTCAGCCCCTCCTCGTAAAGCGCCAGCCCATTGCAGAAACGGACGAGGGGGGTTTCCCCCTCCACACACTTTACCCTGATGGAGGATAGGTTCATGTCCTTCTCCCTTTTCCCTTGGGCTTCAGCTCCCCGCTCTCGATCATACTCAGGTAGGCGGAGTCCCTCTGTTTCAGGGGCAGGTCCACGCGGCCGCGGCGCCGGCTGGATTCGTAGGTGGCGAAGATGACCTCGGTGGCCTGCAGGGCGCGGCGGGCGGACAGCTCGGGCTCGCGGCCGCCGGCGAGGGAGTCGACCACATCGTGCACCGCCCAGCCGACCGCTTCGCCGCCGTGGAGGTTGCCGATGACCTTCGGGGTCCGCCACTTGCCGCTCTTATCCTGGACCCACAGGGGTTTTTCTCCCCCGCGCAGGTCGATGCGGCCCTCACTGCCGATCAGGCGGATGCTGCAGCCAATGTCGTTGTCCTCGCCGGTGTAGAGCACCCCGCGCACGCCGTTCTGGAACACGAACTCGCAGATCGCCTGGGTCTCCAGGGGCAGGCCGAAGACCTCGCGCCACTGGGTGGCGCTGATCTGGCCGAGGACCCAGGCGGCGGGGGTGTCGTTATTCATGAAGAACATCATGTCGAGCCAGTGGGTGCCCCAGTCGATCATGTTGTCGCAGGCGCCTTCGAGGCGGATCAGGTCGCCGATGGCCCCCTCTTCCTTGAACTGCTTGGCCTTGCGGAAGGCGTCGAGAAAGCGGCGCTGGTGGCCGAAGCTGAGCTGCACGCCGGCCTTATCGCAGGCCGCGACCATCTTCAGCGCCTCGCCCCAGGTCGGGGCCATGGGTTTCTCGCAGTGGATCGCCTTGACCCCTGCCCTCGCGCTGGCCAGCACGGCGGGTGCGTGCAGGTGTGGCCAGAGGCAGACACTGACGATATCGGGCTTCTCGGCCTTCAGCATCCGGGCATAATCGGTGTAGATGGCCGCGCCCGGCGCGTGGGACTCGGCGCGGGCCCTGGCTTTGTCTGCGGCGATGTCGGCCACGGCAACGATCTCGCAGCTCGGGTGGGTGGCGTACCCGGCGGCGTGTAGACCTGACATGCCGCCACAGCCGATCAGGGCACAGCGGAAAGGGGCCATGGGAGACCTCCGTGGAGGAAAGGTAAAGGGTTGGGCCGCAATTAGCATGTTTGAGGCGGTGGGGTCAAGATGGGGAGCGGTGGACTTTTTCCTTGCGCAGGTTCGGTTCTGGTGGCTGATTGGGGATAGGGGCCCTCCGGTACCTCCGGAGGGGAATCGCGACGGGTTTTACCTGACGGAGCAGACAAGGGGTATGGAAAAACCAGAAACCGACGAGGGCAACAACCAGCTCCTGGCCGAGGCCGAACGGTTCCGGCGAAACGCGCGGGCCTTTCTGATCGCCCTGGCCCGGTTCGTGGAGGCCTGTGAGGCTCGCGAAGGCCGCCGGGCGCAGAACAACCCGTGGGTTGCCGGCCAGGTGGCGGAGAACTGAGCCGAACGAAGACAGAATGGGAAATCATCAACGATTCTACACGGTGGTGAATCTGGTCCAGAACACCCCGGCCTGGCTGGAGTGGCGGCAGCAGGGCATCGGCGCGTCCGACGCTCCGACCATCATGGGCGAAAACCGCTACAAGAGCGCCGCCCAACTGCTGCAGGAGAAACGCAACCCGCTGCGCGAGGTGGTGCTCAACCCGGCCATGGCCCTGGGCAACGAACTCGAGCCGGTGGCCCGGGCCCGGTATGTGGCCCGAACCGGCCGGGAGGTGCAGCCCGTCTGTCTCCAGAGCACCCGGTACGAGTGGCTGCGCGCCAGCCTGGACGGGCTCTCCGAGGACCACGACACGGTGGTGGAGATCAAGTGCGGGCAGTCTGCCTATAGGTGGGCATCCCAGTCCGGGACGGTGCCGGACTACTACTACGGCCAGTTGCAGCATATCCTGGCCCTTACCGGCCTGGCGTCGCTGGATTTCTGGTGTTACTGGCCCGGGCAACCCGAGGTGCTGATTCCCGTTGCCCGGGATGAGGACTACATCGCGGGGATGCTCAAGAGGGAAGAGGAGTTCTGGAAGAGGGTCCAGGGGGGCGCTTAGCCTCGCGACTCAGCCCCGGTACTTCTTCCATGCGGCGATCAGGGACAACACCTTTTCCCACACCAGGTCGGACGGGTCTCGCACGTTGTCGACGGGCGAGAGGATGAACCCGCCGGGGCCCAGGGTCCCGACCGCAGCGCGCACCGCCGCATCGATCTCTTCTTTGGTGCCCAGTTCGACCGTGATGAACCCGTTGATCCCGCCCCAGGTACACATCCGGCCGCGCAGTTGCGCCGCCATCTGCCCCAAGTCCGTGCCCTTGCCCTGGACCGGGTCCGGGCCGATCAGCACATCGATGCCCAGCTCCAGGAGTTGGTCGTGCAGGGGCATGGAGCCGCTGGTGAGGATGTAGCCGTACCGGGCCCCGGCCTGATGCGCCAACTCCACCTCTTCGCGCAGGATGGGGAAAAAGAACTGCCGGAAGAGCGCCGGAGACCAGAAGTCCACCCCTTCGTACCAGGCGCGGCGCACGAAGAGGTCCACCCCGAAGTCCAGAAAGGCCTGCATCCGGGGCCGGTTCCAGGCGGCGATCAGGCCGAGCAGTTCGGCGAAGAACCCGGGCTGATCCAGGGCCATCATCACCGCCTGCTCCAGCCCGCAGAACCACGCCAGGGCATCGCTGCCCACTCCCCAGCCGCCGGCCAGCAGCAGATCGTGTTGGCGCGCCACTCTTCTTCCCTGTTCCCAGGCCTGGCGGCAGGTCTTCAGGTCGGTGGCCGTGGGCGGGGTGAGCAGGTGGCGCAGCACCGCCAGGTCGCCCGGGGTCGGCACCAGGTGCCGGGAGCAGCGCGGGGCCAGGTAGTCGTCCATGAAGGGCACCCGGAAATCGCCGCCTGCCGCCGAGCCGTACGGCCAGTCATCGGTCTGGTCCACGGACACCACCAGCGCCCCCGAGGGGGTGGCGTACTCGCGGTGCAACACCGGGTACCGATGGCCCTGGCGGATCTCGGCCCATTGCCGGGTGCGCACCTGCGGGGCGAAGCGCACTGGCAGGCCCAGCGCATCGGCATGCCCGGTCTCCGCGGCCAGCGGGGCAAAGGTGGTCAGATCGACCACCACGTCGACGCCGAGTTCGAGCTGGGCTTCGACCTGGGCCACCGGGTCGCTGGCCCGCCCCTGTTGGCGCAGACGGTCGCCCAGGGCGGTGAAGATCATGAAGGCCAGGGGCACGTGATCCGGGGTGTTGCAGTGCAGGGCGGCCAGCATCCGGTCGCGGGAGGAGATGGTTCCGGTCATGTGGGCCTCCGGTCCGCACGCGACGGGCAGGTCAGCGCGTTACTTGGCCATGGCCTCGGCATAACGCACCCCCTCCTCGATATAGAGCAGCCAGTTGCGGATCTCGTGGGGCGTGGGCTCGACGCTTTCCATGTACCCGGCGCTGGGGCACAGGATCATGCGCCGGCCGCGGCCGGCCTCGAGCGCGGTGTGGATCTTGGCGAGCAATTTGCCGGGATCGGCGGTCATGATATCGTGGGTTTCGATATTGCCCTCCAGCCCCATCTTGTCGCCGACCA
>JADZBP010000131.1 GCA_020852055.1 Candidatus Latescibacterota bacterium
AGCGCACATTGACCTTGACCAGGCGCATGGCCGGGCCGATGAACTGCCCGAACTCCTTGGGCGAGATCTCCCCCAGCCCTTTGAAGCGGGTGATCTCCGGGTTGGAGAGCTGCTTGACCGCCCGCTCGCGCTCGGCCTCGTTGTAGCAGTAGCGGGTTTCCTTCTTGTTGCGCACCCGGAAGAGCGGGGTCTCGAGGATGTAGAGGTGGCCGGCCACCACCAGGTCCGCGAACTAGCTGAGGAAATAGGTCATTAACAAATTCCGGATATGAAACCCGTCCACATCGGCGTCGGTGGCTAGCACCACCCGATTGTAGCGCAGGTTCTCGATGCTTTCCTCGATGCCCAGGGCCATCATCAGGTCGTAGAGCTCTTCGTTCTTGTAGATCTCGGCCTTGCCGCGGCCGTACACGTTCTGGGGTTTGCCGCGCAGGGTGAAGATGGCCTGGGTGTTGACGTCGCGGGCCGAGACGATGGAGCCGCCGGCTGACTGCCCCTCGGTGATGAAGATGGTGGAGTCGTCGCCGCGTTTGAGATCCTGCAGGTGGTACTTGCAGTCGCGCAGGTTGGGGATCTTGATCTCGATGCGCCGGGCGGCCTCCTTGGCCTCCTTCTTCACCGCGTTGAGCTCTTTGCGCAGCTTCTCGTTGTAGGTGATCTTGGTCTTGAGTTTCTGCGCCGCCTCGGGGTTCTTGTGCAGAAAGTCCACCACACCCGCCTTGACCTCGCCCACCACCCAGCCGCGGATATCGGTATTGCCCAGCTTGTTCTTGGTCTGCGACTCGAAGACCGGGTCCTTGAGTTTGATCGCCACCGCCCCGACGATGCCCTCGCGCACGTCCACCCCGTCGAAGTCCTCGCGGAAGAACTCGTTGACCCCCTTGAGCAGGCCCTCGCGGAAGGCGCTCTGGTGGGTGCCCCCGTCGCTGGTGTACTGCCCGTTGACAAAGGAGCGGTAGTTCTCGCCGTAACTCTCGCCGTGGGTGAAGGCGAACTCGAGCTGTTTGCCCCGGCAGTGGGCCGGCGGGTAGAGCACGTTCTCACCCACCTCGCGCCGCAGCAGATCCAGCAGGCCGTCCTTCGACTCGAACTTCTGGCCGTTGAAGAAGAGCTTGAGGCCGCTGTTGAGGCAGGCGTAGTTCCACAGCCGCTGCTCGATGAACTCGTGGCTGAACTTGTAGGTATTAAAGATCTGCTCGTCGGGGACGAATTCAACCAGGGTGCCTTCGGGCTGATCGGACTTGCTCTTCTTCTGCTGCACGAGCACCCCGCGCTCGAAGGTGGCCTCCACACACTGGCCCTCGCGGTGGGAAACCACCCGAAAATTGGCCGAGAGGGCATTGACCGCCTTGGTGCCCACCCCGTTGAGCCCGACGCTGAACTGGAAGACATCGTCGCTGTACTTGGCGCCGGTGTTGATCACCGAGACACACTCGACCACCTTGCCCAGGGGGATGCCCCGCCCGTAGTCGCGCACCTGCACCCGCCCCTCATCGAGGGCGATCTCGATCTTCTTGCCAAAGCCGACGATGAACTCGTCCACCGAGTTGTCGATGACTTCCTTGAGCAGGATGTAGATGCCGTCGTCGGGGTCGGCGCCGGTGCCCAGCCGGCCGATGTACATGCCGGTGCGCAGGCGGATGTGTTCGAGGGACCTGAGGGTCTTGATCTTGCTTTCGTCGTACACCGCCAGCGGTTTCCCATTAGCGCGGCTGGCGCCATTGGCTTGGATGGCGTTCTTCTCCATAGTCTCGGTAGGAAACGGGGTTTGGGGCTGCAAAAACCGGGGCGATTGAGGGCCGCAGGAAGGGGGGAGGGAGAGACCCGTGGCCCGGAAATCGTGTTAAATAATAAGCGTCGGTGCCTTTTTCAATATACTGAACGTTTGTTCAGCAGTCAAGCAGCGGGGGATTTGCGCCGGGCGCCGCGTTTGCCGCCACTGCCGCCCCGCCCACCGTCGCGCTGGCGCTGCCGGCCACCGCGGGCCCGCCGGGTGGAAGCCTGGCCCAGATCCGGGGCCTGGCCCCGCCACACCGGCTCGATGCGGTTGCCCGCGATCAGGCGGTTGAAATTCTTCAGGTCGTGGTCGGTGACCAGGGTCAGGGCGATACCGGTGCGGCCCATACGGCCGGTGCGGCCGGTGCGATGCAGGTAGATCTCGAGATTGAAGGGAAAATCGTAGTTGATCACGTGGGTGACGTGGCTGAAATCGAGGCCGCGGCCGGCCACGTCGGTGGCCACCATCAACCGGATCTGCTTGTCGCGAAACCGGTTGAAGATCGAGATGCGCCGGTCCTGCTCCAGCCCGCCGTGGATGAACTCGATGGAGGGGAACTTGCGGCGCAGATCGCGGTACAGGGTGCCGCCCTTGTCGCGCGAGTTGCAGAAGATGATCGCCTGCTCGATGGTCTCCAACTCCAGGTACTGGATCAGGGCCTCGAAGCGGTCGCCGCCGGCGTGCTGAAAGTGGTGCTGCAGGGACTGGGGCGCCCGCTGGTCGCGGTTGAGCTGGATGCGCACCGGGTCCTTGAGATAGGCCTTGGTCAGGCGCTCGATCTCGGCGGGCATGGTCGCCGAAAAGAGCAGGGTCTGGTGCTCCTGCAGCATACAGGACATGATGAAGTCCACATCCTCGATGAAACCCATCTTCAGCATCTCATCGGCCTCGTCCAGCACCACGGTGCGCACCTGGCGCAGGTCGATGATGTCGGTGTTCCAGAGGAAGTCGATCAGCCGGCCCGGAGTCGCCACCAGGATATGCACCTTGTGCCGCAGCTTGGCCTTCTGGATGCTCATATCGAAGCCGCCGAAGATCGCAAAGGTGGCCACCCCGGCCTGCTCGGCGACCTTGCCCACTTCCTCGACATACTGCAGGGCCAGCTCGCGGGTGGGCACGATGATCAGCGCCTGCACATTGTTGAGCTCGGGATCGGCGAGCTGGGCCAGGGGCACGCCGCAGGCGCTGGTCTTGCCCGACCCGGTCTCCGCCATGCCCAGGACGTCGCGGCCTTCGAGGATATGGGGGATGGCCTGCTCCTGGATCGGGGTCATGTCCTGGTAGCCCATCTCTTCGAGGGCTGCGAGGATCTCGGGCTTCAGCGCTAGTTCGGTGAATTTCATCGTTTGGAAACACCTGCTCCTTTACACACCTGCAAATACAGTACGGCGTCTGGATGCGGGCTCTTTGCCGACACCGCAGGGGTCGCCATGAAAACCGGGGGGAGAAAAGACACGGAGGGGGGATACATCTTCTGTATAAGGTAACGATATCCCTGGATTGTGCCAAGCCCTATCCGCCGCGCCCACCACCGGCGTTGCGCGATCCGCCCGCCGCTCTATCTTTTAGCTTTTGGCCTGTTTCCCGAGAGGAGCCCCATGTCCGTGCGTGTGCGCATCGCCCCCTCGCCCACCGGTTCGCCCCATGTGGGCACCGCCTATATCGCCCTCTTCAACCTGGCCTTCGCCCGCCGGCACGGGGGCAAATTCATTCTCCGCATCGAGGACACCGACCAGGCCCGTTCCCGGCCCGAATACGAGCAGCACCTGCTCCAGTCCCTGTCCTGGCTGGGCCTGCAATGGGACGAGGGCCCGGATGTGGGCGGTTCCTGCGGCCCCTACCGCCAGAGCGAGCGTCTGCCCCTGTATCAGCAATACGCCCGACAGTTGGTGGAGGCCGGCCACGCCTATTACTGCTTCTGCACTCCGCAGCGCCTGGAGGAGGTGCGCGCCGAGCAGCGCAAACTGAAACTCTCCCTCGGCTACGACCGCCATTGCCGCGACCTGCCCCTGGCCGAGGCCGACCAGCGCCGGCAGCAGGGCGAGGCCCACGTGGTGCGCCTGAAGATGCCCCTCGAAGGCAAGTCCGTTCTCCAAGATACCCTGCGCGGAGCCATCGAGTTCGAATACAGCCTGCTCGACGATCAGGTGCTGCTCAAGTCCGACGGCTTCCCCACCTATCACCTGGCCGTGGTGGTGGACGACCACACCATGGGCATCACCCACGTGATCCGCGGCGAGGAGTGGATCAACTCCAGCCCCAAACACCTGCTGCTCTACGAGCGCTTTGGCTGGACCCCGCCCGTGTATACCCATCTGCCGCTGCTGCTCAACCCGGACGGCTCCAAGATGTCCAAGCGGCGCAACCCCACCTCCATCGACTACTACCGGCGGGCGGGGTATCTGGGGCCGGCCCTGCTCAATTACCTGGGGCTGATGAGTTTCCCGCCCCCCGGCGAGGACGAGAAGTTCTCCCTGCCGCAGTGGGTGGACCACTTCGATCTGGCCAAGGTCAGCCTGGGCGGCTCGGTCTTCGACCTGGACAAGTTGCTCTGGCTCAACGCCCGCTATGTGCGCGAGGACCTGAGCGCCGACGCCCTGCTGGGCGAGTTGAAGAAATGGCTGCTCAACGACGAGCATCTGGGCCAGTTGGTGCCGCTGATGCACGAGCGTATGGAGACCCTGGGCGACTTCCTGCCCAGGTGCGCCTTCTTCTTTGCCCGCAAGGTGGAGTGCAACGCCGAGGATCTGGTGCCCAAAAAGCGCGAGGCCCAGGAGGCGGTGCAGGTGCTGCAGACGGTGTTGTGGGCCCTGGAAGGGGCGTTGCCCTGGGGCCGCGACCCGGTGGAGGAGGCCATCCGCAAGGTCAGCGAGTTCTGGACCTGGCCCATCCGCGAGGTGACCGGCCCACTCTTCGCCGCCATCATGGGGCAGAAGGTGGGCCCGCCCCTCTTCGAGTCCATCGCCCTGCTGGGCCTGGACCTGAGCCGCGCCCGCATCCTCGACGCCATGACCGTGCTCGGCGGCCTCTCCAAGAAAAAAGCCGCCGAACTGGAAGAACGCTGGAAGGCGGGCAAGCAGGGGTGATCTGAGGGGGCGCGGGGATCGTTCCCCGACGCCCCCTCAACCGCCCTGCTTCTCGATCTTGGCCCAGGAGTCCCGCAGCGAGACCGAGCGGTTGAAGACCAGCTTGCCGGGAGTCGAATCCGGGTCGGTGCAGAAATAGCCCTGCCGCTCGAACTGGTAGATGCTGCCCGCCGCCGACCCGGCCAGCGAGGGCTCCACCAGACAGCCGGTCAGCCGCTCCAGCGAGTTCGGGTTCAGGTTGTCCTGATAATCCTCCCCGTTGGGGTCCTCCTTGTTGAAGAGCCGGTCGTAGAGCCGCACCTCGGCCGGCAGGGCGTGGGCCGCCGACACCCAGTGGATGGTGCCCTGCACCTTGCGCCCGTCCGGCGACCAGCCCCCGCGGGTGGCCGGATCGTGGGTGCAGCGCAGCTCCACCACCTCGCCGGTTTTCTCGTCCTTGACCACCCCCGTGCATTTGAGGTAGTAGCCGTAGCGCAGCCGCACCTCGCGGCCGGGTGCCAGGCGAAAGAATTTCTTGGAGGGCTCCTCGCGGAAATCGTCCCGTTCGATATACAGCTCGCGGGTGAAGGGCACCTTGCGGGTGCCGGCGGCCTCGTCCTCGGGGTTGTTCACCGCCTCCAGCTCGTCCACCTGCCCTTCGGGGTAATTCTCGATGACCACCTTGAGCGGGTTGAGCACCGCCATGACCCGGGCCGCCCGCTTGTTGAGGTCCTCGCGCAGGCAGTGCTCCAGCAGGGCGATGTCCACCAGGTTCTCGCGTTTGGCCACCCCGATTTCCTCGACGAAACGGCGGATGGCCTGGGGCGTGTACCCGCGCCGCCGCAACCCGGAAAGGGTGGGCATACGCGGATCGTCCCAGCCGGCCACCATGCCCCCTTCCACCAGTTGGCGCAGGTAGCGCTTGCTGAGGATGGTGTAGCTCAGGTTGAGCCGGGCGAACTCGAGCTGACGGGGGTGGTAGATGCCCAGTTGGTCGAGGAACCAGTCGTAGAGCGGCCGGTGGTCCTCGTAGGACAGGTCGCACAGCGAGTGGGTGACCTTTTCGAGGGAGTCGGACTGGCCGTGCGCCCAGTCGTACATGGGGTAGATGCACCACTGGTCGCCGGTGCGGTGGTGCGGGGTGCGCAGGATGCGGTACATCACCGGATCGCGCAGGTTGATGTTGGGCGCGGCCATGTCGATCTTGGCGCGCAGGGTGCGCGAGCCGTCGGGGAATTCGCCGGCGCGCATGCGCCGGAACAGATCGAGACTTTCCTCGGCAGTGCGATTCCGGTACGGGCTCTCGCGGCCCGGCTCGGTGAGAGTGCCCCGGTGCTGGCGCACCTCGTCGGGGCTCAGGTCGCAGACATAGGCCTTGCCCTTCCCGATCAGTTCCTCGGCCCAGGCGTAGAGCTGCTCAAAGTAGTCGGAGGCGAAGTAGAGATGTTCGCCCCAGTCCCAGCCCAGCCAGCGCACGTCGGCCTTGATGGCCTCGACGAACTCCTCCTCCTCTTTGGCGGGATTGGTGTCGTCGAAGCGCAGATGGCAGCGCCCCCCGAACTCGGCTGCCGCGCCGAAGTCCAGACAAAAGGCCTTGGCGTGGCCGATGTGCAGGTACCCGTTGGGCTCGGGCGGAAACCGGGTGATCACCGGCGGCGCAAACCGGCCGCTCTGCAGGTCTTCGGCGATGAAGGTGCGGATGAAATCGACCGGGGGGGCTGGATTTGTGGCAGTCATGGTTTGACCTCGTCGGAACTGTGCTCGTAGGGGGGTAAAGCTTGAGTATAACACCCTGTTCTTGCACTGTCAACGAAGGCTGGATTTACGCCGAAAAATAGAATATATTGTTGAATTCTGCGCATAACTCAAGAAGAAGGAGCCAGACTATGTACGTCGCCACCAAAATGTTTCTCACCAAAGGTATCGGTCAGCACCGCGAAAAGCTGGTGAGTTTCGAGCTGGCCCTGCGCGATGCCAGCCTCGCCCCCTACAACCTGGTGCGGGTGTCCAGCATCTTCCCCCCCCATTGCGAGATCATCTCCACCGAAGAAGGCGTCAAACAGCTCCAGCCCGGGCAGATCGTGCACTCGGTCATCTCCGATTGCTCCAGCGACGAGAACCACCGCCTGCTCGCCGCCTCGGTGGGCGTCGCCATCCCGCGCGACCGCGACCAGTTCGGCTACCTCTCCGAGCACCACAGCTACGGCCAGGACCAGAAGGTGGCCGGCGACTACGCCGAGGACCTGGCGGCCCAGATGCTGGCCACCATCCTGGGTATCCAGTTCGACGCCGACCAGAGCTACGACGAGCGCCTCGATCTGTGGAAACTGAGCGAGAAGATCGTGCAGACCCAGAACATCACCCAGACCGGGATCGGGCAGAACGGCCTGTGGACCACGGTGCTGGCCGCGGCGGTGCTGGTGCAATGAGCGGGTTTTTGCAGGGCCGCAGCATCCGGCCCCGGCCCATCACCCCGCAGACCACCCTCACCGGGCTGGTGGACGAGACCTTCCTGGCGTACAACGCCGCCCGCCTGCGGGAGGCCTGCTGGCTCTACACCCGCAAGATGCTCGAACCCGACGTGACCGTGGGCCTGAGCATCACCGGGGCGCTCACCCCGGCGGGCCTGGGCATGTCGGCCTTTATTCCCCTGATCCAGAATGGGTTCGTCGATTGGATCGTCAGCACCGGGGCCAACCTGTACCACGACGCCCATTTCGCCCTGGGCCTCGAAATGCACGTGGGCTCGCCCACCGCCGACGACCGCCAGTTGCGCGAGCAGGGGGTGGTGCGCATCTACGACATCCTCTTCGACTACCAGGTGCTGCTGTCGACGGATGCGTTTTTCCGCGAGGTCCTGAAGGCCGAGGAATTCCAGCGCGAGATGTCCACCGCCGAGTTCCACCACCATATCGGCAGGTACCTGCGCGAACGGGAGAAGGCGCTGGGGGCCCAGCGCCTGAGCCTGCTCTCGGCGGCGGCCGAGGCCGGAGTCCCGGTCTACACCTCCTCGCCGGGCGACAGCTCCATCGGCATGAACGTCGCCCGCCTGGCCCTCGACGGCAGCCGGCTGCGCCTGGACGTGGCCCGCGACGTCAACGAGACGGCGGCCATCGTCCTGGCAGCCAAACGCAAGGGCAAAAGCGCGGTGTGGATTCTGGGGGGGGGATCGCCCAAGAACTTCGTGCTGCAGACCGAGCCGCAGATCCAGGAGGTGCTGGGCATCGACGAGGTGGGGCACGACTACTTTTTGCAGATCACCGACGCCCGCCCCGACACCGGCGGGCTCTCCGGAGCCACCCCCGCCGAGGCGGTGACCTGGGGCAAGGTGGACCCGGACAAACTGCCGGACACCGTCATCTGCTACACTGACTCGACCATCGCCCTGCCCATCCTCACCGCCTACGCCCTGGCCAACCACGCCCCGCGGCCCCTGTCGCGCCTCTACGACCGCCGCGAGGCCCTCTACGCCGACCTGGTGCGGGAATACCAGCAGGCGCAGTCCGGCAAATAAAAACGCCGTCGGGGAACATCCCCCCGACGGCGTACCTCTTCTTTCCCTTTGTTACCGGATCACCCAGTGCCCCGAAGCCGGGGGGAATTTGCCCTTGGGCGGCAGGCACTGGCGCAGGTGCCGGCAGCCGTAGGCAAAGCCTTCCATACCCGGCATGCCGCGGTCCTCGTTCTCCACACACATCACATAGTCGTAGCCCGCCTCCACCATGGCGCCCATCAGGGTGGTCCAGTTGATCTGACCGCGGCCCGGCAGCCGGTACTGCCACCACCAGTTGCCGATGATGCCCTGCCGCCAGAGCATACGCGGGCTGATCTCGCAGTCCTTGACGTCGGCGTAGTACCATTTGCCCGAGTACTCGCGGATCACATCCTCGGCGGGCATGATCATCAGCCACACCCAGTGCGAGGGATCGCAGGAGAGACCCAGGTGATCGGAGGGCACCGCGTCGAGGATGCGGTCCCACATCTCGGGGTTGCAGCCGATATTGCCCATACGCACGGCCACGTCGAGGGCGATCTTGATGTTCTTCTCCTCGGCCACCTTGACCACCGGGGTGAACATCTCCTTGAAGCGGGCCACCAGCTCGGTGCAGCGGTCCGACCCGTTGCCCGGCGGGGAGGAGAACATGCCGTAGAACTGCCCGTTGCGCACCGGCGCGCCGCTGCCGGTGAGCACCACCGGGGTGCCCAGGACGCTGGCCGAGTTGATGGCCTTGATCAGGCGGGTCTGCTGGGCCTGGCGCACCTGGGGGTCGTCGTCGAGCAGGTTGCAGTGGGAGGTGAGGCAGGCCAGGTACAGGTTCTGGGCGGCCAGGGTCTCCACGACCTTGGCCGGCCCCTCCTTGAGGATCAGGTCGGAATCGAGATCCCCGCTGTCGGTCAGCCGCACGCAGTCGAAGTCGTGCTCGCGGGCCCAGCGGGCGCATTCCTCCAGGCTCCAGGCGCCCTGGCTGCCGGCGCTGCTATAGAAGCTGATATCCATATCTCCCTCCTGTCGGGATTGTCTGGCGCTAATCTTGTACTTAGATTTCTGCGGACCTCAAAAAGAAAGAGAATCGCATGGCGCTGATCAATGAAAATTATCTGAAGCTCAAGGCCGGCTATCTTTTTCCCGAGATCGGCCGGCGCACCCGGGCCTTTGCCCAGGCCCATCCGGAAGCCAAGATCATCCGCCTGGGCATCGGCGATGTGGTCAAGGCGCTGCCCAAACCGGTGGTCCGCGCCATGAAGGCCGCCGCCGAGGAGCTGGCCCATGACGAGACCTTTCGCGGCTATCCCCCGGAACAGGGGTACGACTTCCTGCTGCAGGCGGTGGTGGACAACGAATACCGGCCGCGCGGGGTGGAGATCCTGCCCGAGGAGGTGTTCATCTCCGACAGTTCCAAATGCGATTCGGCCAATATTCAAGAGGTTTTCGGCCTCGACAACGTCATCGCCCTCACCGACCCGGTTTACCCGGTCTACTGCGACAGCAACGTGATCGCCGGCCGCACCGGCCTGCCCGATGAGCAGGGTCGGTATGCGGGCATGGTCTACCTGCCCTGCACCGCCGAGAACGGCTTTGTGCCCGACCTGCCCCGCGAACACGTGGACATCATCTACCTGTGCTCGCCCAACAACCCCACCGGGGCAGTGATGACCCGCCAGGCCCTGGAGCAGTGGGTGGAGTTCGCCCGCCGCAAGCGGGCGATCATCCTCTTCGACGCCGCTTACGAGTCGTACATCACCGACCCCGAGATCCCCCACTCGATCTACGAGATCCCCGGGGCGCGCGAGGTGGCCATCGAGCTGCGCAGCTACTCCAAGACCGCTGGCTTCACCGGCACCCGCTGCGCCTTCACCGTGGTGCCCAAGGAACTGGTCGCCTACACCCGCTCGGGAGACGCCGCCTCGGTGCACCCTATCTGGTACCGCCGCCAGACCACCAAGTTCAACGGCGTGGCCTACGTGGTGCAGCGCGGCGCCGAGGCCTCCTATTCCCCCCAGGGGAAGAAGGCGGTCGGCAAGCTGATCAAGTACTATCTAGCCAATGCCAAGTACATGCGGCAGCAACTGGGCGCTTGCGGCTACACGGTGTACGGCGGGGTCAACGCCCCGTACCTGTGGCTGCGCACCCCCGAGGGCAAGACCAGCTGGGAGTTCTTCGACCTCCTCCTGAACCAGGCCAACGTGGTGGGCACCCCCGGTGCCGGCTTTGGCGCCGCCGGCGAAGGCTACCTCCGCCTCTCGGCCTTCAACCACCGCGAAGCCATCGAAGAAGCCATGGCGCGCATCGCCAGGCTTTGATGATATTCAACCGAAAGATTACCGCTACGAAGCGGCGAGGAGATGACCCCGTAGGCATTTCCCTGGGGAGCGGTGGGGACGGGAAGTCCGCGTGGTCGGGGGCCGGGTAGCGGAGCCAGAGCGAGCGAGGGGGCAGGACGCGCCTTGGGAAAGGCCGGAGTGGGTCGCTCCCCGACGCGACAACCCTCCTGAGGAAAATTATGCTTCCGCGACGGGCCAAGATCGTCTGCACCATCGGGCCGGCCAGTTCGGCGCCCGAGAAACTGACCGCCCTGATGCAGGCCGGCATGGACGTGGCCCGCCTCAACTTCTCCCACGGCAGCCACCAGGACCACGCCCGGGTCATCACCGATCTGCGGCGCCTCGCCGCCGAGGTGGGCCGGCCCCTGGCGATCCTCCAGGACCTGCAGGGGCCCAAGATCCGCACCGGCAACATGGCCGCCGGGCCAGCCGAGCTGGTGGCGGGCAGCTCCTTCACCATCACCACCCGGGCGGTGCCCGGCGACGCGGCCTGCGTCTCCACCGTGTACCGCAATCTGCCCACCGACGTCAAACCAGGTGACCAGATTCTGCTCAGCGACGGCCTGCTGCGCCTGGAGGTGAAGGCGGTGCGGGGGGAGGATATCGACTGCCAGGTGGTGGACGGCGGCCAGTTGCGGGCGCGGGCCGGCATCAATCTGCCGGGGGTACAGGTGAGCGCCCCCTCGCTGACCGAGAAGGACGAGGAAGACCTCGAATTCGGCATCTCCCAGGAAGTGGACTACGTGGCCCTCTCCTTCGTGCGGCGAGCCACCGACGTCACCGACCTCAAGGAGCGCCTCGCCCGCCGGGGCGCGTCCATCGGGGTGGTGCCCAAGATCGAGAAACCCGAGGCCCTCGACGAGTTGGAGGCCATCTTGCGGGCCGCCGACGCGGTGATGATCGCCCGCGGCGACCTGGGGGTGGAGTTGTCGCCGGAGCGGGTGCCCTTCATCCAGAAGCAGATCATCCGCCAGGCTTCGCAGCTCAAGGTGCCGGTGATCACCGCCACCCAGATGCTCGAGTCGATGATCGAGCACGCCCGTCCCACCCGCGCCGAGGCCTCCGATGTGGCCAACGCCGTTTTCGACGGCACCGATGCGGTGATGCTTTCGGGTGAGACCGCCGCCGGCCGCTACCCGGTGGAGGCGGTGACGATGATGGCCCGCATCGTGCGCGAGACCGAGACCCATCTGGCCTTTGCCCCCGAACGCCGCCGCCGCGACGAGGGCATCACCTCCTTTCCCGACGCCATGGCCGAGGCCGCCTGCCGGGCCGCCGCCGAGGTCAAAGCCGTGGCCATCGTCGCCTTCACCCAGTCCGGATTCACCGCCCGGCTGATCTCCAAACACCGTCCGCCCGTGCCCGTGGTGGCTTTCACCCCCTACCAGCACATCTGCCGCCGGCTCGCCCTCTACTGGGGGGTGCTGCCCCGCCACTCCACCTTCATCGCCGATACCGAAGAGATGTTCGCCCAGGCCGACGCCGCTCTGGTGCAGGAGGGCCTCGCCCGCCCCGGCGATTCCCTGGTCTTCCTGGCCGGCAGCCCCAGCGGCCAGCAGGGAACCACCAATCTGATGAAGCTGCACCGCGTCGGCGAAACCCACGTCTGAGGGAAAATACCCCCCGCAACATTTCTTTTGACTTTCCCCGGCCAATAGCCTAGATTGCTATACAATCGTTATATAATTTTTGTATTCTCGTTATATAAAATTTAAATAACAATGCCCTCCCTCAAGAAACCAAAGACCGACAAAGCCAAGGTCAGAACCTTCTCCTCGACGGAGCGGGACTACCAGATGCTGGACGCCGTGGCCCACTACCACGGCACCAGCAAGAGCGCGATGATCACCGGTCTGATCCGCAAGGAATTCTGGCGGGTCTTCCCCAACGGCACCGAGGACATCTCCCCTGACGAAGGAGCCAAAACCGAGCCATGAGCCAAGTTCTCTCCTCCCCGGACAAAGCCCTCGACTTCTATCATTACTCCCACCTCCCCAAAGAGGAACTGGTCGCCCGCATTGAGCGGCTGCGCCGGGAGAAGAATGCCGTCATTCTGGCCCACAACTACCAGGTAGGCGAGATCCAGGACCTGGCCGATTTCACCGGCGACTCGCTGGGGCTTTCCCTCGAGGCCACCAAGACCGACGCCGATCTGATCGTCTTCTGCGGCGTGAACTTCATGGCCGAGTCGGCCAAGATCCTCAACCCGGAAAAACGGGTGCTGCTGCCCCACATCGGCGCGGGTTGTTCCCTGGCCGATTCGATCACCCCCGAGAGCCTGGACGACTGGAAAGCCCGCTTTCCGGACCACACCGTGGTCACCTATATCAACTCCTCGGCCGAAGTGAAGGCTGAGTCCTATATCTGCTGCACCTCGGCCAACGCCGTTTCGGTGGTGCGCAGCCTCAAGACCGACAAGATCCTCTTCACCCCGGACCGCAACCTGGGCCGCTGGGTGGCGGCGCAGGTGCCCGAGAAGCAGATCGCCATCTACGACGGGGTTTGCCCCACCCACGACGTGTTGCGCGGGGCCAGCCTCGAGCGCACCCGCGACACCCACCCCGAAGCCATCGTCATCGCCCATCCCGAGTGCCGCCAGGACGTGGTTGAGTTGGCCCACGAGGTCTGCTCCACCACCGGCATGTTGGCCGCCGTGGCCAAGTATCCTCACACCAAGACCTTCATCATCGCCACCGAACACGGCATGATCCATCAGCTCAAGCTGCGCTTCCCCAACCAGGAGTTCATCCCCGCCGACGGTTGTATCGGCTGCCGCCTGCATTGCCCGTACATGAAGATGACCGGCCTGCAGGATGTGTACCTGGCCCTGGAGGATGAGCGTTTCGAGATCGAGCTGGACGAGGAGGTCATCGACCGGGCGCGCCTGGCCCTGGAGCGGATGATGGCGGTGCCGCGCGACCACTGATCCGCTCCCCTGCACCTGGAACTCGACCCGCCTGGCACCTGCTGCCGGGCGGGTCTTCTTGTTTGACACCCCTGCCGGTTTCGGTGTATCCTCCCTCCTCGCGAAACAACACCGAAGGAGCCTGGCGATGACGATGGTTGGAGCAGGACGACACACCTATCAGGTGCAGGAGGGCTGGGGGCAGCTGCCGGCCGGCTGGAAATTGGGCTGGATCGCGGCCGTGGCCGTGGACTCGCAGGACCGGGTGTACGTGTACAGCCGCAGCGAGCACCCCCTCATCCTCTTCGACCGGGAGGGCCATTTCCTCACCACCTGGGGCGACGGGGTGCTGGAGGACGCACACGGCATCTGGATCGACGAGAAGGATCAAGTGTACTGCGTGGAGCGCGAGACCCACTGCATGCGGAAGTTCAGCCCGCAGGGGGAACTCCTATTGACCCTCGGCAAGCCGCACCAGCCAGGCGCCGAGGGCGAGCCCTTCAACCTGCCCACCGACCTGGGCATCGACTCCCATGGCGACCTTTACCTCTCCGACGGGTACGGCAACAGCCGCGTGCCCAAGTATGCCCCCGACGGCAGCCTGCTCAAATCGTGGGGCCGGCCCGGCACCGGACCCGGCGAGTTCAACCTGCCCCACTGCGTGCGGGTGGACCGCCACGACCGGGTGCTGGTGGCCGACCGCAGCAACAACCGCATCCAGTTCTTCGACACCGAGGGGAACTACCTGATGGAGTGGGGTGGCTTCCACCAGCCCGACACCATCTACATCGATCAGGATGACATCGTCTATGTGGCCGAGCTGGACCAGCGGGTGAGTGTGCTCACCCTGGAGGGCGAACGGCTCACCCAGTGGGGCAGCGGCCAGCGCCTAGACCGGCCGGGCGAGCTCCTGGGCTGCCCGCACGGGATCTGGGCCGACTCGCGCGGCGACCTCTACGTCAGCGAGGTGCAGACCGACGGCCGGCTGCAGAAATTCATCCGCCAGCGCTGAGGCCGAAGATGGACCTGCCCCTGCACACCCCGCGCCTGCTGCTGCGCGACTTTGTCGAGGCCGACTGGCAGGCCGTCCAGGAGTACGCCTGCCTGCCCGAGGTGGTGCGCCACATGCCCTGGGGCCCCAACAGCGAGGCCGATACCCGCGATTTCGTCGGCCGGGCCCTCGCCGCCCGGGCCCTGGTCCCGCGGGCCACCTACGAGTTGGCGATCATCTGGCGCGAGAGCGGCAGGCTGATCGGCGGCTGCGGCCTGACGGTGCAGAGCGCCTCCCACCGGGTAGGCGAGATCGGCTACTGCCTGCATCCCGATTTCTGGGGGCGGGGCTGTATGACCGAAGCGGCCGGGGCCCTGCTGGCCCTGGGGTTCGAGCAGTTGCAGTTGCACCGTATCCAGGCCAGCTGCGACCCGGAGAACACCGGCTCGCGCCGGGTGTTGGAGAAGATCGGCATGCAGCTTGAGGGCCGCCTGCGGCAGAACCTCCAACTGCGGGGGCAGTGGCGCGACTCCCTCTTGTGGTCCATCCTCGAACACGACTGGCGCGGGCGGCGATGAGGCTCTTCCTCACCGGCGCCACCGGCTTCATCGGCCGGCGCCTCTGCCGCCGCCTGGCTGCCACCCCTCATACCCTGCGCTGCCTGGTACGCGACCTGGAGCGGGCGCGCAGCCTGCTGCCAGGGGTGGAGCTGGTGCCCGGCGACGTGACCGACCCCGACTGCGTGCGCCGGGCGCTGGCCGGCTGCGAGGGGGTGATCCACCTAGCCAACATCTATTCCTTCTGGGAAAAAGACCCGGCCCGCTACCATGCCGTCAATGTCGAAGGCACCCGCCATGTGCTCGAGGCGGCGCTGGAGGCGGGGGTGCGGCGGGTGATCCACGTCAGCTCGGCGGTGATCTTCGGCAAACCGGCGCGGCTTCCCTTCACCGAGGTCGACCCGCCGGGTCCCGAGCGTTTCAGCGCCTACGCCCAGAGCAAGTACGAGGGCGACCAGCTGGCCTGGTCCCTGCGCGAACGGGGTCTGCCCCTGGTGGTGCTCTACCCCTGCGGGGTGCTGGGGGCCGGCGATCCCAAGGGCAGCGGCCAGTATATCGCTGATCTGGTGGGCCGGCGCATGCCGGCCACCATCCTGCCCGACGCAGTGCTGACCTGGGTGCATGTGGCCGACGTGGCCGAGGCCATCGCCCGGGCGGTGGACCAGGCGGGCATCGAGGGGGAAGAGTATCTCATCGGCAAGGAGCAGCTCAGCATGCGCCAGTTCAACCAGCTGGTATGCGAACTCTCCGGGGTGCCCCTGCCCTGGCTGAGCTTGCCCGACGCAGCGGTGATGCCCCTGGCCCGCCTGCTCACCGGCCTGGCCCGCCTGACCGGCAAACCCCCGCTGTGGGGTTTGGCTGTTGATCAGGTGCGCACCGTGCGGGAAGGTTTCCGCGCCGAGGGCCTCCGCGCCGAGCGCGAGCTGGGTCTGGTCTATACCCCCATCCGCGAAGCCATCGCCGAGACCATCGCCGAACTCCAATACTAGCAGGAGGCCAACCCATGCAACCCTTCCTCGATTCCACCGACGCCCTCACCGACGGCCCCGAGCTGCACCGCCGCATGCAGCGCGACGGCTACCTCTTCATCCGCGGGCTGGTGCCGGCCCCGGCCCTGGAGGCCCTGCGCCTGCGGATGCTGGCCATCGCCCGCGAAGGCGGCTGGGTGCAGGAGGGCACGCCGCTCGAGGAAGCCGCCGCTGATCTGCGCGGTTTCTCCCTCGAACCCGAACCCGAATACATGCGCGTATACGGCCGCATGTACCTGCTGCCCGAATTCCACGCCCTGCAGCACCATACCAGTCTGATGGACTTTTTCGGCCGCCTGCTCAACGGCCCGGTCCTGCCCCACCCCCGGCTCATCGGGCGCGTCATCTTTCCGCAGAAGGAGGCCTTCACCAGCCCAGCCCACCAGGACTTCATCCCCATCCAGGGCACCCCCGAGACCTACACCGCCTGGATTCCGCTCAGCGCCCTGCCCCCGGAAATGGGCGGCCTGGAGGTCGCCGAGGCTTCGCACCTGCAGGGGGTCTACGATTTCCGCCCGGCCCTGGGCGACGGCGGTTTGGAGATCCTGGAGCCCTTCGAGGGGAAATGGCGGGGCGGCCCTTTTGCTCAGGGGGATGTGCTCTTCTTCCACAGCCTCACTGCCCACCGCGGCGCGCCCAATTCGAGCCGAAGCCTGCGTCTCTCCCTCGACGCCCGCTATCAACACGCCGACCAGCCCATCGCTCCGGGCAGCCTGCAACCCCACAGCCCGCCCATGGCCTGGGAGGAGATCTACGCCGGCTGGCCATCCTCTGCCAACTGGCTCAAGTACTACTGGAAGAAGCTGGATCTGGAGATCAAGCCCTACGACAACCAGTACCACGAAAAACGCGATGACCTGGCCATCGAGCTGGGGCAACGGGGCGACCTGCGCGCCTACTCCACTCTGCAGCGCATCGTCGCCCGCGACAGCGATCCGGACAAAAAACAACTGGCCACTGAGTTACTGGCCAAGCTGGACGGGAAGTTGTAGGCAAAAAAAGAGCCGGCCCCCCACGGGGAACCGGCTCTTCTCGTTGTGGCGCTGTTTCAGATGTAGGTGTTGATCAGGTTCTCCAGCATCTCCTCGCGGCCGCTGTGGCGGGCCGGCTCCCCGTTCTTGAGGATGTAGCGCTCCAACTCGGCAAAACTGGTCTTGCCGCTCATGATCTTCTTGCCGATGCCGCTGCGGTAGGAGCTGTAGCGCTCCTTGATAAACCCGTCCAGCACCCCGTCCTGCTGGATGCGGTGGGCGATCTTCAGCCCGCGCGCAAAGGCGTCCATACCGCCGATATGGGCGTGGAAAAGGTCGGCGGTGTCGATGGAACCGCGCCGCACCTTGGCGTCGAAGTTCACCCCCCCCTTGCCGATGCCCCCCTGCTTGAGGATCACCATCATCGCGTAGGTGGTGGAATACAGGTCGGTGGGGAACTGGTCGGTATCCCAGCCCAGCAGGTAATCGCCGCGGTTGGCGTCGATGCTGCCCAGCCGGCCGGCGGCCGAAGCCACGGTCAGGTCGTGCTCGAAGGTGTGGCCGGCCAGGGTGGCGTGGTTGGCCTCGAGGTTGAGCATGAATTCGTCGAAGAGCCCGTGCTGGCGCAGGAAACCCAGCACCGTGGCCGCGTCGTAGTCGTACTGGTGTTTGGTGGGCTCTTTGGGTTTGGGCTCGATGAGCAGGGTGCCCTTGAAGCCGATGGCCTTCTTGTGCTCCACGGCCAGCTGCAGCAGGCGGGCCATCTGCTCCTGCTCGTGTTTGAGGTCGGTGTTGAGCAGGCTGGAATAGCCCTCGCGGCCGCCCCAGAACACGTAGTTTTCACCCTTCAGCTCCAGGGTGCACTCCATCGCCTTCTTGATCTGCGCCGCGGCATAGGCAAAGACGTGGGCATCCGGGTTGGTACCGGCCCCGTGGGTGAAGCGGGCGTTGGAAAAGCAGTTCGAGGTTCCCCACAGCAGCTTGACCCCGGTGTCCTTTTGCAGCTTGCCGGCCAGGGCCACGATCTGGTCGAGGCGTTTGTTGGTCTCGCGCAGGGTGTCGGCCTCGGGGGCGATGTCGCGGTCGTGCCAGGCGTAGAAGGGCGCCCCCAGCTTGGTGATGAACTCGAAGGCCGCCCGCAGGGTATCCTCGGCCCGCTGCATGGGGTCGGTGGCCCGGTCCCAGGGCCGGTCGTACACCGGCGAGGTGCCAAAGGGGTCCACCCCTCCTCCCTTGAAGGTGTGCCAGAACACCACCGAGAAGCGCAGGTGCTCCTCGAGGGTCTTGCCCCCCACCTTCTCGCGCGGGTTGTAGTATTTGAAGGCCAGCGGGTTCTTCGAGTCCGGGCCCTCATAGCGGATCTTCTTCACTTCGGGAAAAAACTGGCTCATGGCTACCCCCTTCAGGTAGGTGGGTTGGTCGGCAGCTGCACTGCGGTCTTTGCCGGGTACATTACAAAAGCGTCTAGAGCAGGGCCAGGACCTCGGCCGGGGTCTGCACCACCACCTGCGCCCCGCTCTCTTCCAACTCCTCGCGGGTGCGGAAACCCCACAGCGCTCCCACGGCGTACATGCCGGCCCGGCAGGCGGTTTGCATATCGGTGGCCGTGTCCCCCAGGTACAGGCAGGCCGCCGGTTCCACCCCCAGGCGGGCAGCGACGGCCAGCGCCCCGGCCGGATCGGGTTTGGGCGGGGTTCCCGGCCCCACCCCCTGCACCACCTCGAAAGAATGCGGGGCCAGCAGGCGCTCGACGGTGAGGCGGGTGAAATCATCGGGCTTATTGGACAACACCGCCCGGCGCAGCCCCCTGGCCTGCAACTGCGCCAGCATCTGGGGCACCCCCGCGTAGGGCCGGGTTTTGCGGTCCCAGCGCCCGCCGTACACCTGGCGCATCGCCGTCACGAGACGGGCCAGGGTTTCGGGGGTATGCGCCGTTTCGGGCAACACCCGGCGGGCCAGCACCTCCATGCCGTCGCCGACGAAATAGTTGTACGCCGGCACCGGGTGAGGTGGGAAGCCCAGACTCTCAAGCGCCTGGTTCATGGACTCGGCCAGGTCGGCGAGGGAGTCGAGCAGGGTGCCGTCCAGATCGAAGATCGCTGCGGCGAAGGCCAATCCTCACTCCTCCAGATAGGGCTTGAAGAGCCCCTCGACCTCGTCGAGCAGATCGGTGTTGAGCGAGAAGGTCACGTACCCGGCAAAGCTGTCGAGGATCACCAGGGCGTTGGCGTTGGCGTCCTTGCCCTTGAGGTGGTTGAGGCGCTGGAGGAAGGTGCGGTTGACGGTCTGCACCTGCTCGTAGATGGGCACCAGCCCCGTCAGTTCCCAATCGGGCCGCAGGCCGCGCTTGTGGCGGAAATACTGGGCCATCAGGTACATGGAAATCACCCGGTAGGTGGTCTCCTCGACGGTAGCGAAGGGCAGGTGGAAACGCACCATGGGCCGCAGCTGGTCCATCACCGGGCAGCCGCTGGTCACCATGTAGATGCCCAGAACCGAGCTGAGGGCCTGCTGCACCGAGGTGTGTTTGGTGTACTCGCGCTGGTCGGTCTCGATGTGTACGTCCACCTCGTCGTAGGACATGGTTTCTTTGAAGAAATCGACCAGGTCCACCAGGTTGGCGGCGATGGGGCAGCGCGGGTGCTGCTCGGCCTGCAGCGGGCAGTTGGGGCACTGGTGAAAGCCCAGCTCGCTCCAGGCCGGGTAGGTATCGCGGGAGGCCGGGACCAAGTCGAGGCCCCGGGCCTCGACCCGGACGGCAAACTCCTTTTCCGTGCCGTCGGCCATCCGGAAGCGGTAGTTGAAGGAGATGATCGTCTCGTCCATCACAGGGTCCCGGGCTTGGGGTGAGAGAGGCCTAATGCGGCAGGCGGGGCCGCAGCCAGGCGTAGAGGTACGCCCCGACAAAAGCGCCGGCAAAGGTGGCCAGGGCCTGGTACGCGCCGCTGCCCAATTGGGCGTAGATGGGGCCGGGACAGGCGCCGGTCACCGCCCAGCCCATACCAAAGATCAAGCCGCCGAAGACGGTGCCTTTGGTGAACTTCTTGCGGCGGATCTCGACCGGTTGGCCCTGCGCGGTGTTGGGACGCCAAGTGCGGAGCAGGAATACCGAGAGGGCCCCCACGGCGATCGCCGAACAGATCACCAGGTACATGTGGGCGTCCTCGAAGCGAAACATCTTCTGGATGCGGAACCAGGAGCAGACCTCGGATTTGACCAGCACCACCCCGAAGAGGATACCCAGCAGCAGGGAGTAGAAACCTTTCATCGCCCCCTCCTCAGGACAGCAGCCAGATGGCCGGCCACACCACCGCCAACCCGCCGGCAAAGAAGCAGCAGGTGGCCACCAGGCTGGGCCAGTTGAGGGTGGACAGTCCCGAGATCGAGTGGCCCGAGGTGCAGCCGTCGGCGTAGCGGGTGCCAAAACCGACCAGCACCCCCCCGGCAAAGAGGCTGAGCATCCCGGGACCGCTGGCCGACTCCTCGGGCAGCAGGAGCGCCGTAGCGCCGAGGAATTGGGTGGCGAGGAAACTGCCCACCAGGATGCCGGCCACCAGGAAGAGGTTCCAGGCCTCGCGGCGCCAGTCGTCGCTCCGGAGGTACTCGAGATGGGTGCGGGGCGAACAGAGGGCGTTGAGATGGCGGAAGCTGCTGGAGAGCCCGAACATCTCTCCGGTCAGCAGCAAGAGGGCCGGCACCATCAGGCCGATGAGCGGCCCGGCCACGTACCAGGGCCAGGGCTGGGTGAGCAGGTCATCCATAGATCTCCCTCGGCGAAAAAGGTGTAGTAGTTTAGCCACGCCCCTGCCCCGGCGCAAGCGCGGTTGACAGGAGCGGTCGATTGGAATTTCCTAGAGGGGCCCTCAATCAGGAGAAGCGGCGATGAACGACACGATCTTCGAGATGGCCACCTCCAACCTGCGCTGCGGCCAGGGCGCCACCGCCGAGGTGGGCATGGACCTGGCCGACCTGGGCGCCAAGAACATCATGGTGGTGACCGACCCGCGCTTGAGCAGCAGCGCTCCCGTGCACACCGTGCTCGAATCCCTCGAACGCGAGCAACTCCGCTTCGCCCTTTTCGACCGGGTACACGTCGAGCCCACCGATACCTCGTTCAGGGAGGCGATCACCTTTGCCGGGGAGGGCGGCTTCGACGCCTTCGTGGCGGTGGGCGGCGGCTCGAGCATCGACACCGCCAAGGCCGCCAACCTCTATTCCACCTACCCGCCCGCCGACTTCTTCGACTACGTCAATGCCCCCGTGGGCAAGGGCCTACCGGTGCCCGGCGCCCTCAAGCCGCTCATCGCCATCCCCACCACCGCCGGCACCGGCAGTGAAACCACCGGGGTGGCCATCTTCGACCTGGTGGAGTTGAAGGCCAAGACCGGCATCGCCCACCGCCGGCTCAAGCCCACCCTGGGTATCATCGATCCCGACAATACCCGCACCCTGCCCCCGGCCGTGGCCGCCAGCACCGGCCTGGACGTGCTCTCGCACGCCATCGAGTCCTACACCGCCTTGCCCTACGGCCAGCGCCCGCACCCAGCCCGGCCCCTCCTGCGCCCCTCGTACCAGGGGGCCAATCCCATCAGCGATGTCTGGGCCCTGCAGGCGCTGCGCATGGTGGCCCAGTACCTGCCCCGCGCCGTGGCCGACCAGGACGACGAAGAAGCGCGCGCGCAGATGCTGCTGGCCGCCGCCTTCGCCGGCATGGGTTTCGGCAACGCCGGCGTACACCTGCCCCACGGCATGTCCTACCCGGTGGCCGGCATGGTGCGCCAGTTCAGGCCGCCCGGGTACGGCGCCGACCACGCCATGGTGCCGCACGGCATGGCGGTGATCCTCAACTCCCCGGCGGTCTTCCGCTTCACCGCCCCGGCCTGCCCCCAGCGCCACCTCGAAGCCGCCGCCGCCCTGGGGGTGGACATTTCCCGCGCCAGCCAAGCCGATGCCGGCCCCATCCTGGCCGACCGGCTCATCGCCCTGATGCAGCAACTGGGCATGCCCTCGGGCCTGAAGGCCGTCGGGTATGGCGAGGCGGATATCCCCGCCCTGGTGCAGGGCACCCTGCCGCAGCACCGAGTGACCAAGCTCTCGCCCCGCCCCTTTGGCGAGGCGGAGCTGGCCGGGCTTTTTGCCGATGCGATGGTCTACTGGTAGAGAACGACGACGGGTTCGAGTTCGAGGGTGAGCCCAAATTGGGATTGCACCTGACCGCGGATCTGCTCGGCCAGTTCGAGCAGCTGGCGGGTGGTGCCGCCGCAGTTGACCAGGGCCAGGGTGTGTTTGCCCGAGACCCCGACCCCGCCGCGGCGGAAGCCCTTGGGGAAACCGGCGTGTTCCACCAGCCAGGCGGCCGGCACCTTGATACCCTCGGGAGAGGGGAAGGAGGGCGGCTGGCCCTCGCCCAGACGGGCCGTGAAAGCCGCGAATTCGGCTTCGCTGAGGACGGGATTGAGGAAGAAGGAACCCACCGAACGGGCGTCGGGGTCTTGCGGGTCGAAGACCA
>JADZBP010000132.1 GCA_020852055.1 Candidatus Latescibacterota bacterium
GCCGGCGGCCTGCTCAGCGATGACAAGGGCAAACAGAAGGAAGGCCTGGCCAGCCTGAAGAAGGACCTGAGCGCCATCGCCAAGTTCGGCGGCCATACCTACTTCACGGTGCTGATGCCCGACAACCCGCTGCAGCCGCGGGCCAAGACCTTCGAGATCTTCTGCAACGTGTATCCCAAGGTGGTCGAACACGCCGAGAAGGAAGGGGTGAATATCGCCATCGAGCCCTGGCCCGGTCCCGGCCCGGCGTACCCCTGCCTGGGTTGCAGCCCCGAGAGTCTGCGCCGCATCTTCACCGCCATCCCCTCGCCCAACCTGGGCATCTGTTACGACCCCTCGCACTTCGCCCGCATCCAGATCGACTATGTGCGCCTCTTGCACGAGTTCGGCGGCCGGGTCAAACACGTGCACCTCAAGGACACCGAGATCATCCAGGAAAAGCTCTACGAGAGCGGCATCCTCGGCGAGAGCTACGGCCACACCTACGGCTTCGGCGAGGGCTGGTGGCGCTACACCATCCCCGGCGAGGGTTCGGTGGACTGGGAGTTGGTCCTGCGCCGCCTGGAGGAGTTCGGCTATGACGGGGTGTTGAGCGTCGAGCTGGAGGACCACCATTTCTGGGCCACCACCGAGCTGCAGCAGGAGGGCATCGTGCGGGCCCGCGACTATATCGCCCAGTTCCTCAAGGGCCGCGACTGATGCAGTACCGCACCCTCGGCAACACTGGGCTCAAGGTCTCGGCGCTGGGTTTCGGCTGTGGCGCGGTGGGCGGCCTGCTGGTGCGCGGCGAGTACCCCGCCATGCGCCGGGCCGTCGAACGGGCCATCGAACTGGGCGTCACCTACTTCGACACCGCCGCGATGTACGGCAGCGGCCAGTCCGAGGCCAACCTGGGCGCGATCCTGCGCGAACTGAGCGCGCCGGTGCTGGTGGGCACCAAGGTGAACCTGGCCCCGGCCGAATTGGACGCTGCCGGCCGGGCGGTGCGCCGGCACACCGAGGCCAGCCTGCGGCGCCTGGGGCGCGACTGCGTCGACGTGCTCTACTGCCACAACTTCGTCGGGCCCCGGCGGCAGGGGGGGTGGGCGGCAGCGGCGGATCTCGAGCCGGTGTTGCGCACCCTCGAAGCGCTGCAGCGGGAAGGCAAGACGAGGGCCATCGGTTTCAACGGCCTGGGCGACAGCCAGGCCGTGCATCAGGTGCTGGGTCTGGGGGGCTTCGACGCCCTCCAGACCTGCTACAATCTGCTCAACCCCACCGCCGGCCAGGCCGCCTCGGCCGGGTACCCCTTCCAGGACTTCGGACAACTGATCGACCGGGCCGCGGCCCAGGGCACCGGGGTGGTGGCCATCCGGGTGCTGGCAGGCGGGGCCCTCAGCGGCAGCGAGGAGCGCCATCCGGTGGGTACCGCGCAGGTGGGCACCATCTCCACCGCCGCCGACTACGCCGCCGACGTGGCCAGTGCCCGGCGTTTTTCCTTCCTGGTCCAGGAAGGGCACGCCGAAAGCCTGGCCGAAGCCGCCCTGCGTTTTGCCCTGGGCAAGGCGGGGATCTCCTCGGTGTTGGTGGGGGTTTCGAGCCTCGAGCAGTTGGAGGCCGCGGCGCAGGCCGAGGCCAAGGGTCCGCTGCCGGCCGCGGCGGTAGCGCGCTTCGACCAGGTCTGGCAGGGCCTGGCGGTATAGGAGGAGCAGGATGGTCGGATTTGCGGTGGTTGGGCTGGGTATGGGCAAGGCGCGGGCCAAACAGATCATCGACACCGCCGGCGCCGAGTTGAAGCTGGTGGTGGACCTCAACGCCGAACTCGCCCGGAAGGTGGGGGAGGAGCTGGGGGTGGCCTGGACCACCTCCCTCGACGAGGCGCTGGCACGCGCCGAGGTGCAGGTGGTGATGGTGATGACCCCCAGCGGCCTGCACGCCAGGATCGGCTGCCAGGTGGCCCAGGCCGGCAAACACGTGATCACCACCAAACCCATGGACGTGACCACGGCGGCCTGCGACCAGCTCATCGCCGCCGCCGACCAGGCCGGGGTGAAGCTGGCGGTGGATTACCAGAGCCGGTACGTGGACAACAACTACCGGGTCGCCGAAGCCCTGCGCCAGGGCTGGCTGGGCCAGCCCATCCTCGGCGAGGTGCGCTTCAAGTGGTTCCGCTCCCAGGACTATTTCCGCCACGGGAACGGCTGGCGCGGCACCTGGGCCATGGACGGGGGTGGGTCGCTGGCCAACCAGGGGTCGCATCTCATCGATTTATTGTTGTGGTTCATGGGCGAGCCGGTGCGGGTGTATGGCGAGACCGCGGTGATGAACCACCAGATCGAGACCGAGGATCTGGGTATGGCCCTGCTGAACTTTGCCAGCGGCGCCAAGGGCGCGGTGGTGGGCACCACCACCTTCCCGGCCAGCCCCTATTTCAGCGCCGAGGTGCACGGCACCCAGGGCGGGGTGCTCATCGATGCGGTGCTGGAAGGCAAGATGCGGGTCTTCGGCGAAGGCCTCGAGGAGAGGCTCAATACCATCGAGAATCCCCTGCACAACGTGGTCGAGGACATGGTCTCGGCCCTGGAACAGGGCACGGCGCTGCGGGTGGACGGCCGCGAGGGCCGGCGCACCGTGGCGCTGCTCGAACACCTCTATGCTTCGGCGAAACAGGGCAGGGCGGTCGAATGCCGGTGAACGCGGCGCTGGTGGGGCTCGAGGCTCCGCACAGCCAGGGGTGGCTCCAGACCCTGCAGCACAGCCCGGTCCTGGCCCAGTTGGTTGCCTGCGACGGGCGGGCTGAAGCCCCCGCCGGGGTGCCCACCTTTCGCAGTATCGAGGCGCTCCTAGCGGCTGGCCGGCCCGATTTCGCCGTGGTCTCCCTGCCCAACGACGAGGCGCCCGCCGCCGCCGAGATCCTGCTCAGCGCCGGCATCCCCTGCATCGTCGAGAAGCCCGCCGGCCGCACCGCGGCCGAGGTGGCCCGTCTCAACGAGGTGGCCGCTCGCCACCAGGTGCCCTGGGCCACCGGGTTCGTCAACCGCGTGCACCCGGTGGTGATGGAACTCAAGAAACTGGTCGATGCCGGCGCCCTGGGCCGCATCCTCTCGGTCGAGGGGCGGGTGATCACCAGTACCGTACAGCAGCGCAATCCCGCCCATTGGCTTTTCAGCCACGCCCGTTCCGGGGGCGGCATCCTGCACTGGCTGGGCATCCACACCGTCGATCTGATCCGCTACCTCACCGGGCAGGAGTTCCACTCGGTGTGCGGCCTGCACGCCACCCTCGGCAATACCGGCATCGATGTCGAGGATGTGGCGGCCCTCAGCTTTTCCCTGGCCAATGGCGCCCTGGGCACCCTCAATGCCGGGTACGTGCTCAGCCAGCGCTATGGGGACTTCTACCTGTGCCTGCGCGGCGAACTGGGCGAGGCCACCTGGCAGATGTGGGGTTTCGAGGGGGCCGGCAACACCCTGCAGGTCTGCAGCGGCGCGCCTGGCTGGGAGACCGCCGGCCGCCGCCAGTACCACCTCACCCCGCGCGAGGCTCCCGGGTACGGGGGCAGCATGGGGCAGTTCTTCGTTCAACGGTTCACCGACTCTTTCCTCCACCACCAGCCTTTCCTCACCGACGGCAACGACGCCTGGCGGGCCCTGCAGTTCGTTGAGGCCGCGTACCGGGCCGGGGCCAGCGGCAAGATCGTCACCATAGACGGGTAGACCATGAAGATCACCGCCCTCGACGTCCGCCTGGTGGACGCCGACTTCCGCAACCTGATCATCACCCAGTTACACACCGACCAGGGCCTCACCGGCATCTCCGAGGTGGTCACCAAACGCTTCGACGATGCCACCCTGAAGGCCATCCAGAACATCACGGACAACATCGGCCTCATCGGCAAGGACCCCCGCCAGCCGGCCCTGCACTTCGAGCGCATGTACCGCGACAACCAGTGGACCATCGGCACCGTGGCGGTCACCGCCATCAGCGCCATCGAGATGGCCATGTGGGACATCAAGGGCAAGGAGGTGGGCAAGCCGGTGTACGAACTCTTCGGTGGGCCCACCTACGACCGGGTGCCGGTGTACTGCCACGTGGCCGGCGGCAGCGACCCCCAGGAATACGCCGACAACGTCGCCGGCGCCATCGCCCGCGGGTTCAGGGTGGTCAAGACCACCCTGCCGGTGTACTACGGCCAGGTGAAAAAGGTTTCCGCCGACGGGGCCCAGTACCAACTGGGCGGGGCGGCCTATTCGGGCACCAAGGGACGGGTGGACGGCAGCCTCAACGAACACCAGTGGGTGGAACCCGCGGTGCTCAACGAGGTGATGGCCTATTTCGAGCGCGCCAAGGAGGAACACGGCGACCGGGTCGAGTTGTGGGTGGACTGCCACGCCCGCCTGAGCGGGGCCACCGCCGCCCGTCTGGTGCAGGGCCTGGCCGGGGTGGTCGAACTGGTCGAGGAGCCCCTGCCGCCCGAGGATATCCGCGGGCTGCGCCTGCTCAAGGAAGCCTCCTGCGCCTGCGGGGGGCCGCGCATCGCCGCCGGCGAACGCACCGCCACGGTGTACGACCGCAACATGGTGAGTATGCTCACCGAACAGGCCGTGGACCTCTTCCAGCCCGACCTGGGCAATTGCGGCGGTTTCGGGCAGTTCCGCGAGCTGGCCGGCATTGCAGCCATGAACAACGTCGCCATGGCGCCGCATAATCCCAACGGCCCGCTCTCGGTGGCCCAGGGGCTGCAGGCCATGGCCTTCATCCGCAACGGTCACCTCTTCGAGACCGTGGGCAACGAGGGGGAGGAGCGCCTGGCCGCCCAGCTCTTGCGCAACCCGGAGGTGATCCAGAGCCGCGACGGGTACATCGACCTGCCCACTGGCCCGGGCCTGGGTGTCGAACTCGATCTCAAAGGCCTGGAAGCCCGACCCTTCAAACGATACTACCAAGCCACCCGCTAGAAAGGACTATCGTCGATGTTGGACCGCCCAGTACGTGTGGGAGTCATCGGCTGCGGCGCCCAGGGGCAGAATCACTGCCGGGTCATCCGCGAGCTGGGAGAGCGCGAGGCGGTGGTCGCCGCCTACTGCGATCTGAGCGAGGAACGGTTGGCCAAGGCCAGCCAGCTTTGGCCCCATGCCCGGGCCGCCAAGGATTTCCGCCAGATGCTCAAACCCGGCGACCTGGACCTGGTGATCGTCGCCACCATGCCCAATACCCACGCCTCGATGTGCCTGGCCGCCATCGAGGCCGGGGCCCATGTCCTGTGCGAAAAGCCCTTCATGATGAACCTGGAGGAGGCGACCCGGGTGCTGGCCGCGGCGGGCAAGGCCGGCAAGAACGTGCAGGTGGGCACCAATATGCGCTATATGTCCACCTCCCAGTACCTGCGCGACCTGGTGGCCTCCGGGCAGGTGGGCGACCCGGTCTTCTGCAAGGCCTGGGGCTGCCACCAGGGCCCGCCGGTCTGGGGCCCGCACTACGAGCTGGCCAAGTCGGGCGGCGGGGTGCTGGCCTCCACCCTGATCCACGGCATGGACCTGGCCATCTGGGTGGGCGGGGCGCCCAACCCGGTTTCGGTCAGCGCCTCGGCCCGGCGCCTCTTTCCCGGCAAACGCGGGGCAGTGGTGGCCCCCGAGATCACCGCCCGCTTCGACGCCGAGGACCTGCTCACGGCGCTGGTGCGCTTCGACAACGGGGCGACCTACGTGTTAGAGGGCAATTGGTGTGACGAGGTGAAGGACTGGCACCGCTTCGAGTTGGTTACCACCCGCGGCACCCTGATGAACAGCGGTCCCTTTTCGGTGAAGATGGACGAGGAGGGTAAGATCGTGGACCGCACCCCCGAGTTACAGGGCCGCGAAGACTGGTACGACAGTTGGCACGACAGCATCCGCCTGCAGGACGCCGAGGTCATCGGCTGCATCCGCCGCGGCGAGGTGTGGCCGATGCAGGACCACCGGCAGTTGCTCAATCTGCAAAAACTCATCGACGGTTGTTACGAATCGGCCCGCCGGGGCCGGGAAATCGTGTTCTAAACAGGAGAGGTGGCAATGAAGGTCGTCGACGTACAGCGCATCGTGGTGCAGGTGCCCTTCACCCCGCGCCAGCAGAAGATCACCGCCCGCGAGGTGTATAACTGGAACATCCTCGAACTGTGCCGGGTGCAGACCGATACCGGCCATGTGGGCTGGGGTGAGACGGTCATCCACTACACCTGGGCGCGGGTAAGCGACCAGGCGGTGGAGAAGGTCAAGGGCAAAAGCCCGGCGCTGATGATGAACGACGATTCGCTGGGCTCCGGTCTGCAGATGGCCCTGTTCGACGTGGTGGGCAAGATCCTCGACGTGCCGGTCTACGAACTGCTGGGCACCAAGGTGCGCGACTGGGTGCCCATCTCCTGGTGGTCCATCGACGCCCCGCCCAAGGACTGGGCCGGCGAGGCCAAGGATGCGGTGGCTAACGGGTACACCAGCTTCAAGCTGAAGCCGCGGCCTTGGTTCGACATCGTCGCCCAGGTGGACGCCATCTCCAAGGTGGTGCCGCCGCATTTCAAGCTCGACCTCGACCCCAACCAGACCTGGCAGAACGCGGCCTCGGCCATTCCCATCATCAAGAAGCTCGAGAAGTACCCCATCGTCGCCATGTACGAGTCGCCCATCCCGCAGACCGACATCCTGGGCAACCGCCAGATCCGCCGCGCCACCAACCGGCCGGTGGCCATGCACTTCGGTTCGCCGCCCTACATCACCTGCGTGCGCGAGGAGGTGGTCGATGGCTTCGTGCTCTGTGCCGGCAAGTCCACCGTGGTGCGGCAGGGCCTGCTCAGCGCCGAAGCCCAGATGCCCTTCTGGCTGCAGCTGGTGGGCAACGGCCTGACCACCACCTGGGCGGCCCACCTGGGGGCGGTGCTCACCAATGCCAGTTGGCCGGCCATCACCTGCGTCAACCTCTACAGCCACCAGCTGCTCAAGAAACCCATCGAGGTGATCGGCGGGTACCACCAGGTGCCCAAGGGACCGGGCCTGGGGGTGGAGGTGGACGAGAAGGCGATCAAGAAATTCCAGGTGCCCGAAAAGGAGATCAAGAAGTTCCGCGACCAGGGCCTGCCCTTCAACGCCCGGCTGCCGCGCATCATCAACTGCGTCGTCTACCCGGACAACGCCTGTGTGTACATGGCCAACACCGGGCAGGGGTACGGGTACTTCGGCGGCGGTAACGGCCCGGCCTATGCCGAGGGGGTGCGTATGGAGCCCTGGCACGACGACGGCTCCAAGCAGTGGGCCGAGTTGTACGCCCGGGCCCTGCAGCAGCCGGTGCGGGCCCGCTGGCAGGTGCGCTGAGGCCCCTGGCATGAAAATTACCGCCATCGAGGTATGCGAGCTGGTGCCGCCGCCGCCCACGCATCGCGGGAGTCCGGCCCGGCGCCCCTCCTGGCATCAGACCTTCAGACAGGCCTCGCCGGCCGACCGCTTCGACACCCCGCTCAACGGGCGGGAGCCGGGTGGCCTGATCTGGGTCAAGGCCACGGCCGAGGACGGCACCTGGGGCCTGGGCAGCACCGACACCGGGCACGTGGCCGCCCTGCTCATCAAGGAGTGCCTGGCGCCCATCGTCGTCGGCCAGGAGGTGGGGGCCCTGGCGCTGTGCAACGACCGCATGTGGCGGGGCACCCTGTCCTTCGGCAACGAGGGATTGACCGCCCGGGCGGTGGCCGGGGTGGATCTGGCGCTGTGGGATCTGTGGGGCAAGGCGCTGGACCAGCCGGTCTATCGCCTTGCCGGCGGTCCCTGCCGCCAGAGCATGGAGGTGTACCTGACCGGCAACGACGTGGACTGGGGCCTGGAACTGGGCTTTGGCAAGTTCAAGCTGGCCCGGCCGCACGGGATGTACGACGGCCAGCGCGGCATCGAGGGCACGGCGGAGCTGATCGCCCGTACCCGCGAGCAGATCGGCCCGCATGCGGATCTGATGCTCGATTGCTGGATGGCGTACGACGTGGACTACACCGTGCGCATGTGTGAGGCCCTGCGGCCGTACCGCATGCGCTGGATGGAGGAGATGTTGATGCCCCAGGATTGGGCGGGCCTGCGCAGCCTGCGCCGGCGCCTGCCCTGGCAGACCCTGGCCACTGGCGAGCACTGGTCCACCCGCTGGCCCGGCGCCCAGGCCCTCGAGGAACGCCTGGTGGACCTCATCCAGGCCGACCTGCGCTGGGTGGGCGGTTTCACCGAAGCCATGCGCCTGGCGCAACTGGCCGACGCGGCCGAGATCCCCATGTGCCTGCACACCGGCGCCAACGACCTCTACGGGCAGCACTGGACGGCGGCGATGCCCAACACCCCGCTCATCGAGTTCATCCAGTTCTCGCCTCCCGGCGTGCCCTTCGAGGAGTGCCATCTGGGGGCCGGCTCCGAACAAGGGCGCCTGGGTTGTTACCGCACCCCGCCGGGCACCCCGATGCCGGTGGGTGGCAAGATCGGCCTGCCGCCCGGCCCCGGATTCGGGCTGGAGATCCCCGAGACTTGGCTCAAACCGCTCTGAGAAAGAGGAACCCCATGCAAGTGCTGGACTACACCCGCTCCTTTGTCACCTTTGTCACCAAGGGGCGAGGCAACAACGCCCGCCTGCAGGTCGAATCCCAGTGCACCCTCACCGCCGGGGGACACACCGCCAATTACCTGTTCTTCGCCTCCTGCAAGTCGGAAAACACCTTCGCCCCCAGGGATCTCTTCCACGCGGATAACTACGATTTTTGCGGCATCTTCTCCGAGGCGGAGTACGCCATCTTCCGCACCAAGTCCACCCACCACGCCGGGTGGAAGGAGCAGGGGCTCTGGGCCGACCGCTTCGAAAACGTGCATCCGCACCTGGTCCGGGTGGAGGGGAGGGAACTGGCGACGCCGGCCGAGATGGTGCGCGCCTCCCTCAACAATGTGCCCCTGGTGGGCCGGGTGGAGATCGCCGCCCCCGACCAGGCGGCCAGCGCGGTGCTGGAATTCCCGATCAAGACCATGAACGCCAACGATATCGAGACCATCTACCAGGTGGACACCGGGCCCCTGGCCTTTCCCGACTTCTCTCTGCCCGCCCAGCGCCAGATCGAGCGCCTGCTGCCGGCCTACGTGGCGTACAATGCCCCGGATTTCGCCGACTTCATCGTGCAACAACCCCTGGCGGTGGCCGGGGGGGCACAGGTCACCCACTACAGCAAACTGCTCAGCCTGCCCGCCCGCACGGCGGTCTTGGCGTTGAGCTGAGGACGGCGCGATGGCGTACGATACCCGTTTCTACGGCCTGGGTTTCAGCTTCGACTCCTTCAATGGCATGCCCTATATGCAGCTGGGTCGCAGCGGCCTGCGGGTCTCACGAGTTGGCCTGGGCACCTGGAAGATGGGCTACCCCGAACGGGGCGACGGCTCGCGGGTGGGGCGCGACCAGTCCTTCCGCATCCTCGACCGCGCCCTGGAACTGGGCGTCACCTTCTGGGATACCGCCAACCGCTACAACGAGGCCTCCGGCAACTCGGAGCGGGTGCTGGGCGAGTGGTTCCGGGCCCATCCGGGGGAACGGCGCAATATCGTGCTGGCCACCAAGATGGCTGGGGCCATGGACGGCAAGACCCCCAACCACTGCGGGCTTTCTCGCGCCAACGTGCTCGACAGCGTCTATGCCTCGCTCGACCGGCTGGGCCTCGACCACATCGACCTCTTGCAGTTCCACCGCCCCGACCCCAGTACCCCGGTCGAGGAATCGCTCGAGGCGGTGGCTGACCTGAAACGGCGCGACCTGGTGCGGTACCTGGGCCTCTCCAATGCCAATGTCGACGACCTGATGTTGTACCGGGAGATGGCCCACCACTACGGCCTGCCCCTGGTGTGCTCGGTGCAGAACAACTTCAACCCGCTCGACGGGGAACGCGAGGGCCAGCGCGGGGTGCTGGGCTTCTGCGCCCGCAACCACCTGGCTTTCATCCCGTACAGCCCGCTCAGTCGCGGCTTGCTGACCAACCGCTACCTGCCCGGTCGCAGCGTGGGGCAGGGGGATCGGCTGGTCGATGAAGGGGCGCTCGACAAGATGCGCGGCGCCGAGGTGGCCCAGCGTCTCGCCCAGCTCGACGATCTGGCCCGCCGCGAAGGCCTGACCGTGGCCCAGTTGAGCCTGGCTTATCTGTTGACGCTGCCGGGTATGGGCCCGCTGATCCCCTCGGCCTCCACCCTGGAACAGTTGGAAGAGAATAGCCGCGCCGCCACTGTGGAACTCTCCGCGGCGGTGCGGGAGGAACTCGGGCAACTCTTTGTCACCCCGGCTGCACTCGACCTGGAAAACCTCTAACCGCCACCGGCACGGGAGGATCATGGCTTCTGTAGACTGGCCCCTTGAAAAACTCGTCGAATACCGCCCCGCCCTGACCGCCGCCCCGGACTTCAATACCTTCTGGGACGCGCAACTGGCCCACAGTCGGCAGGTGCCCCTCAATGGGGAGTTCACCGAACTGGCCGACAGCCTGCCCCTGGCCCGCGTCTACGACGTGGCCTTCGACGGGGCCGACGGGGTGCGGGTGCGCGGCTGGTTCCTCACCCCCAGGGAGGTCAAGAAACCGCTGCCGGCGGTGGTGCAGTTTATCGGTTATACCGGCGGGCGCGATTTTCCACACGCCCTGGCCGCCCATGTGCTCAACGGCTTCTGCGCCTTCATCATGGATTCGCGCGGGCAGGGCGGCAATACCGGCATGAAGGTGGAGACCAGCCACGGCGCCCAATCCGGGTTTATCACCCACGGCATCCTCGACAAGGACGAGTACTATTTCCGCAATTTCTACCTCGATACCGTGCGGGCGGTGGAACTGGTCGGCGCCCGGCCCGAAGTCGACGCCAAACGCATCGCCGCCCTCGGCGGCAGCCAGGGGGGCGCGCTGACCATCGCCTGTGCCAGCCTTTCCGAGCAGGTGGCGGTCATGGCCCCCGACGTGCCCTGGCTCTCCCATTTCCGCCGTTCGGTGGACATCGCCGTGGGGCCCTACGGCGAGATCACCAACTTCCTCAAGCGGTTCCCCGACAAAATCGAACAGGCCTTCAACACCCTCTCGTATTTCGACAACATGAACCTGGCCACCCGCACCAAGGTGAGCCACGCCTACTATTCGGTGGGCCTGTGGGACGATATCTGCCCGCCCTCAACGGTGTACGCTTCCTACAACCATCTACCGGCGGCAGTCCAGAAATCCATCGAGATCTATCCCTATAACGGGCACGAAGGCGGTGGCAATCTGCACCAGCAGCGCAAACTCAAATGGCTGCGGCAGGTGCTGGCCTAGGAGGGCATGGCGATGAAGATCACCCGCATCGAGGTGTTTTACACGGCGGTGCCGCACATCCCGCAGATTCAGAAGAGCCGACCCACCGATTTCCGCGAGCGGCCCATCCCCATCCTCAAGGTTCACACCGATGCGGGAATCGTCGGGCTGGGCGAGGGGGGACGCGGCGAGCGCTGCGAGGGGCTGGAGGCGCAGTGGGTCGGGGTGGAGCCGCTCAAGGTGAACCTCACCACCCTGGGCGGGGCCATGGCCATGGCCCTCTTCGACCTGGCGGGCAAAGCCCTGGGTTTACCCGCCTACCGGCTGATGGGCACCAAACACTGGGAAAAGGTGCCGGTGGGATACTGGTCGCCGCCCCTGGAGCCGGAGGAGTTCGCGGCCATGGCCGAGACCGGGGCCCGCGAGGGGTACAAGACCCACAAACTCAAGGCGCGTCCCTGGAACATCGCACTTACCGTCGAGTTGATGACGGCCGCCGCCGGGCCAGAATACAGCATCATCGTCGATCCGAATTTCACCTTTGGCGACCTGCACACCAGCCTCAGGCTGGCCGGGCAACTGGAGAAATACAATATCCGCGCCTTCGAGGATCCCTTTCAGTACCTGCCTGGCTGGCACCAGTATCGCGATTTCCGCAGCCACTCGTCCATCCCGCTGGCCCCGCACCTGGGGGACGCCAGGCAGGTGATGAGCGCCATCCGCGCCGAGGCGGCCGACTGCTTCAACCTGGGGGGGAGCGTCGAGGGGGTGCTGATCGCGGCGGGTATGGCCGAGGCGGCAGGTATGCCCGTGTGGCTGCAGGTGGTGGGTCTGGGTCTGGGTATCTCCGGGGCGTACGGCACCCACGTCCATGCGGTGGTCCGCAACGCCACCATCCCCTCGGATTGCCTGCATTTCACCCGCGAGAACGACCTGATCGGCGGGGCCCTGACCCCCAAGGACGGGCTGGTGACCGTGCCCGAGGTGCCGGGGTTGGGGGTGGAGTTGGATATGGCCGCCGTCGAGAAGTACCGGGTGGGTTGAGGCCCGGCGCCAAGGGTGCGACTCCGGGCGGGATCGGGTCTGCACCGTGGCTGGCCAGATAGCAGAACGGGACGGGCTAGTTGACGCTGAGAGGGCTGTGGGTTATTTTTCTTCCCTTGTTCCAGGGGAGCCCGTAGCTCAGCTGGTAGAGCAACGGACTTTTAATCCGTGGGTCTCGGGTTCGATCCCCGACGGGCTCACCAAACTCGCCTGTGAAGCAACACGGCTGCCGGTTTTTCTGGCGGCCGTGTTTTTTTTTGGGGCTGCGGTGCGGGCTTGAATTTCGAGCAGCAAATGAATTAATTATAGGCAGCTGCCCACAGCAGGTGCGGGGTGGGCACTGCCATCCGGCTGCGTACAAGGAGGTGAGTCATGGATTCGATCTTCCCCGGCCTCGGGCCAAATCCGTTCAACACCAAACCTCTGGTCGATTACTTCAACACCGGCAGGAAGGCGGGATCTGCCAACAACTCCCAAGCTACTGCAGGCTACCCAGCCCCCAATAGACGGTCGGAATCCCGGCCGGTCGGCACGCCGGCGCCGGGCCGCGGGCAGCTGATCGACTACATGGCCTGACCTGCCCGGGTCCTCATTGCCCGCCTGTTTTATAGTGCCGCTTCACACCAGGTTTTCCAGCGCTTCCCTGACCCTCCCGTAGTGCACTTCGAGATCCCCTAAGAGCAAGGCCGCCTGGGCGACCTCCCCTGCCGTTCCCAGGTCCTCCAGCTGTTGACAGAGCGCGCCCAGCTGTCGGGCCCCCAACTCGCGGCTGCTGCCCTTCAGGGTATGCGCTTCCCGCTCCAGCCCTTTGGCGTCCCCCTGGGCAAGGGCCTGGCGCAGGCATTCCAGATGTTGCTCGCCATCGCTCAATACCACCTGGACAAACTCCCGCAACGAGAGGAAACCGCCGGCATCCAGTTCCCGCAGTTTGGCCACGGCGCCTGGGTCGAGGGTTTCGCCCTCGTCCAGCGCGGCTGGAGAGACCGCCGGTTGCTGGGCACCGGGGGATGGCGCACTGGGCGCCAGGCCGGCCAGGGTCTCGAGCAGTTGCGCGCGGTTGATGGGCTTGGGCAGAAAGCCATCCATGCCTACCGCTAGGCAGCGGTCCCGGTCCTCGGCCTGAGCGCGGGCTGTCAGGCCGTAGATCGGCAGGTGGCCCCCGTGGATCTGCTCGTGGGCGCGGATCAGTGCGGCGGCCTCGAAACCGTCCATCACCGGCATCTGCACGTCCATCAGCACCACGTCATAGGCCCCGCTAAGCGCGGCCTCGACGGCCTCGTTTCCGTCGGTGGCCACCTGGGGAAGGTGGCCGGCCCGGCGGAGAAAACCCAGCGCCACCTGCTGGTTGACAGGGTTGTCCTCGACCAACAGGACCCGCAGCGATTGGCCAGGGGCGGGCTCGTTGGCGGGGGAGGCCTCGGCCCGGGCCTGCGGGCCGGGGGCGAGGATCTGCAAGAGCATGGACTTCAGTTCGGCCTGGGTGATGGGCTTGATCAGGTACCCGGCCACCCCCAGGAGCTGGCAACGGGCGATGGAGTCGGGGTCCGAGGCGGAGGAGAGCATCACGATCGCCGTGTCGGCCAGCGCGGGCAGGCGGCGCAGATGCTCGATCAACTCGGCGCCGTCCATGTCCGGCATCATGTAGTCCATCAATATCAGGGAAAAGGGATCGTCCTGGGCGGCGCCCTCCGCCAGCAGTTGCAGGGCCTGCGGGCCGCCGGCCGCCGTGGCCGTGCGCATGCCCCAGATCTGCAACACCTCCGAAAACACCCGCAGGTTGGTGGCGTTGTCGTCGACCAGCAGCACCCGCTGTCCCTGCAGGGCCGGCAGGGCCGGTGCCGCCGGAGTCAGGTTGGGGCGCAGGCCGAAACGGGCGGTGAAGTGGAAGGTGCTGCCCTTGCCCTCCTCACTTTCGACCCAGATCCGGCCCCCCATCAACCTGACCAGATTCACCGAGATGCTCAGGCCCAACCCGGTGCCGCCGTAACGCCGGGTGGTGGAGGCGTCGGCCTGGGCAAAGGCCCCGAAGATCCGTTCCTGCTGGGCGGCGGGAATACCGATGCCGGTGTCGCGGACCTGGAAGTGGAGGGTGGTGTGATCGGTGCCGCTCTCGGCGACCTCGACCCAGACGACGACCTCGCCCTTTTCGGTGAACTTGATGGCGTTGTTGGTGAGGTTGATCAGCACCTGTCGCAGCCGGACTGCGTCGCCCACCAGTTCCTCGGGCACCTCGGCCTGGACGTAATGGGTCAGCTCTATACCCTTTTGCTGGGCGCGGATTCCCAGGGTCTTGAGCACCTGGCCCACCACCGGCCGCAAGGGCAGTGGCGCGGCCTCGAGGTCCATACGTCCGGCTTCGATCTTGGAGAAATCGAGGATGTCGTTGATGATGTCCAGCAGGCCCTCGGCCGAGGTGGTCACCATGCCGAGGTACTCGCGCTGGATGGCATCCAGCGGGGTGTCGGAGAGCAGCTCGCTCATGCCGATGATCGCGTTCATCGGGGTGCGGATCTCGTGGCTCATGTTCGCCAGGAA
>JADZBP010000133.1 GCA_020852055.1 Candidatus Latescibacterota bacterium
ACTGCTCCGACCAATGGTGGTCGAGAAGGGAACAGTGTTGCGATATGTGCGAGGAGATAAGAAAAGAGGAGTTGCGGGGAAGTCCCAGGCTCAGGATTGAGCCGGCAAGAGCTGCGAATACTCGGAACCCCTACTCATTGTTGTCAGAAGAGCAACGATATATTGAGCTGATGTCGTTATATACACGCATCTACCTGCGTGTTAAGGAAAAGAAAGGAGGAGATCAATGAAGAAAGTGGGTTTGTATGCAAGGGTGTCAACAGACATGCAGGCAATGAAACAAGATGGATCACTAGATTCCCAAGTTGGGATTCTGCGGGACCATATTTCACTGATTAACAGGGGAAACCAATTTGAAGGAAAAGAAGATGGGGTCTGGCAGATAGTCAGGGAATACCGTGAGGAAGGGAAATCTGGGAAAAATACGGACAGGCCACAGTTCCAGCAGATGCTTCGTGATGCTGAATCCGGGATCATTGATACCATTCTCTGTTTCAAAATAGATAGAATTTCCCGTTCCCTTATTGATTTTTACGATTTTCAAAAATTCCTTGACAAATACAAAATCACATTTGTTTCCTACACCGAGAAATTCGATACGTCGGATTCAATGGGAAGATTCGCGGTAAAAATAATATTGATCGCCGCCGAGCTGGAAAGAGAACAGACCGCAGAAAGAACAAAAACGAAGATGCAATGGAGGGCAGAGCAGGGTCTACAAAACGGGGGGCAGGTTTTTGGATATGATCTAGACCCCAATCATAAAGGTGTGCTGAAGGTGAATGATGAAGAGAAAGAAGTCGTGCTGACGATCTTCCAAGTCTTTGTTAGGGAACAGTCATTTAGGAGGGTAGCTGAGATAATCAACAGTAAGGGATTCCGTACAAAATCATATCTTTCGCGTAGAGGCCGGCAGCGTGGCAACAGGAAATTCGACGACAATGCTATCAGCCGTCTTCTTCAGAACCCGTTTTATATTGGGAAGATTGGTTTTAAAAAAAAGATCTTTGATGGAAAACATGAACCAATCGTGCCACTCGATATTTGGGAAAAGACGCAAAGCATAATCAGGTCGAACCAATCATCGGGGGCAAAAAGAAGGAAGCAAAACCTCCATGTCTATACCCTGGAGGGATTGGTCAGGTGCGGAGATTGCGGCTCGTTCATGACCTCCAGCTACGGAACTGGTAAAAATGGACAATCCTATTTTTATTACCGGTGTTCACGCCAGAACCGTGGGGGGAAGGAGGAGTGCGAAATGAACCCAATTCCAGCGGTCGCTTTGGAGTCCGTTATTCGGAATCGCATTGCTGAACTTGGGAATGACCCGAATACAGTCGCCGGGATCGTTCAGAATGCCACGCTGGAGTCAAGCTCAATGTTAGAGGCGTGTATTCGTAAAAAAGATGTCCTGATGCGGCAGCGTACAGGGGTTGAGGGAAGGATTGCTTCCCTGGTAGAAAGTATTGCTGAGGGAGGCGGAGGGGATGGGGTTAGGCCCATCAGGAGCAAGATAAGCGAATTGGAGGAAAACAAAGCTCAGTTGGACCTGGAAATAGCGGAGATGGAAACGCAGATAACGCTGTTGGAGCATAAAGCGGTAAGTCCTGAATCTTTCAGCGGGGGGCTAAAGCTTTTCGAGGAGTTGTATGATGAGGCAACTCCTGAGGAACGGAAGGAACTAATGCGGCTTCAGATAGATCAGCTTATCTTTGACCGCGACGAAATAAAGTTAGCTTTGATAGGTGAACCGATGGCGCGGGGAATGGGGCAACACGAGTTCAGTCAGAAGGGAAAATTGGTAGCCCGTACGGGATTCGAACCCGTGTTGCCGACGTGAGAGGCCGGCGTCCTAGGCCTCTAGACGAACGGGCCACGCGACCAATTTGCAGGCCATAAAAATAGGCTTCACACCTCTGCTTGTCAACCCTAGAACTGCGCCGCCGGCCAGACCCGCTGGCAGCCGGCCTTCACCTTGCGGGCAATCTGCAGGGCCGGTTCCTGCCACAGGTCGTGGCAGAACAATTCCACCGCATGCCAGCCGGTATAGCCGCAGGCCTCGATCTTCTGGTACCACTCGTGCAGGGGCAGGGCCCCGTCGCCGGGAATCACCCGGTCGTTGTTGACGTTGGTCAGGTCGGGAGGGCAGGGGCGCATGTCGTCGAGATGGCCGTAGATGATCCGGCCCTTGACTAGGTCCAGGTCGCTCAGGCGCGAGGGCGAGACGGCGAAGTGGGCAGCGTCGAAGAGGAACCCGACGTTGGCCCGGCCCACCAGGTCGAGGGTGCGGGCAGCGGTCTGCACCGAACGGCACAGGCGGCACCAGTTCATTTCGAGGGCCATGCTGATGCCGCGGGGGGCGGCCAGGTCGGCCAGGTGGCCCACCTCGGCGGCGAAACGCACCAGCGCCTCGGTGTAAGCCATATCGCGGGCGGCCAGGCCGGCTTCGCTCTGCTGGGCGGCAACGGGGTTTTCGGCCGGGCCGTCGCCGCCAAAAACGATGAGCGGACAGGCCAGGGCTTCCATGATCTCGAGGGCCTGGACAAACTCTTCCCGATTCTGATGGCGGGCATCCTCGGCGGCAAAGGCGCTGACCACATGGCCGGTGGCCCCCACTGGCTGCAGACCGGCGGCGCGCACCAGGTCGCGCAGGGCGTGCAGCGAGTGGGTCTCCAGGTATTTCTTGGCCTTGCCCAGATGCAACTCGAAGGCGCTGAAGCCGGCCTCGGCATAGGCTTTGAGGTCTTCTTCCATCGGGGCGTTGAGGGTGGTGATCTGGTGCAGGGCGATTTTCATCGGGACACTCTCCTGAGAGGATACTCTTCTAAAAGACCACCTGCCGGGCCGGCCTGTCAAGGTATGACCGCGCCGCCACCGGGGGCTGCCATCGTCGCCAGGAGGCGTTTATGATCGTCGAGTGGAGCACCCACATCTTCAGCCCGGACCTCGGGCGTTTTCCCTTCCACGCGCAGGCCTCGTACCGGCCGGACGTGTCGCAGGCGCCGGCCGACCCGCTGCGGGCCTATATGGAGCACATGGACCGCGAGGGCATAACGCGGGCGGTGCTGGTCCACCCCGAGCCGTACGGGGACGACCACCGGCTGATCCTCGAGTGCCTGGAGCGGGAGCCGGAGCGCTTCCGCGGCACCTGTCTCTTCTACCCGCGCGACCCGGACGCGCCCCGCAAACTGGTTGATCTGGTGGCCCGCCAGCCCCTGCTGGTGGCCCTGCGCTTTCACGCCCATCGGGGCAAGGAGGAGTACCTGGACAGCTTTGCCGACCGCGGGGTGCGCGCCCTGTGGGAAAAGGCCCTGGAACTGGGCCTGATCATCGAGCTGCACATCGGGCCCAACTACGCCGCCCAGGTGGCCGAGGTGCTGCGCGAGTACCCCGAATCGGCGGTGCACATCGACCACCTGGCCGAGCCGCATCTGGGCACCCCGGTGGAATACGCGCAGGTGCTGGAGCTGGCGGCCTTCCCCCGGGTGCAGATGAAGATTGCCGGACTGAGCCACTTTGCCGGCGACGGGCCGCTCTACCTGAGCGCCCGGCCCTTCACCCGCCGGGTGATCGCCGAGTTCGGACCCGACCGCCTGGTGTGGGGCGGTGGCACCCCTCGCATCATCGATGCGCATATGGAGGAATACCGCGAGGCAGACCGCCTCAAGGTCAAGGGCGGCAACCTAGCCCGCCAACTGGGATTCTGTTGAGAGGAGAGCGATGGACGAGCAGGAGCAGTACGAGTTCGACCGGCAGGGCTACATCGTCATCAAGGGGCTGCTCAGCGGCGAGCAGGTCGCCCGCCTGGCCGCGGCGGTGGACGAGCTGGAGGACCACGCCCGGCGCCACGTGCAACTGCCTCCCCGCAAGGTGAGCGCCTGGGGCGCCGAGTACCACCTCAACGCCGAGCGCGGCTACCATGTTCAGGGGGCTGCGGCCGAGGGCAAGACCCTGATCATCGAGGATTTCTGGAACGCCGATCCGGCCTTCGATGTCCTGGCGGACCACGCCCGCACCATGCAGTACATCCGCGCCGTGGTGCAGGGCCGCATCACCATCAACAACTCTGAACTGCGGGTGCGCTACACCGGCAACCACTCGGGCACCCACATGGGCGGCCCCATCGACCACAAGTACCGCTACAGCTTCAACGCCAAGGGCATCGACGCGATGATGGTGCGCATGATCTACTTCGTGCATCCGGTCAGCAACGAGGAGGGGGCCTTCTGCGTGGTGCCCGGCACCCACAAGACCAACCGGCCCTCGCCCTACGGCAACGATCCACACACCGAACCGGGCATGATCGGGCTGGAGGTGGAGGCCGGCGACGGCATCCTCTTCACCGAGAACCTGCGCCACGGTGGGCTGGTCAATCACTCACCGCGCACCCGCAAGACCTTACACGTGGGGTATGGTCCCTTCTGGATGATGTCGCAGAACATCGCCACCATGGACGAGCCGCCCTACCTCACGGAGGGGACGCGGGCGCGGTACCGGCGCGAGCAGCTGGACCTGTTCCGGGCCTGGCCGCCGCGCGGGGATTGAGGGGAATCAGGGGAGGGTGAGCAGGTAGCCGATGGTGCTGGCGGCCAGCGCGAAGCTGAGCACCAGCAGCAGCCAGCCCAGCAGGTGGTACCGGGTGAGTTTGTACCACAGGTAGATGCCGCTGAGGGTGAAGAGGATCAGCGACAGGCTGGCCAGGTCGTAACACACCGCCCAGATATCGTACAGCAGGCCGCCCCCGTAGCCGTGCAGGCGGTGGAAACCGACCAGGGTGCGGCGCAGATGCTCCTGCGTTTCAGTGATGCGCACGCTGTCGCCGGCCGCCGAGATCAGCGCCTCGTACGCAGCGCCGGGGCGGGTGTAGGCGAAATGCCAACTGCCGTCCTCGCGGTGCTGCGGCGGCTGGCGCTTGCCGGTGAAGCCATAGGTCTGCTCGAGGTGGGCGGCGTAGGCCTCGGGGGTCTTCTCGCCCTTGTACTTGAGGGCTAAGTTGCGGGTCTTCTTCTGTGGCTCGCGGTTCTCCAGCAGCCCCTCGTGGATCATCACGTAGCCGGTGACGAAGTACATCAGCACAAAACTGAGCAGGAAAAAGGCGGTGTAGAGGTGGATGCGGCGGATGATCTGGTAGACCATGGTCAGCCCCAGATCCAGATGGCGAGCATGAAGAGCAGGCCGCCGCCGGCCCCGGCGCCCAGCAGGATCAGGCCGATCAGGCGCTCGGCGGGTTGGGCCGCCCACAGATAGACCCCCGAGACCAGCGAGAAGAGCACCACCCAGACGCAGATCTCGGTGTAGGCCGACCAGAAGCGCATGAAACCGGCCCGCGGCAGATTGCCGCTGAAGCCGTGCAACTGGCCGATGATCGACCACAGGCCGGTGCCGGTTTCGTCGACGATGATCCGGTGGGCTGGTTCGCGCAGCGTCGGGAGGGTGATCCTGGGCGGCTCGGGTGGCGGGACCTCTTTTTTGACTGCTTGGGACGGTGCGTTTTTCTTGGGTGGTGGCGGCGGGTCGTCGTCGGCGATAGGGACCAGTTCCTTGGGGGACTGCACCCGCACCGTGTACTGCTTGCCCGGGCGGCTGACGGCAAAACGAAAGTAGAGGGAGTCGGTGGTTTCGGAACGGCTCGTTTCCCAGGGCAGCATCCAGCCCACTAGGCCGAGGGTATCGCGCAGGGCTTCGGCCAGGCGCTGGTCGTCGCTGATGGCGGGTAGGGCCTGCAGGCCGCGCTGGCGCTCGACCCTGAGGGTGCCGGGATGGCCGAAATGGTGGTTGAAATTGAGGGAGCTGATCCCGAAAAGGATCAGGTAGCTGGAGCAGAGCAGGCCGGCATATAGATGAACTTTGAGCAGAATCGTGCGCATGGCTCCCCGCGGACAGAGGCTAGACCGAATTTAAGGCCAAAGGAGAATCGCGCAACAGCCCGCGCCTCCGGGCGGGGCGGCTTGTCGGGTCGGTGGTTGGTGGTATATTAACAAGCTCGCCATCCCCCTTATCCGCGGAGGAGTACCGTGCAAGGTCCTGCTTTCCCCCAACCCGATGCCCCCCTCGACCTGGCCGGGCGCTTGTTGCGCATCTTCTACGCCCCGCGGCGCAGCTTTGCGGCGCTGGGTGAAGACCCCGACTGGCTGGACTGGTTTGTGCCGGTGGCCATCGTCTGCCTCCTGGGGGTCGGTGCCCACTTCCTCACCCGCGACATCGTCTACAATCCCGAAACCCCCCTGATCAAGCAACAGCTGCAGACCCTGGGCGAGGAACAGCGGCTGCGGCATCTGGGCGACCTCGAAACGGCGCGGGACAAGGGCTGGCTGCTGGTGGTGACCGGCACCTTCAGTTCCCTGGTGCTGGTCAGCGGCATCCTCTGGCTGCTGGCCCGTTTCGTCTTCACCAGCGAGGTCTCCTATCGCTCGCTGCTGGTGGTCAAAGGGTATGGCTCCCTGATCATCGCCACCGAATGGCTGGTGCGCACCGCCCTGATCCTGGCCTGGAACAGCCCGGTGGTCCAGACCGGACCGGGCCTGCTGGTGCCGGAAAGCATGGTGCGCACCTTTGCGGGCCAGACCCTGCTGGCCGTCAGCGTCTTCGACCTCTGGCAGGCGGTGGTGCTGGGCCTGGGGGTGTCGGTGGTGGCCCGGGTGCCGGTGGGCCGGGCGGTTTTTGCGGTGGTGGCGCTGTGGGTCTTCTATGTGATGGGCCTGGGGCTGCTGGGCAGCATGGCGCTCTCGGCCGGGGCGGTCCCGGTGCCCGTCCCCACTCCCTAACCCGACAAGGGGTCGCGATGAAAAACCAGTTTGTGCTTCCGGCGCTGCTGCTGGGCCTGGGCCTGGTGGCCGCCGCCGTGGTGGTCACCCGCACCTGGCGGGACAACCAGCAGACCATCAGTGTGGTGGGCTCCGCCAAAAAGGAGATCGTCTCCGACCTGGGATTCCTGCGCGCTTCCCTCAGCGCCGAGGCCGGCACCGCCGAGGCGGCGTACCAGAGCCTCGAAAGGCAGAAGCCGGCGCTGCTGGGTTATCTGGCGGGCAAGGGGTTTGCCGCCGGCCAGGTGCGGCTCTTTCCCATCGCCCAGGGATCGGTGCCCGAATTCGACCAGCACGGCCGCGACACCGGCAGGGTCCTCAAGTACACCTGCTACCAGCGTTTCGAGATCCAGTCGACGGAAGTGCGGCTGATCGAGGCCATCTCCCTGGAGCTGGCCTCGCTGGTCGAGCGGGGGGTGTCGGTGATGGTGGAACCGCCGGAGTATTTCTACACCAAGCTGCCCGAACTCAAGGTGGAGATCCAGGCCCTGGCGGCCCAGGACGCGATGACCCGGGCCCGCAAGATCGCCGAGGCGGCCGACTGCGAGCTGGGGGTGATGCGCACGGCGCGTATGGGGGTGCTGCAGATTACCCCGCGCTTCTCGACGGTGGTTGCCGATTACGGCGTCAACGACGCCACTTCCATCGAGAAGGAGATCACGGCGGTGGTGCAGGCCTCGTTTGCCATCGCCCAGTAGCGGCAGGGTGATGGCAAACGAGGGGGGAACTCAGGCGCGGATCAGTTCCTGCCCGGACACCTCGGCCAGCAGCTGGCGCCAGGCATGGCGCTGGCGGGTCAGTTCGGCCTTGAGGTCGGTGTAGCGGCGCTTCAGCTCCTGGCGATCCCGGCTGAACTGCTCCTGGACCTGTTCCTTGGCCAGCCGCAGTTCCTGGCGGAAGCGGTTGAAGTCGTCGAGGGCGACGAGGAACTGGGCGTGGGCCTCCTCCAGGCGGGTGCGCCAGGCGTCGGGCTCGGGGGCGTGTTCGAGGTGCTGCAGGGCCTGCTTGAGCTGCATGGCGAGGCGGGCCTTTTCGATCTGCACCGGCGGCGGCTGGC
>JADZBP010000134.1 GCA_020852055.1 Candidatus Latescibacterota bacterium
GGGGCACAAAAAGGTCGAGGAAGATGAGATCGGGCCGCCGGTTGACCAGGCTGTCGATCGCTTCCTTGCCGGTACCCGCAAAGAGCAGTTGGTGGTTCGAGCGGTGGCGCACGATCCGCTCGAGGTAACGGCGGCTCTGGGGGTTGTCTTCGATCACCAGGATACAGGCCATTCAGGGCTCCCGGTACAAGGTAGCCACAACGAGAGACGCAGAGCAAGGGATAATTCCAGCAGGAGGCCATTGGTGGAACACACAGGTCCCAAATCCATCGAAGCATTCTCTACGGCACAACAGTACATCCCCGGGGGGGTGAACAGCCCGGCTCGGGCTTTTGGTGCGGTGGGCGGCAATCCCCCGGTGATCAGTCACGGCCGCGGGGCCCATCTTTTCGATCTCGATGGAAACGAATACATCGACTACGTCTGTTCGTGGGGGCCGCTGGTCTTTGGCCACGCCCACCCGCGGGTGGTTCAGGCGGTGCAGGAGGCCTGTCTCCTGGGCACCAGCTTTGGCGCGCCGACCCAGGCCGAAACCGCGCTGGCCCGCCAGATCGTGCAGATGGTGCCCTCGGTCGAGATGGTGCGTATGGTCAACTCGGGCACCGAGGCGACCATGTCGGCGGTGCGGGTGGCGCGGGGGTTCACCGGCCGCGACAAGATCCTCAAGTTCGAAGGCTGTTGGCACGGACACGGCGACAGTTTCCTGATCAAGGCCGGCTCGTCGGCCCTGACGCTGGGAGCCCCCGACAGCCCCGGCATCCCCCAGGCCATCGCCGCCCTGTCGATCACGGTTCCCTATAACGACCTCAGTGCGGTACAGGAGGCGCTGCGCCAGAATCCCGGCCAGATCGCGGCGATCATCGTCGAGCCGGTAGCCGGCAATATGGGCACGGTGCCGCCGCGAGCGGGTTTCCTGCAGCAACTCCGCCAACTCGCCGACCAGGACGGTTGTGTGCTCATCTTCGACGAGGTGATCACCGGTTTTCGCCTCAGTGCGGGGGGGGCGCAGGAGTATTTTGGCGTTACCCCGGACATGACCTGCCTGGGCAAGATCGTCGGCGGCGGGTTGCCGGTGGGGGCCTATGGCGGCAAACGGCAGATCATGGAACAGGTCTCCCCCTTGGGCAAGAAGATCTCTCAGGCCGGCACCCTCTCGGGCAACCCCCTGGCGATGAAGGCCGGCCTGGTTCAATTGCAGATGCTCAGCGAACCCGGAGTGTACGCCCGGCTCGAGCAGCTCTCCCAGAACCTCGAGGCCGGCATGGCCGAAAATCTCAAGAAGCTGGGCCTCCGGTACACCCTGAATCGGGTGGGATCGATGCTGTGTATGTTTTTCACCGAAACGCAGGTGGTCGATTACGCCACGGCGTGTACGGCCGACACCGCGCGTTTCCGGCGTTTCTTCTGGGAGTTGCTCAAGCGCGGCGTATACATGGCGCCCTCGCAGTTCGAGTGCCTGTTCCCTTCGGCGGTGCACAGCGACGGGGATGTGGAAAGAACCCTGCGGGCTCACTACGAGGCCCTGAAGGCTATTCATTGAGACCGGTCGCCATGGTACTCCTCGGCTTTCTGCTGGCCGGTTGCGGGGGCCAGGAGGTGGATCTCGAGGACGAACTCAAGGGCAAGGAAGACTACGAGCTGGTGCTGCTCTCCCAGCCCAAGTCGCCAGAGAAGAAGGCGGCGCCAGCCCTGGTCGATACTTCCCTGCGCCCGGCCGGCGCGGGCGACACCGCTGCCGCTGCCGCCCTTAACGAGGCCCCGGCTGTCAAGCCGATCGCCTACGATCCGGCCGGTGAGTTCACGGTGCAGATCGGCACCTACGACGAGGCGCGGTTGGCAGGGGAGCGGGTCAAGCAGCTCAGCGCCGAAGGTTACCCCGCATACGCCCTAGCCAACAGCGGCAACAAAGGCGCCCGGGTGCGCATCGGGTATTTCAAGACCCGCGACGAGGCCGAGCATTTCGGGCAGATCTTCAAGAAGGACAAAGGGGCCGAGTTCTGGGTGGATCGCCGTGCCAACGAGAAACTCTGAGGCCATGCCGGTCCGGGTCCTGAGTTGCGGCACCTTCGACCACCTCCATCCAGGCCATCGGTCCTTCCTCGAACAGGCGGCACGCCTGGGCGACGAGCTGGTGGTGGTGGTGGCGCGCGACGAGAATGTGCGCCGGATCAAAGGCCGGCTACCCGACCACGCTGAGGACGAGCGGCGGGCGGCGGTGGCGGCGCTGGGGGTGAGCTCACAGGTCTGCCTGGGGTATACGGGGACCAATTTCCTGCGCATCGTCGCCGAGTTGAAACCCCAGATCATTGCCCTGGGGTACGACCAGCGCCCCCCTCCGGGCCTCGCTGCGGCCTTTCCCGAGGTGGAGGTGGTGGTGCTGCAGCCCTATTACCCGGAGAAATACAAATCCTCACTGGTCCGCGCCGCGGCCTCCGCGCCCGGCTCCAACGCCTGATGCAGCGCCTGATGGCCGAGCCCAAAAAAGAAAACCTGCCTCAGTTGCGCATGGGGTACCTGCACCCGGTGCCGCCTCTGACCCCGACTTGGCCGGCGGGGTACCAGCTGCGCAGCTTCCAGCCCGGTGACGAGGCGAGTTGGGCGGCGTTGCTCAATGCCAATGGCGAACTGGGGGAGTGGAACCCCGAGCGCGTGGCTGGGGTGATGGCGGGCGGCCTGGTGCGGCAGTTCTTCGCCGTCGCCCCAACCGGCGAGCTGGCGGCCTGCGCCGGGGTGCACGAGGTGGACCTGGACGGGACAGAGTACTGGGAGATCGGTTGGGTGGCCGCTCATCCGGCCCATCGCGGTTCGGGCCTGGGGGGGTTGGTGACGGGCGCGGCAACCGCCTATGCCCTGACCCTGGCCAAGCGCCCGATTATGCTGCGCACCGACGACTTCCGGCTGCCGGCGATCAAGGTGTATCTCCGGCTCGGGTTCACCCCCTTGCTCGACCATCCCAGCTATCCTGAGCGCTGGCGGCTGCTGGCCGCACGCCTGGGGCCAGGTTATCTGGAGACACCCGGGAGGAGGCCGGCATGAAAATCGCCATCTGTTCCGATATCCACGACAATATCTGGGCCCTGGGCCGGGCGCTGCCCCTGATGGGCGAGGCCGGGGCGATGGTATGCTGTGGCGATCTCTGCGCCCCCTTCACCTTGGTGCAACTGGCCGAGGGTTTCGCCGGACCCATCCACGTAGTCTGGGGCAACAACGACGGCGACAAATGGCTGCTCACCCAGCAGGCCGCGCGTTTCCCGCACCTCAGCCTGCACGGGGAACTGGCCGAGATCAACCTCGGTGGTCGGCGCCTCGGCGTGAGCCATTATCCTGCAATCGCCCAGGGCCTGGCCCGATCCGGCAGCTATGACCTGGTGTGTTACGGCCACGACCATCAGGCCCACGACGAGGTGGTGGTTTCCTGTCGCCTGCTGAATCCGGGCGAGCTGATGGGTCGCCTCGGGAAACCGCGTTTCGTGCTTTACGATCTGCCCAGCGGCATCGCCCGGACCGTCGAGGTCTGACCCGCAACACCCTGTACTCCCCCTTTACAGATACCCCAGCTCGCGCAGCCGTTGATCCACCAAGGTGTCCGGCTCGGTACCGGCCGGGGGCAAGGCTGCATAGGCCGAGGCTGCTACCAGGGTCCGGTATGCCGAGCGGTACCCCTCAACCCCTCCAGCATCCATCTCGAGTATCTGCCCGGAAAAGGTGTCTTCGAGTCGGCAGGCCCCGGATCGCTCCCAGAAAGTGAACTTGCGCGCCGCGTCGAAGAGCGCCCACTGCGGCCCTGGATTCGGGCGACCGACCAAGATACCGGGCTCCGCGCCTGCCGCTGGAACCACCGGACCGGGGTCCAGTTCGGCCAGGTACGGGGTGGGTCGACTCAGGGTCCGCAGGTCGCGGCCGTACCCCCGGTACCCCGATCGCAGTCCGAAAAGGTGATCCACCGTCGCGAACACATCGACCAGGGAATGGACAGCACCGGGCAAGAGAGGGTTGCCGGAATAGGGCAGGTGCAGGTACAAAGGCACCCGCAGCACGCTGTTGTTGAGGGTCTGGCCGTGGTACGGTTCCTCATCAGTCCAACTCTCCCCATGGTCCCCGAGGATCACCACCATCCACTCTTCCAGCGCCAGGCCTTCGAGCAGAGGGGCCACCTGGTGTTCGAAAACGCGCTCCACCGCCGCCTGGTACCCGGCAATCACCTCCTGGCGCCGGCCCTGGTTGAGGAGTTGGGCGGTGGTGCCCAGCGCCCGGGCGTCGGCAGCTCCGTACGGGGTATGGGTGTCCCAAAAATGGACAAAGACAAAACGCCGGCCTGGTCCAAGGGCGGGGCGCAGGGCGGTGGGGTGCAGCGGACCGATCCAGCGGCTGTATTCCAGCCCCGAGAAGATCGGCGCTGCCTGGGAAAAGCCGGCCACC
>JADZBP010000135.1 GCA_020852055.1 Candidatus Latescibacterota bacterium
AAAGTTGCTTCATCATAATGTTAGGAGCAGGATCGGTGGTGAACTTCAACTCGGTGGTCTCGGCAGGGGCCTGGAGCTGGAAGATCTCGTTGTGCCACTCGCCAGGGGCGTTCACAGGTATGGGATAACTGGCCACCTGCTGCCCGCCCCAGAAGACCAGAAAGGTGTAATCCATAACGGTCTTCCGTGGCGCATAAGAGAACTTGAGTTCGTAGGTGGCGCCCGGGATGGTTTGCAGATTCTGGGATAGGGTGCAGACCTTACCCGCATTCGATATATAGTGCTGGGTCCCTTCCACGGGGCCTGCAGCAATCAACCCACCCAATCTCCCAAGACCAAATTGGCTATGCCCCTGCACACTCCAGCCGATGCCCGGTGTGTCTAGCGGAACCTCCATACCGCCACAATCACAATTATCTAGTCGCGGCTCCTCAAACCCCCCGTTGACCACCAGGTTCTCCTGGGCTAGCGCCGGTCGCAGCAGGCAGAGCAGGGCCAATGCCAGCGCCCCAGTGCAGATACGCAGACTTTTCATCGTTAATCCCTCCAAGATTAAGGATAGATGAACAAGTGTATAGCTTACAAAACACCCCGAATATAGAGAATCCATACCAGAGCAACATGTGAGCATGCTCACATGCCTGGGAAATTATCGGGTCAGGGCTTCTTACCTGCCGCTACTCGTTGGCCCAGCCGGCGATGAAGTCGGCGACGGTGTAATTGGCCGGCATCTCGTCGAAGTGGTAGATCATCGGGCCGGACTGGTACCCGGGGATGAACATCTCTTTCTCGGCGCGCAGCAGGCGGTCGAGGGGTTTGAAGCGCGCCCAGAGGGTGTCGGCCTCGGCGGGGGTGAAGCGGTCGGCGAACTCGGGGCCCCAGTTGAGGGTGATGGGGTGCGAGCCGCCCAGGCGGTGGCGCAGGTCTTGGGGGATATCGTCCACCTCGGGGTGTTTCCTGACGCGGATGACCTGCACGAGTTTGGAGAAGAAGACCGTGCTCAGCAGTTGCCCCTTCTCGCCCCGTCCGGGGTGGAGTTGGTCGAGGGCGGTGAGGTAGGCTGGCCCGTTGCCGGCGATCACGGCGCGCAGGGCGGCCTCGGTATGGCGTTGTTTGTCGCGGCTGCGGGCTTCCCAGCGGGCAAAGGCCGCCTGGGCCTCGGGGGAGAGGAAGCGGGTATAACCCAGGTCCGGGTAGAGCACAAAGTCCGAGAAGCCGCCGTGGATGGTGCGGCGCTTGATGGGGCTGTAGTTGCTGCCCCAGTGCAGGATGGGCAGGATATAGACCACCCCGTCGCCGGCCTTGAGGTTGGTGGGCACCCAGCCGGGCACCGGCAGGCGCGGGTTGGCCCCCATGGCGCGGTTCTCGGCCTCGGTGTTGCGGCGCAGGTGGCTGCCGGGGATCACCCAGAGCACGTTGTCGTCGTACAGGGGGATATTCCACTGGATATAGCGCGGGCCGTTCTCGGCGATGTCGTCGATATAGCCCTGCAGGGGGGCGGTGTCGATGGGGTGCAGGTCGCGGTGCCAGGCGGCCGGCCCGTGGTCGCGCACCGGGTTGCACATCAGCATCATGTCGGTGGCCGCCGCGTCGGGGGTGTCCAGGAGCTGGCTGCTGACCCCGTGGGCGTTCTCACCCAGCCAGGCCTCGATGGCCGGGGCCGCCTCGGCGTCGAGTTCGTGGACCAGCGGGGGCCGGCTCAGGCCCAGCCGGGGTTGCGCCGAGGTCTCCCAGGCGCCGCCGGGGGGATCGTTGGGCTGGCGCTGGGCCGCCCAGATGCCCCGCTGTTTGTCCACCAGCCGCTCGTAACTGGCGCGCACCGCCGCCAGCCGGGAGGGGGGCACCACCTTGGGCACGATCAGATAACCCTCTTCGAGGAAACGGCTGCGGTCCACCTGCATGGGAAAACCTCGCTCTGGTTGGGCGCTCAGCTGTGCGCCGGGTCGGGTTTGTCGGGATCGATGTCGAGCTCCTGGCGGGCCCGCTGCACCAGGTCCAGCGCCACCTTGCCCTGCCGGGCTAGGTCGGCCAGGGCCACGTAGGCGATGGTGCGGGCGTCCACCTCGAAGAAATGCCGCAACACCGGCCGGCTCTCGCTGCGGCCGAAACCGTCGGTACCCAGGGAAACGGGCGGGCGGGGGAACCAGCGGGCGATGGTATCGGGCAGGGCTTTGAGGTAATCGGAGGCGACCACGAAGGCCCCTTCGGCGCCGGCCAGGCACTGGCTGAGCCAGGGCTGGCGCGGCGGCTGCTCCGGGTGCCGCAGGCTCCAGCGTTCGGCCTCCATGCCCTCCTGGTGCAGGCGCTGGAAGCTGGTGATGCTCCACACCTCGGCGGCCACCCCGTACTGCTGCTCCAGCAGTTGCTGGGCCTCCAGGGCCTGATTGAGGATGCTACCGCTGGCAAAGAGCCGGGCGCCGGCTTTGCCGGGCAGGGTGGCCTCGCGCAGGCGGTACAGGCCGCGCAGGATGCCCTCCTCGGCCCCCTCGGGCATGCCGGGCATGGGGTACACCTCGTTCTGCACCGTCAGGTAGTAGATCAGATCCTCCTCCCCCTCGGTGAGCCGCTCGAGGCCGGCGCGCAGGATCACCGCCAGCTCGTAGCCAAAGGCCGGGTCGTAGGCCATCACGTGCGGATGGGCCAGGGCCATGAGCTGGCTGTGGCCGTCCTGGTGCTGCAGGCCCTCGCCGTTGAGGGTGGTGCGCCCGGCCGTGGCCCCGATGAGGAAGCCGCGGGTGCGCTGGTCGCCGGCGGCCCAGATCAGGTCGCCCACCCGCTGGAACCCGAACATCGAATAAAACACGAAGAAGGGCAGGGTCTGCACCCCGTGGGTGGAGGCGGCGGTGCCGGCGGCGATGAAGGAGGAGAGGGCCCCGGCCTCGGTGATACCCTCCTCGATGAGCTGCCCGTCGCGGGCCTCGCGGTAATAGGTGAGGCTCTCGCTATCCACCGGCTCGTAGAGCTGGCCGACGTGGGAGTAGATCCCGTACTGCCGGAACAGGGCCTCCATGCCGAAGGTGCGCGCCTCGTCGGGCACGATGGGCACGATCAGTCGGCCCAGGCTCTCGTCGCGCAGCAGCTTGGCGAGGATACGCACGAAGACCATGGTGGTGGAGACCTCGCGGCTCTCGGGCAGGAACTCGTCGAAGAGGCCCTGGCGCGGCGAGGGGGCCTGGCCGCGGGGGGCGGGGCGCCGGGGCACGAAGCCGCCCAGGGCCTGGCGCCGCTCCAGCAGGTAGCGGGTCTCGGGGCTGTCCTCGGGCGGGCGGTAGAAGGAGAGGGCCTCGACCTCGGCGTCGGAAAGGGGGATGCCGAAACGGGTGCGGATCTGCCGCAGCAACTGGGTGTCGAGTTTCTTCTGCTGGTGGGCGGTCATACGCCCCTCGCCGGCCTCGCCCATGCCGTAGCCCTTGATGGTCTTGGCCAGCACCACCGAGGGGGCGCCGCGGTACTGGGTGGCTGCCTGGTACGCGGCGTAGACCTTGTTGGGGTCGTGGCCGCCCCGGCGGATGGTGCGGATGTGTTCGTCGGTGAGCTGGTGCGACATCTCCATGAGCCGCTGGTCCACGCCAAAGAAATGCTGCCGCTGGTACTCGCCGCCGGAGACACTGTACTTCTGATACTGCCCGTCGACGATCTCCCCCATGCGTTTGGCCAGCAGGCCCTGGCTGTCCTGGGCCAGCAGCGGGTCCCAGTCGCTGCCCCAGATCACCTTGATCACGTTCCAGCCGGCCCCGCGGAAGACCGTCTCCAGCTCCTGGATGATCTTGCCGCTGCCGCGCACCGGCCCGTCGAGGCGCTGCAGGTTGCAGTTGATGACAAAGAGCAGGTTGTCCAGCTTCTCGCGCGCCGCCAGGGAGATGGCGCCCAGGGATTCGGGCTCGTCGGTCTCGCCGTCGCCGATGAAGGCCCAGACCCGGGCGTCGGAGCGGGGCTTGAGGCCGCGGTCCTCCAGGTAGCGGTTGAAGCGCGCCTGGTAGATGGCCATGATTGAACTCAGGCCCATGGAGGCGGAGGGGAACTGCCAGAAGTCGTGCATCAGCCGCGGGTGCGGGTACGAGGGCAGGCCGGGCTCGGCGCGCAATTCGTGGCGGAAGTTGTCGAGGTGGGTCTCGCTGAGCCGGCCCTCCAAAAAGGCGCGGGCGTAGATGCCGGGCGAGGTGTGGGCCTGAAAGAAGATCTGGTCCCCGTCGAAGCCGCCCTCCTGGCCGCGCAGGAAATGGTTGAAGGCCACCTCGTACAGGGCCGCGGCCGAGGCATAGGTGGCGATATGGCCGCCCATGGTGGGGTCCTGCTGGTTGGCCCGCACTACCATGATCATGGCGTTCCAGCGGACCATATTGCGGATGCGGCGCTCCAGGTCGTGACTGCCCGGGTACGGCGGCTGGCGCTCGGGGGGGATGGTGTTGATGTACGGCGTGTTGAGGGCAAAGGGGATGCTCACCCCCAGGCGGCGGGCGTGATCCTGTAAACGCGCGATCACCAGGCTGACCCGCTCGGGGCCGCCGTTCTCGAAGACGTAGTCGAGGGAGTCGAGCCACTCCTGGATTTCGACGGGATCGAGGCTGTCGGGAATATCGGGTAGGTCGGTCATAGGTTTTGGCGCGAGCGGCGAGCGCTCAGACAAAGGAGATGCTGAAGAGTTCGGCGCAGCGGAGTTGGAGGTGGAGGGTCAGGGGTTGAGTCTCGGCGATGTCGATATTGGGCTGGCCTTTCCAGGTGACCAGCTGGTCGGGGCGGTCGCCCCAGAGCGGGTCGCAGTCTTCGACGGTGCGGCCGGCCAAGCCCTCGACGCCGACGCGGATCAGGCCGGCGCTGGGGGTGCGGAGATTGAGGCGAAGCTGGCGGCCGGCCGGGGTCACCGGCAGGGTCCAGCACTCCCCCTCCTGGTCGGCCTTCAGGGCGCAGAGCCGGTCTTCCGGCCACCAGGCCCAGCCCTGGTTCCAGGCGTCCCACACCGCCGGCCAGCGGGGGTATTTGTGCGGGTAGGGGGTGCCCGAGTACGGGGTGGCGATACGACCCGGACCAAAGGGCACCAGGTCCTTGCCGCTGCCGATGAACTCGCTGTCCCAGGCGCCCGGCGGCCCGGGCGCAATCACCGGCCCCCCCGGCACCTGATTCCACGCCAGCCCGTCGCTGCTGGAGCAGAGGCGCACCTCGCTGCGTTCGGTGGCGCGGAAATAGTACATCGGGAACATCAGCTGGTATGCGGGGTGGCCCGGATAGCGACTGTACCCGTTGAGGTAGATGTCGTAGTCGGGCGGATCGTCGAGGCGGGGCCAGAGCACCGGCTCCACCGGGCCCCAGTGCTCGAAGTCCTCGGCCTCGGCCCGGCCCACCCAGCGCCGGTCTTCGCGCATCATGCGGGTGTACATCACGTACCGGCCCAACTCCTCATCCCGGAAGACGGTGGTGTCGGTGTCGCTGGGGTGGAGCATCAGGGGTTCGGGCAGGGCGGTCCACTGCACCCCGTTCGGAGAGACGGCCGCGAACATCCCGTAGGCCCGCTGGGCGCTGATGCGGCTGTCGCGGTAGCGCGGATGCTGTTTGAGGTACGCTTCGAGGGGCTTGGCGTAGATCCGCTCGTCGGTGATGCGGGCGCAGTACACGAACTTGTAGCGCTGGGCCGGCGGGGCGGCCGGGTCGATGAAGAAGGTCAGACCGTCGAAGCCCTCGTGGCCGGCGATCTGGATGGGGCAGCGGCGGGGGGCGCTCCAGGCGAAACCGTCTGTTGACTCCACCCCGCAGATCACCACCGACTCGGGCGGCTGGTCGTGGGCGCGGGCGCCCGACCCGAGCTTGGCGTGGCCGTTGATCTCGAAGTACCAGGAGCGGTACCGGCCCTGGTCCCAGATGGTGCGGCCCCAGCCTTTCCAGTCATCCACCTTGTCGGTCTTGGTGGCCGGCTGGGCCTCCAGGCGGAGGCCGCGGGGGATCTTGCGCGGTTCGGCGCGCATGGGCACCTGGGGTTCGGGCGGGCGGCTCACCGAGTGCCGGGTGCCATCGGGGGTGAGCCAGGCCAGGTTGCCGCACTGCAGGTGGCGCCAGTCGAAGAAGAGGAGTTTGCTGGTTTTCATGGCCTCAGAGGGTGCGGTATTCGGGCGGATCGAAGACGAAGCCGTGGAAGAAGGCGCGTTTCTCGGGCGGTAGGCCGGCCAGGAAGCCCTTGGGGTAACGCCACTGCTCGGTGCAGGCCAGCATCCAGGGGTGCTCGTACCCGTAGTAGAGCACAATGCGTTTGCCGTCGGCCTTGGTCCACGGTCCGCCGGTGTGCCACAGGGCGTTGTGGAAGATGAAGGCCGAACCGGGCCGGCCGCATACCTGTTTGGCCCCGGGGAAGAGTTCGGGGTTTTTCAGATCGGCTGCATCTGGCTCGAAGTACCCTTTGTGGCTGCCCGGCACCAGGGTGAGGTTTCCCTGGTTGGGCTGGCCCATGTCGCTGAGGTAGTAGCCCACCTTGAACTGCAGGAAGGGGATGTGGGGCCGCAGATTGCGGTACCCTGCCTGGATGCCGTCCATGTGCCAGCCCAGGCCGTGGTGCGGGGCCTTTTCCACCTCGTAGATCACGTCGGTGGAGTGCAGGTGCGGCTGCACGTTGAGCAGGCCGTGTACGTACTCCATCATCGGCGCATAGTCGAGCATCTCCAGGAAGACCGGGTCTGCGTCGAGCAGGTGGAAGAGGCGGGCGTTGCGGCCTTCCAACTGCTCCTTGAAGGCGGTGGGGCGCTCGCGCTGGTAGGCCGGCGAGCGGCGGAAACGGATCGTCTCCTCCACGGCGGCCAACAGGCGGGCGACGAGGGCGGGCGGCAGGAAGTCCTCCAGCAGGAGATAGCCGTTGTTGTCGAAGAAGAAACGCTCGGCGGCCGTGGGGTGGGTCGTGGTCGGGGCGGGGGCTGCGGTCATAACACGGGGCTCCTCGGATTTTTTCCAGAAAATATAGGCCCTTTGCCGATGGATGCCTACCGCAGGCCGCGGAGCTGGTCGAGCATGTTTTTGGCGGCGCCGAAGAGCAGGCCGAAGTCGCCGGCCAGGGAGAACCACTGCACCCCCAGGTTCCGCCAGTGCTGCACGGCGGCCAGGTCGAAACCCATGGCCACCCCGGCGTACTTGGGGGTCTGGCGGGTGCGGCGCACCACCGCCTCGGCCAGGGCCAGCACCTCGGGATGGCTGGTCTGCCCGGCCAGGCCCATGGAGGCGGCCAGGTCGTTGAAACCGAGGCAGATGCCATCCAGCCCCTCGACGGCGAGGATGGCGTCGAGGTCGCGGGCCGCGTCGAGGTGTTCGATCTGCACGAAGACCATGATCTGCTGGTCGGCGTCCACCAGGTACTCGGGATAGGGGGTGCCGCCGAAACGCCGGCCCCGGCGGGGGCCAAAGCCGCGGATGCCCACCGGCGGGTACTTGCAGGCGGCCACCACCTGGGCCACCTCCTGCCCGCTGCGCACCTGGGGCACCACCACCCCGGCCGGGTGTAATTCCAGCACCGGCTTGAGCACATTGGGGTCGCCCGAGGGCACCCGGATCAGCGGCGCGGCCCTGGTGCCGCGCACCGCCATGGTATGGCCCAGCGCGGTGGGCAGGTCGATGGGGCAGTGCTCCATGTCGATCCAGGTGAAATCGCAGCCGGCGTCGCCGAAGAGTTCGCTGATGGCCGGATCGCTGAAACTGACGGTGGTGCCCACACAGATGCCGCCGCCGGCGATCTTGGCGCGGAACTTTTCGGCGTTGTTGATGCTCATGGTTCAGGCTCCCAGAAGGCGCAGGTCGAGGCGCCCGTCCCGCAGGGGCGGGCACCAGAAGTAGGCGCCCGTCACCGGGCGGGTGAATTTGAACAGGGCGTCGGGGATGCCGTCCTCGGCGCCGCTCATGCGCCGCAACTGGGCCGCAAAGGCGGCCAGGGAAGCGCCGAAGGCCACAAACATCAGCCCGGCGCGGGTGCTGTCGGCCCAGGGCATGGAGCGGCGCAGCACAAAGGCCGGCGGCGAGAAACCCTCCTGGGCGGTGCGTTTGACGTGGGCGGAGGGCGGGGCGTCGGTGAGTTCCTGGTTGTCGCTGCGGCGGCGGCCGATGCTGTGGTCCTGTTCGTGCAGGGGCATGGCCTCAAAGGTCCTCATATCGTGCACCCACTGCTGCACCGCCACGTAGCTGGAGGCTTCGAGCCGGTCCTCCGGCCCGCTGACCAGGGCGGCGGCCAGGGCGTGTTCGCCTTTGGGGTTCTCGGTGCCGTCCTCGTACCCGGTCAAGTCGCGGCCGCCGGCGTACACAAAGGCGTCGACGGTGCTTGCCAGTTCCAGGGTCGGAGCCAGGGCCTCGATCAGGTGCCGCGAACGGTGGACCAGGGCGCCGGGGTCCTCCCCCCGCAGCCAGCACCACAGGGCCGCCGGGGTGGAGGGCAGGGCAAAGCCGGTTCCCTCGTACTGGGGGAAGGGTTCCAGGCCGGGGATGGCAGCGCCCAGGGCCAGCGCCAGTTGCTGGCCGATGCCGGCGACCACCTCGCGGCCGTCGACCAGGCCGGCGAGCTGGTGCAGGCACTGGCGGGCGCGGTGGCCGCCGCGCAACGAGAAGGCCAGGTAGCGGGCGTGGCTGGGCACGGGTTCGAGGATACCGGGCTGTGGGGTATTCATGGCGCTTCGGTGTGGGCAGAGGGTGGCGAGGGAAAAAGGTCTCTATCCCAGAATATGCGCAATTCGCCCTTCAGAGTCCGGCGGCGTGGCGGCCGGCCTCCGGGTCGCCGGCAGCGTGAAAGACCCCGGCCGGATCGATGTAGAGCATCACCGGGGTGGCGATATGGCCGGCCTTGGCCTCCACCTGGTGGCCGCGGCGGGCCAACTCGGCGCGCACCTGGGCCTCGATGCGGTCGTTGATGGTCAGGGAGCCGGCCCTGATGAAGGTCTGCTCGCGCTGCGGGTTGGGGTCGAAGGAATCCTGGTGGTGGTGGGTGGCGACACGCGGGGTGCGCACCGCTTCCTCGGGAGACTGCCCGAAGTCGATGTGGTTGAGCAGCAGGTTGAGGGTGGCCTGGTCTTGCAGGTCCCCGCCGGCCACACTGATGGCCAGCACCGGCTTCCCGCCCTTCAGCACCAGGGTGGGGGTGAGGGTGATCCGGGGCCGTTTGCCCGGCTGGATGCAGTTGGGGTGGCCGGGGGTGGTGTTGAGGCTGCGCAGGCGGTTACCGAAGGAGACCCCGGCCCGGCCGCCCATGGGGTTCTCGAAATGCACATTGGCGCTGGGAGTGGCCGCCACCACGTTGCCCCAGCGGTCGGCGATCACACAGGTGGTGGTGCCGCCGGGCCCTGGCCGGAACACCCCCGGCCCCTTGAGGGCTTTCAGGGCGCGCGGATCACCGGGCCGGGCTTCCTGCGAGGCGTGGGCCAGGTCGATCAGGGGCCGGCGCAATTGGGTGTAGGCATCGGCGAGTAAGTCCCGCATGGGCACGTCGGCAAACTCGGGGTCGCCGTAATACTCGTCGCGGTCGGCCATGGCCAGCTTGATCGCCTCGATGACCACGTGTACATAGTCGGCCGAATTGAGGCCCATCGCTTTGAGGTCGAAGCCCTCTAACAGGCGCAGGGCCTGGCACAGGTACGGGCCCTGGGTCCAGGGGCCGCATTTGTACACGGTGTAGCCCCGGTACTGGGCGCTGACCGGTTCCTCGATGAGGGTGCGATGGGCGGCCAGGTCGGCCCGGCGCAGGAAGCTGCCCCGCTCGATGTAGAAGGCCTCCAGGTCCTCGGCCACGTCGTTGCGCGAGGGGTGCCGGCCGTAGAAGCGGTCGCTGGCGGCCTGCAGCTTCTGCTCGCGGCTGCCGGCGGTCAGGGCCTCCTCCTCGACCAGGCGGCGCAGGGTGGCGGCCAGCCGGGGGTGCCAGTCCTCCCTGCCCTCGTCGAGCAGGGCCAGGGTGGGGGCGACGATCTGGGTGAAGCTGAGGGTGCCGTAGTGGATGAGCGCGGTGATACACAGGTCCACCACCGAGGGCACCGGGGCCATCTTGATGTCCCGGGCCGGGATGCCGTGTTCCAGGTACCAGGCGATGGCCTCGGGCGAGCGGGGGGCGCGGCCCTGGCCGGAGAGGGCCTTCACCTGGCCGCTTTTGGCGTCGTAGATGAGCAGGGGCACCTCGCCGCCGATGGAGCAGTCGCCGTGGTCGGTGATGTTGAGGGCGAAGATGGTGGCGGCGGCCGCGTCGGCGGCGTTGCCGCCCTGTTCCAGGATCTGCAGGCCGGCCTGCACAGCCGGGGCGCCGCCGGCGGCGCGGGCGCCGGTACTGCTGGTGGCTTTCCAGTCGGTTCGGGCAGTGGACATAAGGGGCTCCTGGTGAGAGAGGGGCTCAGGCATGAGCGGCGAGCACCGTCTGGGCGCGCTGGGCCTGCTCGGAGTGCGGATCGCGTTTGACCAGCCGGCGCAGATGGTGCAGGGCCCGGGTGTCGCCGCCGCCCGCCAGTTCGAGGGCCTGGGCAAAACCCTGTTCGGCCCAGGTCAGCAGCCGGGGCAGGATCTGGAGGTCGTGTTGCTTCCAGTAGTACTTCAGCTCGTCGCTCTGCCAGCCGGCGTAGACCTCCTCCCACGAGAGCGGATGCAGGCCCTGCAGGTGGGGCTGCAGCATGTGTTCGGCGATGGGCAGGCCGGCGTGCTGGTAGCGGTTGTCCAGGGAGATGCGCAGCCGGTCCTCGCTGAGGTTGGGCAGGGCCTGATGCACCATCAGGCTGTTGAAGATCAGGCTGTCGCCGATCTCGTAGTTGGTGCTCAACCATTGCCCCTCCAGCCGCGATTCATCCACGGCCAGGCCGCCGGCCCCCAGGGAGAAGTGGTGGTCGCGGATGGCCCGCAGCCGGTGCGAGCCGGCCAGCACCGCCAGGCCGCCCAGTTCGAGGGGGCAGTCGCCCACCGGGGCCCAGCAGGTGTAGGTATCGTAGGAGCCCTGGCCGTGCACAAAGTCCTGGTGGGTGGGGGTGGTGTGTTCGGTGTACTTGGGGAACCACAGCCGGGCGATCTTCTGCGGATGGGGCAGCACCGGCTCGCCGGCCAACTTGGCGATCAGCGAGATCACCTCGGGCCAGTGGCCGGAGCGGTGGAAGGATTCTAGGCGGTACACCTGGTGGTAGACCTCGGTGTACTCCAGGTCCCCCTCGGTACACTGGGCGCCGGGCCGGGCGATGCCCTCCATGGGGTCGGTGCCCGGCTGCAGCCAGCCGCCCTGCATCAGCACCCCGGTGATGTCGCGGCGCAGCGCCAGCAGTTTGCCGGGGTCCTGCAGCCGGCGGAAGAAGAGATAGCCCTCGGTGTTGAGGCGCCGGCGCAACTCCTCGGCGTCGTCGAGGGCCTCGTTGGCGGGGCGCAATTCGGCCACGGTCCTGCTCATGGATTCACCGTTCTGGTGGGGGTGGTCGCAGCCGCGCTGCGGTAGGGCCTAATGTACAACCGTGGGTCAGGGCGGCTCAATAGGGATCGAAGAAGGTCAGGTCCGCGCCGAAGTGGTCCATCGCCACCACTGCGTCGCCCTGCAGGCGCACCCGGATGGGGTGGAGGTGCACCCGGCCGGAGAGCACCAGTTCCCGCACGGGCAGCGGGAAGCGGAGGCGCAGGGGCTGCCGGGGTACGGGTTGGGCGAAGAAGAGGTACCCCTGGCTCCAGACCGGGGGCTGGGCCGTGCCCTCCAGTTGCACCGCCGCGGGCTCGGCCCAGGGCGGCAGGCGCACCCAGAGGGGTCTCGCCGACAAGGGTTCGATCTCCAGCCCCGGCCCGGTGTACGGGGAGCGCACCCGCACCGCAGGGGTCTGGTGGTCGAAGAGCAGATTGACCCAGGTGCCGGTTTTGGCCTGGCGGGCCACCTCGCGGTACGCCTCGCAGAGCGAGGCTACGGCTCCGCCGACGATATCCATGTTGAAGGAGAGATTACCCCGGCCCTTCCCGATGGACTCGTGGCCATAGGGGGCGGGGAAACCAAAGGCGCCCAGGTGCCGGTCGCCCACCTGGTGCAGGCCATCGACCCCGTCCGGGTTGGCGGGTTCCTCGACAAAGGAGACGTCGCGCAATTGCGAGGGCAGCAGGTGGCCGCGCAGCAGGACCTCGGCGTCGTGGAAGTACTCGGGGTATCCTCGGCGGCCCAGGATCAGGGCGGTTTCGAGGATATCGCCGCTGTTGTTGGCCTCGCCGTGGTCCGTGTCCTGCTGGCCCACGGCCTCGGGGGACCAGCAGAGCTGGTCGCGCAGGGCCCACAGGCCGCGCTCGCAAAAGGCCCGGACCCGCCCCAGCAACGCGGCGTCATCGAGCAGATCGGCCAACTGGGCCAGGGAGGAGAGCACACAGGTGATGGAATGGCTGTGACGGGTGATGAAGCGCTCCGGATGGTACTCGCCGTCGGGCAGGAAGAACTCGGCCAGCGCCTTTTCGGCCAGCACCAGCGCCAGGCGCAGGGCCGGGGTGTGGCCGGTGGCGCGGTAGTACTTGACCAGCGGGCCCAGCATGCGGGCCTCGCCGTGCAGGAAGCCCTGGCACTCCTGGTACTGCAGCCCCAGAGCGGCGAGGCCTTTCAGGTCCCAGCCGGCATCGGGCCGCCAGAGCCGGCAGATGGCGGCGATGCTCTGCTCGAAGAGTTCGGCGGCGCGGCGGTCGTCGCGGAAGCGGGCCAGGGCATAGAGGGCGTGGAACCCCTCGCGCAGGTTGTGCGGGCAGAAGTTGACCAGCGGCCCGCCGATGTGGGTGCGGTTCAGGGGCAGGGGCACGGGTCCACTGTAGGAGAGCAGGGCGGCGCGGCGGTGGTGCTCGACGGCGCGTTCGTCCAGCGCCAGGCCCACTGCGTCCTCGGCGTTGAGCAGGGCATTGAGATGCCGGCCCGGCACGTGGGACTCGCTGTGGTGGGCGCTGAAACTGAGCGCGGCACGGGGGCGCAGGGAAGAGCCGAAGAAGGGCACGTGATCGTCGTCGGCGTTGAGCACGCGCTGCATGGTGCGACAGCCCAGCCGGATCGCTCCGGCCAGGTCGGTGGTGTTGACCGCTGCGACCCTGCTCATATGCGGCCCCTCAGTTGGCCTGTTCCAGGCCGCCCAGGTCGATCTCGACCAGGCCGCCGGGGGTGAAACTCCGGATGGTGGGCGGCACCTGCCACTGGCGTTCGCGCTGGTAACGCTGGCGGATCTCGTCGAAGGCGGGGGCTGGCCCGCTGCTGAGGGGGGCCATCTGGTCCAGCGCCTCCAGATCGGCGGCGTTCAGGTCTGCGTCGGTGCCGGCGATGGCGCCCCACACGTCCCAGGGCAGCAACTCGACCTTGTTGAGGGCGGCGATATCGCGCACGAAGTCGCCGCGCACGAACCACAGGCCCTGCAGGTCGGCGATGCCAAAGGCGTCGGGATCGGCCTGGCCGCTGCGGCACAGTTGCCAGGCTTCGCCGCCAGTGACAAACTGGTCGCGGGGCAGATCGAGGGGGTCGAACTCCGCCCGCAGCGCGTGTAATTGGAAGGCGTCGAGCTGGGCGTCGGTGAGCACCCAGCGCTGCTGGCCGGCATGCCAGTACTCGCAGACCCAGTGGTCTTCGTAGTGGCCGGGGATGAAGTAGCGGGCAAAGCCGCAGCGGGCCCGCGCCGGCACCCCCTGATGCCGCAGCATGGCGGTCAGCAGCAGGGTGAAGTCGCGGCAGTTGCCCACCAGGCGCTGGTCCGGGGGACGGGCCGCGGTCAGGGGCCGCGGGTCGAGGTTGAGGATCTGCTCCAGTTTGGCGCTTGCCGGGCGCAACTGCACCTCGGCCTGCCGCACCTCGGGCAACTGCACCCCGTAGCGCTCGGCCCAAAAGAGATGGAGAATCAGGCCCTGCACCACCTCGCAGAGCGGGCCGATCTCCCGCGGCAGCGCCTCGAAGAGGTGGGCGTGGGGCCCCGGATCGCTCATCGGCGCCGGGGCGGCGAAGAAGCGCAGTGGGTCGGCCATGGCGGCCTCCTAGGCTGGGGGGGCGGCGCGCAAGAGGGCGTCCAGATCGAGGGCGCGGGTGTACATCGCCAGCTCACCGGCAGGGGTGCGGGGCCACTGTGCCTGGGGGCGGTCGCAGTAGAGTTCGAGGCCGTTGTGGTCCGGGTCGCGCAGGTACAGGGCCTCGCTGACCCCGTGGTCGCTGGCCCCCTCCAGCGGCACCCCGGCGGCCAGCAGCCGGCGCAGGGCGTCGCCCAGGGCGGCGCGGTCGGGGTAGAGCAGGGCGACATGGAAGAGCCCGGTGGCGCCGGCCGGCGGCGGCGAGCCGCCTTTGCTCTCCCAGGTATTGAGCCCGAGGTGGTGGTGGTAGCCGCCGGCAGAGAGGAAGGCCGCATTGGGTCCCAGGCGCTGCGTCAACTCAAAACCCAGCACCCCGCAGTAGAATTTCAACGAGCGGTCGAGGTCGGCCACCTTGAGGTGCACATGGCCGATGCCCACCTTGGCATCGATGGGGCGGGGGGTGAGTTGGCTCATGGCAAAACCTCTCGGCTTGAGGTGGGGTTGGTTGTCCTCCTCAAGATATGAAAAGGCTCCGGGGTGGCAAAGGAAGCCGGGCGGTCCGCTCAGGAGGCGGCCTGCAGGGCCTGCCTGATGCGGGTGCAGAGGTCCGCGAGCAGGCGGTCGCGCGCCGCGGTATCCGCCTCGTTGTTGGGGATTTCGAGGTCGGCGAAACGGCGGCTGGGCTCGATGTATCCCAGGTACCCGGGCACCACGCACTCGCGGTTATAAGACAGGATATGTTCGTGGCTGCCCCCGTACCCGGCGGCCAGGTTGCGGGCGGTGCGCCGTTCGAGCATCCGCTCGAGGTCGGCGGCGACAAAGAGGCGCAGGTCCATCAGCTGGCGCAGTTCCGGGTAGTGGAGGGAGAAATGCCCGTCGAGCAGGTGCACGTCGGTGGCCGGGTACTGGCGGCAGTGGGCCACCATCTCCGCCACCTGCAGTGAATCCGGCTGGTTGTAGTCGGGCTGGAGGCTGCCCAGGCGGGCCGCGTAGTATCTGGGCAACTGGTCGGCCGGCTTGAAGAAGCGGTCGAGGGTGATCACCTCGGTGGTCAGGGGTTCCAGTTGCTGGCGGATCAGGGCTGCCACCGTCGACTTGCCCGAGCCGCTGCCGCCGCCCAGGCCTAGACGCAGGCAGCGGGGGTTTTGGCGCGCCCGGAGCAACCCGTCGATCCGGGCCATTTCCTCCCTATCCACGGCCCACCTCCTCCTCCCAGATCGAGTCGAGCCGGCGCACGGCCAGCGAGCGGAGGAACAGGGGGCCGCCCTCGGCGTTCAGCGACAGGGCCGGCCCGCGGTCGGCGGCCCGCACGCAGTGGGTGAGGGACAACTCCCCCTGGTTGGAGAAGACCTCCACCGACATCCGGTCGACGAGCACGCGCAACTGCAACAGACCGCCGCGGGGTTCGATCTGCACCTGCGAGCCGCAGGAGAGCTCCAGTTGCCCGGTGGCCGGGGTGTAGCTCAGTTCGGTGCCCCGCAGCCCCAGGGTGAAGCGGGCGCAGGAGGAGCGGCTCAGGTCGATCTCCGCCTCCACATCCCACAGCTCGCCTGCCAACTGGGCCAGAGGGTCGAGGCCAGGTGACAGCAGTTGGTCGCGCAGCTCGAAGGTCTGGCCGTGCAGGCGTTCGAGCTCGGCGATGGGGTACCGGCACAGGCGGATGCCCTCGGGCAGGGTGCGCAGGGTCAGTGTGCAGGGGAAGGTGATCTGCTGGTTGAAGGGCTGGTCCGGGTATTCGCCGCCGCGCATCCACGCCATCTGGATGCGCCGGCCGTCGCGCTCGGGCAGGTTATTCCAGGTGCGGGTGGCGTAGAAGTGCGGGCCCCGTTCGCAGCGTTGCTTTTCGCCGTCGGGCCGGAAAGAGGCGCCGTCGAAATCCCCCAGCAGATAGCTGCCATCCCCGTCCACCACCACCCATTTTGGCCGCGCCAGGTCGCCGTCCACCGGCAGCGAGAACATATCGGGGCACTCGAAAAGGCCGGGCATGGAGGAGTGTTTCTCCCACTGGAGCAGATTGGGTGAGGAGAAGAGCACGAAGCTCTGTTCCGGCGGGCCGTAGAGGATCATGATCCACTGCCGGGTCGGTTCGTGCCAGAAGACGTGGGGGTCGCGTTCGGGGTGGTCGAGCACTGGATTGCCGGCGTACTTGGTCCAGGTGGCGCCCCGGTCGTTGCTGTAGGAGATGCACTGGCGGCGGTTGTCGGTGCTGCTCCAGAAGGCGATCATCACCGGAATGTCGCCGGTGGCCAGGCCCGAGGTGTTGTGGTAGTCGATCACCGCCCCGCCCGACTGGGTGCCGCCGAACTGCTCGTCCTTGCCAAAGGCCGGCGGCAACTCCTGCCAGTGGATCAGGTCCCAGCTCACCGCGTGTAACCAGCAGGACCACCAGCGCTGGGCGAAGAAGTGGTAGACCCCGTCGAGGTGGACCAGGCCGTTGACGTCGTTGATCCAGCCTTCCTGGTGTTCCTGCGGGTTGAGGCGGTAGTCGTCCCAGTACCGGGCGGTGAAGTGGAACTGGGGGCGCAGAGATTCGCGGTACAGGGGTGGGTGGGAAAGGTCCGGGGTGTTGGTCATCGGCGATGGTCCCTTGGTTATTCGTTGGCCGGGTCCCCAGCCGCCGGGAGGCCCGGTCCGCGGGGAAGGGCCTGCGCCCGGCGTCTGAGATGGGTGATGGCGCGATGCATGCTGCGGTAGCGGGCGGCTCCGATCAGGGTGGTCACCACGCCGGTGGGCAGACAGGCCAGCCCTACCAGTTGGAACCAGCTCTCCTGCGAAAAGTGCAGGATCGAGGCGCCGGCGATGAGCAGGGCCACCCCCGAACGCAGGTAGGCCAACAGGGTCCGCTCGTTGGCCAACAGGGTGCGGTCGATGGCCAGCTCATCCCGCAGGATCAGTTCCTCGGCCTGGAAGCGCGTATAGGGGGATTCACTCATGGTCACCTCCATCGCCATGCCGGGCGGGATGGGCGGGTGCCCGCCGTAGCGTGTCATCCGTCCATCCGGTTCAGCTCAATACAACCTCGCCTCTAGTTGTCTGCAGCACTGCGCAGAGGGCCGGCCGCGGGCCGTGGGCCAGGTCGAGGCAGAGCCCGAGTTTCCCGAGCGGTGCCGCCACCACTGCGGGCTCCGGATGTTCGGCGCTGAAGCCCAGCAACTGTACCCCGGCTGGGCCGGCGGTGGCCGGGTGCGGGGAGGTGCCCCAGTCGATGAAGAAGGGCAGCACCCCGCCCGCGCGGGACTGGAGTGGATCGGTCAGTTCCCAGGTGAGCGTCACCCCGTCCGGACGCACCCGGCTGCCGGGCAGCACCGCGCCCAGATCTATACCGTGGGCACGGGCATCGCCGACGAGGCGCGAGAGGTGGGCGCCTTTGGCGGCCCAGGTGACCAGGCGCGGGCCATCCAGGATATGGATGCCGAAGAGTTCGGGCAGCGGCCCTGGCAAGCGTTCGGGGTCGGGGCCGATGACTTCGAGGTAGGAGGTGGGACCCAGGGGGACCAGGGCATTGCGGGTGCCCCAGGCCGGGTGGGCGCCGCCGGGCAGGCAGGGCACTCCGAGGTGTTCCTCCACGGCGGCGATGCCGGCAGCCAGGTCCGGGGTGGCCAAGACCAGATGGTCGAGTTGGGCGGGGAAGGAGGGCATAGCAACTGCTCCCGGAGGGGCGCTAGCGCGGCATCAACTGGAAGGAACCGAGGGGCCGGGCCTCGCCGTTGAGCAGCACCTCGACCCGGTGTTGGCCGGCATAATGTCTGCGGGTGCTCATCTCGGCCAGGGAGATTTTTTTGGTCAGGGTCAGGGCAGCGCCGGGCGCTAGTTCGACAGCTTTCAGCTTGAAGACCTTGGGGCTGGCCTTGCCGCTGGCCTTGACGAAAAACACCTGGAAATCGACCAGGAGCCGCTGGGCCCGGGCGCTGGTGCTGGTGAGGGTGAAGGCCAGGTCCACGGCCCCGCCGAGGGCGGCGCGTTTCGGGCTGAGGTGGACCTGGCTCACCTCCACCTGGGCCTGGCCGCCAAAACCCAGGGCTGCCAGGGCGCCGGCTTCGCCGCGTTTGACCGCCGAGCGCAGGGCGTGCCGCACCACCCAGGCCCGTTCCGGCGTGGCGCCCTTGAGCCAGCGCCGGGCGATCTGGGCCAACAGTTCGGGGTGGTCCTTGCCGATGTCGTTGAGGTTGTTGGCCACGGACCGGCGCACGTAGAGCGCGGGGTCGTCCTTCAGCAATTCGAGCAGTTTCAGCACCGGCGCCGGGTCGCGCTGAAAGGCGCGCAGGCGCGGGGCCCAGGGCAGGCGAGGTCGGGTGCCCTCGGAGACCAGGCGGCGCACGTGTTCGCTGGGATCGGTGGCCCAGACCCGCAGCCTGGCCAGGGTGGCCTCCGGATGCCGCTCGAGAAAGGGGCGGATGCTGAACTCGGCGGTGAAACGCTGGGTCAATTCGTACTGGGCCTGCAGCGAGAGTTCGAGGTGGTCGAGCCCGTACTCGGCGACAAAGAAGGTGTGGGGCATATAGCTGAAGGTGCCCAGGTCAGCACCCCGTGGCGTGCCCGGCGGCTCGATGGAGGCCAGCAGGATCTTGAGGGCCTTCGGGTAGGAGGCGGGCAGGTGTCGGCGCAGGGTGCGGGCCAGGTGCCGGCCGCGCGGCATCAGCTCCAGCGCCTCGTACCCGTCGAGGGCGTCGCGCCGGAAGGCCCGGCGGTCGAAGGCCGGGTACACCGCCCCGATCATGCCGGCGATGCGTTCGGGAATCCGGGGTCCGTAGTGGTTTTTGAGCGGTTCGGCCACGGGGGGCTGCCTTGTCGAAGGGGGGCTTCAGTCGAGGGTGGCGATGGCCTCGATGGCCACCAGGACGCCGGGGATCTCGGCGCCGAAACGGGCCATGGCCCGCGCCGGCTTGGGGCCGGGGAAGAACTCGGCGTACGCCTCGTTCATCTCGCGGTAGAGATCCGGGCGGGCCAGGAGCACGGTGGTTTTCACCACCCGGTCCAGGGAACTGCCGGCTGCCTCGAGGATCGTTTGCAGATTGCGCAGCGACTGCCTGGTCTGATCCTGCATGGTGGCGCCCGCCACCTCGGTGGGGCCGCCGCCGGGCCGCACGGGGATCTGGGCCGAGACGAACACCAGGCCTTTGGCCACCACCGCGTGGGAATAGGGGGAATGGGGCGCTGGGTACCCGGGGATCTCTTCGAGAAACACGGTTGGCATCGGCCTATCCTTGGGCGTCGAGGTCGATGAGGGCGGCCAGCAGGAGTTGGGTGCTGCGCACCACGTTCTCGATGTTCACCCGGTCCGGGGTGTCGCCGGGCAGGTGGTACTCTGAATCCGCGTAGGGCCAAGAACCGAGGTTCATCACCGTGTTGCGGAAGCCGGCGTTGATGAACATGCCGTCGTCGTCGTTGATGTGTTCCTTGAAGGCCAGGCGCACCTCCAGGTCGATGCCGTGCCGGGCGGCGCAGCCGGCCACGAATTCGGCCAGCTCTTTGCCCTCCTCGGTGCTGTGGGTGATGACATGTACGTGTCTGCCGGCGGCCATCTCCTCGTCTGGCTTGCCGTCGAGGGAATCCACGTTGAGCACGGCGTATATCTGGTCGCCGCGGGCCGCGGCCTCCTCGGCGGCGAAGCGGCTGGTCCAGGGAGTGTGCTCCTCGTTGCAGAAGAGGATACGCACCGAACGCCGCAGGCCGCACAGGGGGATGAGGCGGGCCAGTTCCAGGTTGGCCACCGTGCCCACCGCGTTGTCGTGGGCGCCGGGGGAGTCGATCCAGCTCATCGAGTCCTTGTGGGAGATCAGCTGGAGGAGCTGCTCCGGTTTTTCGCGGCCCGGCCAGGTGGCTTCGAGGTTGGCTGCCTCGTAGAAGGGGTCGGTGGGGTCGGGCTTGGCGTACCAGTGGTGCAGGGGTTTGCTGCGGTCGCAGCGGAAGGGCTGCACCTGATAGGGGGTGGTTTTCACCGGCCAGCCGGCGGCTTCGAGCTGGCTGCGGATATAGAGATCCGCCTCGGCCAGGCTGTGGATATGCTGCCCCGGCCGGGTGTAGTTCACCTTGCGGAAGGGCAGCGGGTCGCGGCTGAGGTGGTAGAGATCGCGGCGGAGGCGGTCGCCGGAAACCTGCTGGAGCAGAGGCTGGGGGGACATCAGTTTTCTCCTTGGCTGGGGGGCGGTGTCCTGGAGGCCAGGGCGCGGTTCCGCCGGGCGCCGACCCGGACGCAACTGCTGATGAGGGCGGCGAGAGCCAGGTTCATCAGGGTGCCGGTACCGGTGGGCTGGCCGAACCACAGAAATCCGTTGGCGATGCCGCCCAGCACGAAAAGGCCGAGGGCGAGGTGGACAAAAACCCCGGCATCCGGGTGCTGCTGCCAGAGGCGCCAGGCGGCGAAGAAGGCCGCCTGGGCGACCAGGACCAGCCCCAGGGCGGCCAGGCGGGCCAGGGCCGGGGCGAAGCCGGCAGGGGGTTCGGCCAGCAGGGTCAGCCCGCCCACCCCCCGGCCCAGGCCGAGCAGGACGAGCAGCAGGACGCCGATACGCGACAGGGCACTGGCAGTGGCCATGGGCGGAGCCTCCATCGCTATGCTCTTCAGCCAGGTTGAGGTGCGGGCCTCACCGGGCCCAACCCCAGTCCGGGCGCCGCTGGGCGGTGGGCGCGTAACAAATGTAGCCCCTGGCCCAGGCGGCGACAAAGGGGAGAGGGTTCAATCCCAGTACGGTTCGCCCTCGACGCGGTAGCGCCGCAGCATCTCAGGGATGAGGGTGACCCCCAGGCCGGACTTGCGGGGCACCGCCATTTGTCCATCGACGATCTTCACCTCGTCGGCGCACATGGCCTGGATCTCGGGGCGGGCGTAGATGCGGGTTTCCGCCATGACGAAGTTGCGGACCATGGCCCCGAAGTGCGCGCTGGCCATCTGCTGCACCATGCTGCCCACGTTGTGCAGGGACACGGGCAGGTAGTAAAGCTCGGCCAGCTCCGCGATCTTGCGGCAGCCGGAGATGCCGCCTGCCCAGCACAGATCGGGATGGAGGGCGTCGAGGGCCCCATTGGCGATGAAGGGCAGGAACTCCTGCACGTGCTCCAGCTTCTCGCCGGTCACCACCGGCACCCGGGAGGCTTCGCGGAACCTTTTCCACTGCTCGGAGTACCAGACTGGCAGCACATCCTCCAGCCAGATCGGCTTGGTCTCCTCGACGGCCTGGGAGAGCCCGATAGCGCTGGGAAGGTCCCACGACCCATGGTCGTGGACGATGATATCGACCCCGAAGCCCAGGGCCTCGCGGATGTTCTCGTTGCCCTGCCGGATGAGGTGCAACTCGGCCTGGGTGAGGGTATTCGACATGACGGCGGTATGGCCCTGAAAGCGGCCCCCATTGGGCAGCCACGAGAGGTGGGCGCCGCCGCACTTGAAGGTCTTATACCCCTCGGGCTGGGATTTGAACTTGTGGGCCCAATCCTGGAAGGCCGGGCGGTCGTTGGGGTCCGCCGGGATCTCGAGGGGGGTGTGGTAGATGGTCACCGTGTCGCGGTACCGGCCGGCCAGGAGGTCGCAGACCGGCCGGTCGAGCAGTTTGCCCGCCAGATCCCAGAGGGCGATATCCACCCCGGCGACCGTGGGCCCGTGGGCCCGGTAGGTGTGCATCTGGCTGGTCATGGTGGTGTACAGGCGGTCGATGGCCAGCGGGTCCTCGCCCAGCAGCAGGCGCTCCATGACCTTGAGGAAACCCCGAACCACGGGCCCGGGCGCTCCCGCCTCGCCGATGCCACTGATGCCGGCGTCGGTATCGACCCGGACCAGGGTCTGCCCGGCTCCCTGGATCTCCATCGCCTTCAGGGCGGTGATCTTCACCCGGTTGCGCTCGCTTGCCGGTGCCACGGGGCGTTCACTCATACCTCATTCATCCTTTCAAAAGAGTAAGAGCACCTGCCGCCTCAGAGCTTGCCGAGCAGGGCCAGGGCGCGGTCCAGGAAGAGCGGGTGCCATTCGGGGGCCAGCAGGCAGTCGCTGTCCTCCTGGGCCCAGCCCCGGTTCAGCAGCTGTTGGGCGGTGGGCGAATAATAGGTGTAGCCGTTGGTATAGGCGGCGAAGAAGGTGAGGGGGTGGGGGGAGCGGCGCTTGAGTTCCAGGCCGATCTCCACCGAGAGTTCGCCGGGAAAGGTGAGCAGCACAAAGTCGCCGAGGCGCAGCCCCTTTAGCTCCACCTCCAGGGGTTGCATGTGGGCAGCCAGGTTGGTGGCCTGGTGTTGCTGCAGCAGCCCGAGGTTGGTCTGCAGCCGGGTCAACTCCTCCATGACCAGGATATTTGCGGTATAGGCTTCGAGATGGGCGCGGTTCTCGGCGTCCAGCCGGTCCAGGTCCTCGCGACCCAGGGCCCGGTCGTGCAGGTAGCGGTGCGCATAGTAGGAGGGAAATTCGGGGGCCAGGCGGTATTTCACCAGCAGGGGCACGAAGGTCTTGAGATTGAGGCTGGTGCCCCTGAGCGACTGCAGCAGGCGGGCCTGTTCGGCTTCGAGTTCGGCGATGGGGCCGGCCAGGTCGGCGCGCGGCAGGGCCAGGGTCTCGCTGATCAGCTGGAGCCGGCTCTCGCTCCGGGGGGTGATCTGGGTGAGGCCGCGCAGGGCGCTGATCCCCAGCAGACTGCCCAGGGACTCGGCGTCCGGCGGCCGGGCCACATCCGTGTAAAAGACCGGGTTGATGTCCCCGGCGCAGCCCTGCAGGACGAAGGCCATCGCCCCCTCGCCGCAGTGGTCCTCGATCACCCGGCAGGCGAAGCCGGCCAGGTCGGCGGTATTGCCGCCGCTGGGCACCCCCTGGATGGGATGGCAGGCGAAATTGAAGACCACCGCCAGGGTCCGGCCGTCCTCGCGGTCGAGGCGCAGGAGGCCGATCTGCGGGTCCACCGGCCCCACCCCGGCGACCGCTTCGTCCGGGGGCAGGGCATAGGCGCGGCGCACGTCGGCCTCGCGGCCGCTGTGCAGCCGGAGCCGGCGGTTCTCCATGATGCGGTCCTCGTGGCCAGCGCCGGCCCCGGCGCGCACCGGGACCTGTGCCTGCCAGGCGGCCTGGACCGCCGCGACGGTGCGGTCCTCGACCTCGGCGCAGACCACCCCGTGGCAGTGGCTGGCATTGACCAGCAGGCACGATGAATCGAGGCCCAGTTCGGCCTGCAGCCGGGCGCGCACCTGCGGCAGGAAGCTGTTGGGGATGGGGCCGATCTCGCCGATGGCCACGGCGTCGATGGTGACGAGCACCACGGTCTCGGCGCCCTGGGTCAAGACCAGGGCCTTGGCGTAGAGCCGGTCATTGACCGGGCCGGCCCCCTCGGCGGTGATATCGACCCTGGCCACCCCGGCCCGCAGCTGCGGGGTCTGGTTGGGTACACTCGTTTCCATCGGGCT
>JADZBP010000136.1 GCA_020852055.1 Candidatus Latescibacterota bacterium
CACATCATGGCCGTTGAACTGGCCCTGGACATGGGCTTTGTCACCGGCAAGGCGGCGGCCCCTCCCGCTCCGTCCTCTCCCGCTGAACTCGCGGTCCTGCACCGCCACCTGGCCGGGGAAGATCCCGTCAGGTTGAAGCTCATCAAAAATACCAAGGGCTATTCCTGGGAAATCGCCGTAGCGGAGAAAGACCCCCAGGCCGCCCTGGCTGCCATTCAGGACCTGGAGCAGCAGGTGCGCGCCGCCTTCGGCAGCGCTGAGGAATAAGCCAACCTGGGGCGCATCCTCCGGGGTGCGCCCCTTCTTCTTTCTCAAAAACCGAAGCTCAAAACCGAAAAGGGACCTTTGCCATGGCCATCAAGTTCGAGACCAACATCCCCGCCAAACTGGTATTTCCCTGGGGCGATTTCCGCGAGGTGAATTCCCACTACGGGCAGCAGTGTGCCTACACGGTCGAGCAGGCCGGCCAGCGCGACAAGCTCTTTGCCACGGCCGGCCTGCACCACAAACTGCAGGAGGCCGGCGTACGCGCCGGATCGGAGTTCACCATCACCAAGATCGAGATCGAGGGCAACCGTAAAGACTGGCGCATCGAGGGCGAGGAAACGCCGGCCCTGGTCGCGGTGGTGCAACAGCAGCAGCACGCGGCACCGGCCAACGGCAAGGCCGGCAGCAACGGCCACACCCAGAAGCACGGCCACGCCGAGAGCGCCGACTTTCAGGGGCTCAAACAGGCCATGCAGCTTTGCCTGAACGCCGCATACGGGGTGTGCGAGGGGCTGGAGGTGGACCTGCCCTTCACCACTGAGGATGTGCGGGCGCTGGGCATCACCCTCTTCCTTGAGTGCAGCCGGAAGGGGATTCAGCCGCAGGAGGCTGAGGGGCTGCCGTTCTGATCAATCGGGGCGCCAGGGCCGGCCCTGGCGCCCCTTTGCCAAACCGAGGCGGAGTGACCCCATGTGCCCTCAGTCTACTGATCCCCGTAGCACCCCCCAGGCCGGCAAACAGGAATTCCTCCGGCAGTGTGCCAACCTCCGCCACCTCCGGCAGCGGATCGCCACCCTGGCATACGGTGGCCCGTTGGTGGAAATCCGCGAGCAGATCAATGGGGTGGAGATTGTGCAGGACGTCGCGCTCAGACGTACCCGGCTGTACTTCACCGAGGTGCCCACTACAGTAGTGCGCCAGTACCTCAAGGCGCACGGTTTCCACTGGTCGCAATATGAGGGTTGCTGGCAGCGCCTGCTTTCCCTGCATGCCCTGGCCCTGGCACGGAAGGCGGCGGAACTGGCGGGAGTGGCAGGGACGGAGGAGTGATGAATTAGGGGCCGGCTGGCCTGGGCGGGCCGGCCCCGCTGTAGTGAGTAGCCCTGGCAACTGCCACCGAAACGGCTGGTCGATGAGGTCCAAAACGACTGGCAACCTGGGACTGAAACGGGTGGCCATTTCCGCCGAGACACCCGCCGAACGGGCCGGCTCCGCTGGATCGGAAAAACCGCGCGCCGGTACCTGATGGCGTGGACCTGCAGAGGGGGGCAGACTGCTCAGGCCAGCCCACGGGGGCTCTGCCCCCGTGGGCGCCCGGCTCCTCGCAGACTGCCCCTGGGTGGCCCTGAAGGGGGCATCGTGCTGCGGGCCGTCCCACTCCGGCCCTATGGGCCTCACTGGGCCCGCCCTCGCACCCTGCCCTGGTGGGGGTTGCTGGCTGGCGATAGGGTCGGCTGGGTATCCGTGCCGACGAATAGCTATTCGAGACGCCCCCGATTCCACCTCCTGTATTTCCCCGGTCTCCGGCACCGACCCCCAATTCTGGGGCGTCTGCTTCGACGTACGCAGGTCGTGTTGGCGAAAGGGCGCATGATGGGATTTTTCCCCTGAAGCCGGGCTGGTTTTGTATATTCTTATGGCACTTTTCAGTAACCTCCCGAGGCAAACTATGGCAACCTCCCGAGCGGCAAAAAAAGACTTATATGGGGGTGAAGATCCCCGCCATCTTCCGCTCTATACTGTGGGAGAGGCGGCGAGGTACCTGCACCTGGCGCCGGCAACTTTGCGCTCCTGGGTGGTAGGGAGATCGTATCCCCGCAAAACGGGCCCCGGCTTCTTCGCGCCTCTTATCCAGAAACCTAAGGCGGAAGACCCACGCCTGTCCTTTGCCAACCTCATCGAAGCCCATGTCCTCCGGGCACTTCGCACCCAGCATGCTGTGTCGATCCAGGCGGTTCGCACGGCCCTGGATTACGCGGAAAAACCCCTGGGGATTCAGAGACTGCTGATCCGCCCCGAGCTACAGACGAATGCCGGCGATCTCTTCCTGGAGAAATATGGAGAGTTGATCAACCTCTCCAAGTCTGGCCAGTATGCCATGAAAAGGCTGCTCGAAAGCTACCTGCAGCGGGTAGAGTGGGACCGGGCAGAGATCCCAGTGCGCCTGTTCCCCTTCGTTCTGGGCAATGCTTTGGAAGATCGCCCAATCATCGCCATCGATCCCTTCACCTCCTTTGGGCGCCCAATCATTATCAGCAAGGGAGTCTCCACTGCGATGATTGCCCAACGGGTGGACCTTGGAGAATCGTTGGCGGATGTCGCGCTGGATTATGGGTTGGAAGAGCGCGAGGTAGAGGCCGCCCTCCTGTACGAGCGGGCCGCGTAGTCGGTGATCTTCTTCACGGACCGCGATCTGGGTGCGCAGATCTTCCCCCAGATCCTGCGCGAAGCAGGCATTCACGTCGAACCCCACGATGCCCACTTCACCGGTGCCCCCAAGGACGAGGTATGGATTCCTGCGGTCGCTTCCCGAGGATGGTATATTCTCACCCACAACGAACGCATCCGGTACGTCACGGTGGAACGAGAGGCCGTGCTGAACAGTGGCGTGGGGATGTTTGTCCTCGTCGGGAAGGCCACAACCCGTGAGTTGGCGCACAACTTCGTCAACACCTACAACCAGATCACCGCTTTTGCAGACGCACACCCCCGCCCATTTATTGCCAAGGTCTACCGTCCCTCCCCGGTTACTGACCTAGCGCAAGGCGTTCCCGGCAGAGTAGAGTTTTGGGTTCCCCTTCCGGACTAAGAGTAGTCCCCTGACAAGTTCCCTGCCGCCATTCAGTTTCCCAGCCACCAGTCGCTGAGACCATTTCTTCAGGTCTGCTTCGGCCGCCTCGAAAGATCGTGGGCATCTGTGATGAGCGCCTCCGCGTGCTCCCCGAGTTCCTCTCCAGCGCAAGGAGATCCCCTGCAAGGGAAAATCGGAATGGCAGAAAAAAAGAAATGTAGATTTCCGCCCTTGCGGGTCTATATATAGGATCAGTCGCCGGCCCAAGGCCCCCATCCTGGAGTAGCCTCATGCTCTTCCCCAGGCCCTCGATCCCCGATGCCGAACTCGTCCGCGCCGTGTTACACGGCCGCACGCGGCAGTTCGGGGTGCTGGTAGAGCGGTACCAAGGGCTGGTCTACAGCACCCTCCTGGCCAGGGTCAGTCGCATCGAGGAGGTGGAGGACCTGGCCCAGGAAACCTTCCTGCGCGCCTTCCGCCAGCTTGACTCCCTCCAGGACCCCCGCGCTTTCCGGGGGTGGCTCAAACAAATCGCCGACCACCTGGCCCTCAACTTCCTCCGCTCCAGAAAGCTACAGCGGTCCGCCGCTGAATCCCTCATTCCCCTGCCCACCGCCGGTACTCCGCCCCCGGACCAGCTCTTCGAGCGCCAGGAAATCCAGACCCAGGTCTGGTCGGCCATCAGCCAACTGGCCGAGGAGCAGCGCGAGGTGATCCTGCTCTACTACTACCAGGATCGCTGCTCGGTGGAGCAGTTGGCCGAATGGTTGGAGTTACCCCCCAGCACGGTGCGGGGCCGGCTGGAACGCGCCCGGCGCGAGCTGAAGGAGCTGCTCAGCAGCGATGCCGAGGTGGAACGGGCCATCCAGCCCCACCGTCCGGGCAAAGCCTTCAAACGGAAGATCATGTCCGTGTTGCCCCTGGTGCCCTGGAACCTCAGGCAACCGCCCAACACCCTGAGCCAGATGGGGTGGGCCTTGGGGACGGTGCTGACGGGCGTGGTGGGGTTTATGGTGTTCGGGTTGGCGCAGGGGTGGTGGCCGGAGCGCCAGGACCCGGCCATCGCGGTGCAGTGGGTGCGGAGTCAGGAGTCTGGCCCGGAGGTGGACCCCTCGGCAATAGCTCCGCAGGCGGGTCTGGTTGGGTGGGTAAACGGGATCGATGGAGGAGGGGATCAGCCCTCGCTCTTTGGGGGCCAAGGATTGAGTCCTGAGGCGCAGGCCCTCCAGGACCAGGCCCTGGTGCACGGGTGGGGAGGCCGGTTGGCCTGGGAGTTTGAGGAGGGGGAGGGGGGCTGGCGTGCCCGGGAAGGAAGCTTCAGCCACCGCCCGCCAGACTTGCTGCCCACCAAGGCCAGCAACGGAGTACTGCGCATCGACCTGGGGCCGTACCAGCCGGGACGGGTGCCAGCGATTGAACTCATTTCGCCGGAGATCGGCTACGACTCGCGCCTATTCGAGCGGGTGGAGGTGCGGGCGCGGGTGATTCACCCCACTGCGGCGCCAGGGCGCCTCTCCATGGCGTGGACCAACCCGCTCAACCGCCTCTTCCCAGGCCGAGATCCACGGGTCTGGGAGCGGAGGACGGACGAAGAACGTCAGGCCGAGGCGAAGCACCCGCAGCACATACCCTACATCCCGTTCGCCATCTGGGACCTGCCCCCCGTGGACTTCTCCTCCGGGTGGCGCGATATCGTCATCACCGGCCTGGGGGAACGCGCCCAGGCCCGTTGGGAAGGGAACCTGGTCGATCTGCGCCTGGGTTTCATGTTGGCCGAATTCCGCAATGCCGCCGAGATCACGGCCGAGCAATTCCCCCAGGCCCTGGAGATCGACCGCATCGTCCTAAGCCATGCCAAAAAACCCATCAACCAGACCCTGACCTTACCCGAAGAGCCGGCACCAAACGCAGTGGGCCAATGGCTGGGGGCAGGGAGCTTCTACCCCGTGACCCAACAGGGGCTGCAGTGGCCTCTCCTGGGGGATCTGGACGGGGACGGAGATCTGGACTTGGTGCTTACCTATCAGGCGCATGACCAGGAGTACAATACCCAGCAGGGCGTGGTCACGGCCTTCAACGACGGCAAGGGGCGCTTTGCCCTGGGGCGCAAGCAGGTGCTGGAATACCGGCGCACTGGGGGGTACAACAGTATTATGCATCTGGCAGGGGCAGACCTGGACCAGGACGGGTTGTTCGATATCGTGCTGGGCACCGGGGTCCACACGCAACTCCTGCTCAACCAGGGCGAGGGCGTTTTCCGGGAAGACAAGACCTGGGAGGATCAGATCTACGTAGGCCGGGGCGACGTGGATAAAGATGTGGATGTGGATGTGGTGACCATGCCCTACCGCGCGGCAGGTTACACTCTGCCGCGACAGGATCTCGAATGGCCAGCTAGTCTCTACCTCAACTACGGGCAGGGCATCTTCGTCGAGCAAGCGCTGGAGCCTCCCACACCGGGCAAGGGTTGGTTCCCCCATGCCCTGGAGGACTTCGACGGGGATGGCCAGGCTGAGCTGGTATGGCAGTGGATGGCAGAGAAGGGACTGGAGGCCCAGGCCCAGGTGTGGACTGGGTATGCCGTGGGGAAATGGCAGAAACAACTCCAGATCCCCTTCCAGCAATTGCCGGCGACCAGGAAATACTACCTGCTCACTTCACTGGGGTACTTGGGCAATCTGAGAGGAGAAGGCACCTGGGAGCTGGGCACCCCCTTGGAGGCCTATGCCGAGACCAATACGCTGCTGGCAGGGATGCAGCTCGCAAGTGCCGCATCAGGCACGATACCCACGACCTGGCTTCCAAGGGAGGTTCACCTCCGCCCCAGTTTCGAGCATCAGCCGCAGATTATCCCCCAGATTTGGGACCTGGATCGGGATGGTGTATTCGACCCGCTATTTGTGGATGTCAACTACAGAGCCGGCGCGTGTTTGCTGGTGATGCGCGGGCAGCAGGGGCAGTTGCCGGTCGAGGAAGGGCGGTACTCCCTACCCGGCACGCCGTCCGGCTGGGCTGCCGGCGACGTGGACGGGGATGGGGACGTGGATGTGGTGGTACTGGCGGAGGGGTTGGAGGGGAGCGGGGTATACGTGTTCCAAAACCACGCAACAGAGCAGGTAGCTGGGAAATAGAAAGGGGAGCGTGATGTGGAAACTTCTATTAACCGCAGCGGGTCTGTTGCTTCTCCGTGCAGACCTGGCCCAGGCCATCACCTGGAACTTCGACGAAGACGGCAATACCCAGGGCTGGCAGGCGCGGATGGGAACCACTGCCGGCGGACCGATCACGGCCATCTTGCCTTCAGCCGTGAGTGACGGCATCTGGCGTATCAGGCTCTCTACCTCCCCAGCCGATACCCTCTACCCAGGGGCCGCCCTGGTATCGCCCCTCATCGATCACGACTCAGCGCTGTTCGACCGAGTCTCCATCCGCTTCCGGGTAACCCATACCCGCCCTCTTGAGGGCTACTTCGGAGTAGCCTGGATCAACTCGCGGAACAAGGACGTTCCAGGTTATCCAGGGGGCCTGGAGTTACCGGACGAAGATCCCCAGGGGAGTTCGGTCCTGTCGTTCCACAAGGGGGGTACTCAGCTCTTTACCACGGACTGGCAAGAAGTGACGATTGGGGATTTGAAAACAGCATCTTTTGCCGTCGATGACAAACTCGTCAAGCAAGTGTGGGAAGGCTTACTGAGCAGCGTAGCCATCCACATGGGGACCTTTGAGTACAGCCGGGAGAATGGAAGTCTCCCTTATATCCCCGATTTGCCAACGGAGATGGCAGAAGCCCTAGAGGTGGACTGGATCAGGTTGACCGGGGTGGAAGAACAGTTACAGGGGGAGCTGTCTCCTCCGGTGGTAAACCCGCTCGGTCCTCCTGGGCAGTTGTTTTCCTCCTCCCAGTTTATCCCCCTGAACCAACGGGGCATCTACGGTATCGAATCTTCGCCCTTTGTGGACTTGGGAGGGGATGGTGATTTGGATCTTATCCTTACCTGGTGGGGAGACAAACTGGGCCTGGTGTCCGCCGAGAACGACGGCAGGGGGGGCTTTCACCCAGGCCGCCTACCAGTCCCGGCTTATTCCGGCGGCTTCATGCCTATCCTCGTAGGAGGGGCGGATGTAAATGGCGATGGCAAGGGAGATGTGCTCTTCAAGTTGAGCAATGATATCGAAGTCTTGCTGAGCACCCCCGGAGAAGAAGAAGTATACACCCAGGAGGTGGTGGCCTCTGGGATGCTCCCTCGCGGCCTGGCCGATTACGAAGGGGATGGCGATCTGGATCTGTGGCTGAGCCCTGCTACCTTGGGCGGCCTCAGCCTGCTGTCGGTCTGGCTCAACGACGGCCGAGGGCATTTCACTCAAGGAGCGGACTTCACTTTGGGGAAGTTTTTCCCCAAAGTGATCGAGGATCTAGACCGCGATGGCAGGGCGGATGTAGTCTGGTTCCCCCGTATAGATTTCCCCCAGCCGGCCATCAAGGTCAGTCCTGGCATCAGAGAATGGGGACTAGACAAGTCGTATCTATTGGAGATCGACAGTGCCGGCGCGGATAGCAGCTTCCGAGTCGATTTCATCAAGAGTGTAGGGGATTACGATGGGGACGGCGATCTGGATGCCATCCTGGTTTCCGAGTGGGAGAACGAGATCAGCGACAATTTCGTCGATAGCGCCATCCCTTCCAGAGGGCTTCGGATCG
>JADZBP010000137.1 GCA_020852055.1 Candidatus Latescibacterota bacterium
ACCGTGTCGAAGAGTCCGGTGGCTACCGCCGCCTGGATCTGCACCCAGTCGTGGCCGGTCACCCCGACGAAACGCACCAGCCCCTCCTGCTGCGCCCGGCGCGCCTCCTCCAGAGCCCCGCCCGGCCCCAGGGCTTTCTCGCGCTCCTCCTGGGTATTGAGGTGGTGGAGCTGCCAGATATCGAGGTAGTCGGTCTGCAGCAGGCGCAGCGAGGTCTCGAGGTCCTGGCGGGCCCCGGCGGCATCGCGTTGCATGGTCTTGCTGGCCAGCACCAGCTGGTGCCGCCGGCCCCGGAGCGCCCGGCCGATCACCTCTTCGTCCTGCCCATCGCGGTACGCCCGGGCCGTGTCCACGTAGGTCACGCCGCAGTCCAACGCCGCCTGGTACCCTTCCGGGGTTTCGCAGTAGGCCCCGCCTATACCCAGCCGGGTGACCTCGAGGCCCGTGCGTCCCAATACCGTGCGCGGCAACTGACCAGCCATATATGCCTCCTCGGTGAAATCCGGCAGAAGTATAAGGATTGCCCCTCTACCCTGCCAGCAGGGTGTGCGGGTGCTGCTTGTTGCCTATTTTAGGTCAACCGATCCCCCCCTGCCCAGGAGCCGCCGGCAATGCCCGAGACCCTGTACCTGATCGATGCCTTCGCCCAGATCTTCCGGGCCTATTACGCCATCCGCACCCCCATGCACAGCCCGGCCACCGGCGAACCCACCCAGGCGGTCTTCGGCTTCACCGGCATGCTGCTCAAGCTCTTCTCCCAGTTCCAACCCCACTATGCGGTGGTGGCCATCGACAGCCCGGGCAAGACCTTCCGCGACGAACTCTACGATCAGTACAAGGCCACCCGCCGCGATACCCCGGAAGACCTGCTCTGCCAGGTGCCCCGCGTCTTCCAGGTGGTGGAGGGTTTCGGGCTGCCCCTCATCGGCCTGCCCGGCCTGGAGGCCGACGACATCATCGCCACCATCACCCAGCGGGTGCTCGACGATCCGGCCCTGGCCCATCTGCAGATCCGCATCGTCTCCAAGGACAAGGACCTCGAACAACTGCTCTGTGACCGGGTCAGCCTCTTCGACATCCACACCGACACCACCACCGACGTGGCGGCCCTGATGGCCAACAAGGGCATCACCCCGGCCCAGGTCATCGACCTCCTGACCCTGATGGGCGACACCTCCGACAACGTGCCCGGCGTGGAGGGCATCGGCCCCAAGACCGCCGCCCAGCTCATCCAGCAGTTCGGTTCTCTAGACGGGCTGCTGGCCAACCTGGACCAGCTCAAGGGCAAACGGCGCGAGAACATCGAGAAGGCCCTGCCCACCATCCCCCTCTCCCGCACCCTGGTCACCCTCAAACGCGACGCCGACTTCCCCTTCAAGCTCGAGGACGCCCGCATCCGGCCCCCGGACCCGGCCCGCCTGCTGCCGCTCTTCCAGCAACTGGGGTTCAACCGCTTCCGCGACGAGGTGCAGCGCCTGGCCCCGCCTTCGGCCAGTGCCCCGGCCCAACAGGGAGACCTCTTCTCCACCCCGCCCCCGACCGGCGACGCCCACACCGCCTCCGAGGGGGAGTACACCGCCATCACGACCCTGGAACAACTGCAGGGGCTGGCCGCCACCTTGCGCACCCAGCCCCTGATCAGCATCGACACCGAGACCACCGGCCTGGAGCGCGAGGCCCTGTTGTGCGGCCTGAGTTTTGCGTGGGAGGAGGGCAAAGGGGTGTACGTACCGGTGCGCTCTCCCGATCCGGCCGGCCACCTCCCTCCCGAGGAGGTGTTAGCAGTACTCGGCCCGCTGCTGGCCGACCCCGCGCTGCCCAAATGCGGCCACAACCTCAAATTCGACGCCGGGGTCCTGCTCAACGCGGGGGTTCGCCTGGCCGGGGTGGTCTGCGACTCGCTGCTGGCCAGCCTGCTCATCGAGCCCTCGCGGGCCGGCCATAAACTGGACGAGCTGGCCCTGGCCCACTTCAACCACCGCATGGTCCCCATCGGCGATCTCATCGGCGAGGACGGCACCATGGACCAGGTGCCGCTGGACAAGATCGCCGTGTACGCCGCCGAGGACGCGGACCTCTCCCTGCGCCTGTGCCGCCGTTTCCTGCCCAAACTGGACGAACTGGGCATGGGCGAATTGATGCGCCAGGTCGAGGCCCCCCTCTCGGTGGTGTTGGCCCGCATGGAAGCGCAGGGCATCCTCTGCGACCCGGTGGAGTTGCGGCGCCAGGGACAGATCCTGGGCGGACGGGTGGAGGAGTTGCGGCGCCAGGTCTGGGAACTGGCCGGGGAGGAGTTCCAACTCGAATCGACCCAGCAACTGGCGGAGGTGCTCTTCAACAAATTGGGCTTCCCGCCGGGCAAACGCACCAAGACCGGCTACTCCACCGATATCACCGTGCTGGAGAAGCTGGCCAGCCGCGAGGACCGCAGTCAGCCGCGCACCGGGGTGCCGCGCCTGGTCATTGAATACCGGCAACTGACCAAACTGATCAGCACCTACCTGGGCAACCTCGAGGCGGCCATCTCCCCCCGCGACCAGCGCATCCACACCACCTTCCACCAGCTGGTCACCGCCACCGGCCGCCTGGCCTCGCAGAACCCCAATCTCCAGAACATCCCGGTGCGCACCGAAGTGGGCCGGCAGATCCGCCGGGCCTTCGTCGCCCCGCCCGGCCAGCTGCTCATCTGCGCCGACTACTCCCAGATCGAGATCCGCCTGCTGGCCCATCTCAGCGACGACCCGGCCCTGATCGAGGCCTTCCTGCAGGACCAGGATATCCACGCTGCCGTGGCTGCCCAGGTCTTCGGTGTGCCCCTCGACCAGGTCACCCGCCCGCTGCGCGACCAGGCCAAGACCATCAATTTCGGCATCATCTACGGGGTGACCGCCTTTGGCCTGGCCCAGCGGGTGGAGGGCATGAACGTGGGGGCCGCGACGGCCCTGATCGCCGACTACAAGCGCCGTTTCCCGGGGATCGATCGCTTTTTGCAACAGTGTGTGCAGCAGGCCCTCGACCAGGGCTATGTCGCCACCCTGATGGGCCGGCGCCGGGCCATCCCCGAGCTGCGCGAGTCCGACCGGAACCTGCGCAGCCTGGGCGAGCGCCTGGCCATCAACTCGGTGGTGCAGGGCAGTGCTGCCGACCTGATCAAGGCGGCCATGGTGCGGGTGCAGGACCGCATCGACCGGGAGGAACTACCCCTGAAACTGCTCTTGCAGATCCACGACGAACTCGTATTCGAAGCCCCAGCCGACCAGGCCCCCGCCCTGGCCGAACTGATCTGCCGCGAGATGGAGGCGGCCATGGCCCTGAAGGTGCCCCTGCGCGCCGAGGCGGGCATCGGGCCGGATTGGATGTCGGCCAAATGAGGGCTGCCGGTCCAGCCAAGGGCGGTTGACCGGCAGCGAGATTCTGCGAATATTCCAGGGAGTCAATAGAGGGATATACGTGGCTGACCAGAAAAACGAAAAGATCGATGCCGACCTCACGGCGCTGTTTGGCGATACCGCCACCCCCGCCACCGGCCGCAACTGCAAGAAATGCGGCGCCGCGGCTGGCGCCGAGGCCAAGATCCGTTTCTGCAGCTACTGCGGCGCCCCGCTCGATCCGCTTCCCGTCAAACGCGTCCTGATCGTCGACGACTCCTCCCTGTCCCGCAAAACCATCGGCGCGATCCTCCAGCAGTTGGGCTGCGAGGTACTCGAAGCGGCCGACGGTCCCCACGCCTTCGAGATGGCGCGGGCCCAACAGCTCGTGCTGATCGTCCTCGACGTGGTGATGCCAGGCATGAGCGGCCTGGAGTTCCTCAAGGTTCTGCGCGAACACCCGGCAACGGCCAGGATCCCGGTGATCATGTTGACCAGCAAAGCCGATCTCAGTACCGTCCACCAGGCCCTGAGCACGGGCGCCAGCGACTACCTGCTCAAACACAGCGCCCCCGAGGACATCCGGCAACGCCTGCAAAAACACCTGGGCTCCTGAGACGCGCCTCAGCCGGCGGCCAGGAGCACCTCCAACTCCCGGTGCACCCGTTCCAGTTCCGCCTCTATACTCCCGAGCACCGCCCGGGCCTCCTCCAACTCGCCCTTTCCCCCCAACTGCTCGAGGCGCTCGAAAAGGGTCGCCAGACCGATGGCGCCGAGCTGCCTGCTGTTTCCCTTCAGGGTGTGGGCTTCGCGGTGGATCTCTGCCACGTCCCCCGCCCCGAGCCCGGCCCGCACCCTAGCCATACGCTGGAGACTGTCGTCGATAAAGAGCTGGACGAACTCGGCGAAGGCGAAATGCCCCCCGGCCTCCAGGTTTTTCAGGCGGGAGATCACTTCCAGGTCCAGGGGGCCGTGCCCGGCGGGCGGGCCCTCGCCAAGGGCCTCGGCACCCGCGTCGGGCATACTCTGGCAGGCCACCGCCTTGACCACGGCCAGCAGTTCGCCGCGATCGACCGGTTTGGCCAGATAAGCGTCCATACCCGTTTTCACAAAGCGCTCGCGATCTCCCGGCATGGCATGGGCGGTGAGGGCCACGATGGGGGTGTGCCGCCCGGTCGCTGCTTCGCGGCGGCGTACTTCGGCAGTGGCAGTGAGGCCGTCCATAACCGGCATCTGCACGTCCATGAACACCAGATCGTACTGCTGGCCTTCGAGGCGATCCAGGCCCGCCTGGCCATTGTCGGCCAGGTCCAGTTGGTGGCCCGTATGCTGGAGGTACCCGGCGATTACCCGCTGGTTGAAGGCATTGTCCTCCACCAACAGGAGGCGCAGCGAACGCCCCGGCGCCTCCGGCGCGCTTGCTGCTGCCGCCGCCGGCTGGGTGCCCAACACCTGACCCAGACAGTCCAGCAGACCGGCCTGGGTGAGCGGTTTGCGCAGATACGCCGCCGCCCCTAGTTCGCGGCAGGCCTCGGCCAGGCCCGCCCCCTCGGCAGCCGAGACCACCACCACCCGCAGCGCCGCCCACCCAGGCTCCTCGCGCAGCAGGCGCAGCGCCTGCGCCCCGTCCATATCGGGCAGGGTGGAATCCAGCAGCACCAGCGCGAAGGGATCGTCGGCCTGCGCGGCGGCCCGCAGCGACTCCAAAGCCCCGGCACCGTCGGCGACCAGGACCGGACGCAGCCCCCAGCCCTCGAGGGTCTGCTGCAGGAGGCGGCGGGAGGTGATGTTGTCGTCGACCACCAGCACCCGCAGGCCGTGCAACTCGGCCGGGGCGACCGGCAGGGCGTCCTGCACCTCGGCGATGCCGAAATCCGCCGTGAAGTGGAAGGTGCTGCCCTGCCCCGGCTCGCTGACCACCCAGATCCGGCCTCCCATCCGGCCCACGATCCGGGCGCAGATGCTCAACCCCAGGCCGGTGCCACCGTAGTGGCGCGTGGTGGAGCCGTCGGCCTGCAGGAAAGCGGCGAAGATCCGGTGCTGCTGGTCGGCGGGGATACCGATGCCGGTGTCGCGCACCTGCACGTGCAGGCGCACCTCGCCGCCCATTCGCTGATCCACCGCCACCGCCACCTCGACCTCACCCTTGGCGGTGAACTTGATGGCGTTGCCCACCAGGTTGACCAGCACCTGGCGCAGGCGGACCATATCCCCGATCAACACCTCGGGCACCTGCGGCTCGACGCTGTGCAGCAGCTCCACGCCCTTCTGGTGGGCCCGCACCGCCAGGCTCCGCACCACCTGGTCCACGACGGGGCGGAGGCGGAATTCCGCGCGTTCCAGGCTCAGGTGCCCGGCTTCGATCTTCGAGAAATCGAGGATGTCGTTGATGATGTCGAGCAGGCCTTCCGCCGAAGCCCGCATCATGCCCAGGTAATCCCGCTGGGTGGCGTCGAGCGCGGTGTCCCCCAGCAGTTCCACCATGCCCAGCACCGCGTTCATCGGGGTGCGGATCTCGTGGCTCATGTTGGCGAGAAACTCGCTTTTGGCCCGATTGGCCGATTCGGCCAGTTCCTTGGCCTCCACCGTGGCCTGTTCGGCCCAACGCCTTTCGGTCAGGTCCCGGGTGCGCCGGTATCCCAGGCTGATCAGCGGCGCCAGGCCCCACAACAACTGGATCACCTCGGCGTTGCCCCCGGGTTCTCCCTGCAGGCCAATGGCCAGGGTGCCCTCGGCGAAGGGCAGATCGATCACCACTGCCGGGCGGTACCCCTCCACCTCTTCGATCACCAGCTCGTCCGGCTCGGGGCCCCGCTCCCAGACTTCTCCCCGGCGCCAGTGCTGCAGCAGTTGCTGGGCCACCGGCGAATCGAGCGGATCGGTGCTCTGCACCGGTTCGACCCGGCCCCGGAGCACGCTGGTAGAGGTCGAGAAACCCGCCTCCTCGTTGAGGATATTCACCCCCACCCCGTCGAAACGGACCCCCATGGCCTCCAGGCTCTGCGCCATGACCTGGACCACGTTGGTGAAGTCGCCGACCTCCTCCATCTCCAGCACCGCCCGGTGCACCCGTTCGACCAGGGCCGCTCGCTCCTTGGCAGCGGCGACAGCCCTCAGGGCTTCCTTGGCCCCTTCGGCATCGGCCCTGGCCTGCTGCAGTTGTCGGGTGATCTGCTCCTCTTCCCCCAACTGCCCCAGGCCGGCGGCGCCGGCGGCAAAGAGGGCAAACACGGTACCCACGGCGAGCAGGAGCCCGGGCACGGCCGCCACCCACCCTCCCTGGCCGATCAGGTGGGCGTTCGACCACACCAGCCAGAACACCAGCAGGAAGGCCAGCGCGCCGGCAGCCACCAGCGGCGGCAATACCTTCTTCATGGCGCCACCGCCTGGAGCTGTGCCAGCGCCGCGTTGACCCTGGTTACCTCGGACCTCACCGCGTCGAGCCATACCTCCACCTGGTCCAGGGAGCCAGCGGACCCCAATTCCTCGACCCGGCCGCAGAGCGAGGCCAGCCAACCCGCCCCCAGCTCGCGGCTGGCCCCCTTCAGGGCGTGGGCCTCCTGCTTCACGCGGGCGCCATCGCCGTCGCCGACCGCCTGCTGCAGGGCGGCCAGGCGGCGACCCGCATCCTCGGCAAAGACCTGGGAGAATTCGGCCAGTGAGAGGTATCCTTCCCGCTCCCAGGCCTGCAGGTTGGCCACCACCGCCGGATCGAGGGGGCCGGGGTATTCCTCCTCCGGGGACGCCGCCGCCTCCAGGGGCGGCGGGCGGACGGCGATGCCTGCCAGGGCG
>JADZBP010000138.1 GCA_020852055.1 Candidatus Latescibacterota bacterium
CCCAGCAGATGGCCGTTGAGCTGGAGCTGGTCCAGCTGGACCTGGGCCTGCACCTGGGGTTTGGTCGCGGTGCCGCTCAGGGTGAAATCCAGTTTTCCGGTCCCGGTTGCTGCCGCTGCCCAGTTGGCGACCTCCAGCGCCTCGATGTGCCCCTGGAGGTCGAGGCGGTCCTGGGCGGCGCTGCCGGCCAACTGCAGCCGGCCGGCCGGGGTCTCGAGGGTGAAGGGTTCGCAGCGCAGGCGGGTGTCGGCGTAGGCGAATCTCAGGGTATCGGCGTTGCGTATACCCCAATCCGCCTGGCGCAGGGCCAGGCGGGAGAGCAGGCCGCTGGCAACGAGCTGTTCGGGCCGGGAGATCGGCCCCGCCACCTGTACCTGACCCGAGAGCACCAGGCTGTCGGTGAGGCCCCGGCGGAAGCTGGCCCGGCTCAGCTCAAGCTGGCCGTCGAGCAGGTCGCCGCCTTTCAGGGTACAGGTGGCCAGCAGGCCCCGGCCTGAGAGCAGGGCCCGGGTCTGCTGGGCGGTGTACTCCAGGCCAAGGTCCAGGTCGCCGGCCTGCCAGCCCTGGTACCCCGCGCCCTGGAGCCGAAGTTGGCCGTCCACCCGCAGGGCCGCCAGATTCAGGCCACCGCTGGCGCGCAACTGGCCCTGCAGGGTGCCAGCCAGGGAGGAGTCCAGTTGGGCCAAAGGCAGCGCGGCCAGTTCGGCGGTGAAGGTGTCGATGCGGCTCTCCTGCAGGTCGGCGCGCAGCCGGGCCTGCAACTGGGTGCTGGCCAGGGAGAGCAGGGCCTGCAGCTGCCTGCCGCCTGCCAGCGCGAGTTCGGCATGCGCCGGCCCCAGGCGCAGATCCCGGAGCGGGAGGCTGGGGCTGTCCAGTTGCAGGGCCAGCGAGTCGGGGCGGGCGCGGCCCTGCAGTTGGACCGGGGCGGCGGTATAACCGAGCAGGGTGCTGGGATCGAGGGCGCCGGTGAGAGCCAGATCGTACTGGCCGCTGAAAGCGAGGGTGCCGGCGACCTGCACCTGGCCCAGGCGGGAATCGAGGGTGGCGTCGAGGGTCTGGTCGGGCCGGAGACTGGCCCGCAGCCGGGCGTCCAGCGGCGGGCCGGACAGGGCATTCAACTGACGGGCCGCGAGTTCGAGTTGCACCGCATAACGCGCTGCCTGCGGGTTGCCCTTGGCCTCGAGCTGGGCCTCCACCTGGCCCTTGAAACTGCTGAGGCGGGACAGGTCGAGATGGTCCAGGCGCAACTGCAGGGCGAGGCTGTCGCCGGCCAGCGCGTAGCTCAGCTGGCCCTCGGCCAGGCCGCCGGCGGCTTCGAGGTGCAGCGAGTCCACGGTGGCGCGCGCCGAATCGAGCCGGGCCTGGGCCCGCAGCGAGAGCGGACCCCAGGGTGAGGATTCGAGCTGGCCGAGCAGGGTCAGGCGGGTGTCCATGGGGCTGAGCGCCCCTTGGAGATCCAGGCCGAGCTGGGCGCGGAGGGAATCGGTCTCGAGCCGGGTCTGTAGCTGGAGTACGGCGGGCAGGGTGCGGCCCAGCCCCAGGGAACCCTGGCCCCGGGCGTTGGCCTGCACAGGGCCACTCTGCACCTGGGTCTGCAGATCCACCAGTTCGAGCCGGGCTGGTTCGATATTCAGTTCGGCTTGCAGGGCGCCGGCCACCTGTTGCCGCCCACCCACCGCCACCTGCCAGCGGGGGAGGTTCAGCGCCAGGGCGCCTGTGGTGTCGCCGGTGGCCCGATAGTGGGCCTCCAACTGCTCGACGAGAATCGCGAGGCTGTCGGCCGGCTGATCGAGTTGGAAGGTGCCGCCGGTGATTTCGAGGCGAGGATAGGAGGAGGGAGACAGCCGCAGACTGGTGGTGTCGGCAGCGGTGCTGTCGGCGGGCCCCAGCCGCAACCGCAGCACCGGGTTTTTCAGGGTCAGGGCGTACTGCCAGGGAGAGAAGGAGCCGCGCTCCAGGGTGAAGAGCAGGCTGTCGCCAGAGCTGGAGGCGCGCAGATCAACGAAAGAGAACTCACCCGCCAGGGCCCCCGAGGTCTGGCCGAGTTGCAGCCGCCAACCCCAGTGCGGGGCCAGCCACACCAGTCCTCGGCCCAAGAACCAGGGTCCCACAGGAGTGGCCAGCACCAGCAGGACCGCCAGGCCCAGGGCCAGAGCCAGGCTGAGCCAGGCGGCGCGGCGGGCAGTCATGATCTACTTCTTGATCTGGTTCAGGTCCTTGGGAACCTCGAAGACCGAATCGGCCAGCGCCGAGTAGGAGAGATTCCGGAGCTTGCGGTCCAGCTGAAAGATCTGTTCCTCGCCCTTGCCGGTGTTGACGGAGACCTTGAGCACCGATTGCATGACCAGGCCCTTGAGTTCCTCGACCGTAGTTTTTTCCGCCAACAGGTCCGAATCCTCGACCATACCCTTGAGCTGATCCAGGTCCCCGCTGATCAGGGGGGGCAAGGAGGTCTTCTCGGCCTGCAGTTGCTGGAAGCGCTGGATTTCCTGATAGGCGGGGAAGTCCTTGGCGATCCAGGCCTGGTACAGGTAGCGGTTTTCCTTGCGCAGGGTCTTGGTGCCGGGCTGGTAGTAGCGGGCGCGCATCTCGGCAGCCACCCGCCGGCAGAGGATGCCTTCGATGCGGCTGGTGTCGGGCAGGGCCTTGACCTGGAACTGGATCTCCGGGCCATTGGCGCTGGCGGGTTTGGCGGCAGCAGGTTTGGTGGCAGCGGGTTTGGCGGCAGCGGGCAGGGCTTCCTGGACATAGGTCTGGCGCAGATGATCCACGGTGAAGACCTTGGCCGCATCCAGGCGCAGGATGGTGCTGCTGTTGAGGGATTTGCCTTCCTTGGCGAGGGCCTGGGCCAATTCCTTGGTGGTCTCGATCTGGCTGCTGACCTTTTGTTTGCCGCCCCGGATATAGATGTCGTTGGTGGTCTTGCGGGCCCCCACCTTCTTGGGGCCCAGGCCGGAGTTGGCGATCTCTTCGGTATAGTGGATGTCCGCGGCAGCCGGGCCGAGGGCGCCGGCAAGGATCAGCGCTAGGAGGAGCACGAACATGGCAGACTCCTGGTTGGGGGGCCCTATAATATAAGACAAGGGCGGAGGGTCGTGGAGTCTGGGCGCGGATCGAGGAGGCTCAGCGGGCAGGTACCGCGACCGGCGCCAGGGGCGCGGCGGATTCCTCCTGGCCCAGGCCCGGCCGCAGCCGCAGCGCGGTCAGCACCCCGGCCGAGAGGGCGACCAGCAGGCCGCTGACCATGAAGGGCGCGCTGATGGAGATGTCGGCCAGGTACCCGGCCAGGACCGGGCCGATGGCTCCGCCCAGGGCCGAGAAGGCCAGGGTCTTGCTCAGGTCGAGGCCGCGGGACTCCTCGCGGCAGGCATCCTGGATGATGGCACTCTGGATGGGAATCCAGACCCCGGCGCCCACCAGATCGTGCAGCAGCCAGATGGCGGCGGCCCAGAAAAAGTCGGGGATGAGGGCGCCGGCGCTGATGGCGATGCCCTCGAGGAAAACCGTGGCGATGAACACCGCCTTGTAGTGTTTCAGGTGCAGGTAGCCGATCAGCAGCAGGGGCAGGACCGAGGTGAGCCGGTGGATGGTCATCACCGTCGAGACCGTGGCGGCGGATTCGCCGAATTTCTGGCTGAAGAAGAGGGGCATGATGAAGGAGTGGCTGGTGCTCAATCCCACCGAGAAGATGAAATTGGCCACCATGATCACCCGGAGATTGCGCGGCAGGTCGAAGTTGAGCAGGGAGCGCAGGCTCACGCTCTTGTGGGCGCGCGCCGGCTCGTGGGAGCGCACCCCGAAGCCCATCAGCAGCACCGCCAGTGCCAGGGCTCCGGCTCCCAGCCACAGGCTGTAGCGGTCACCGACGGTGGCGATGCCCATGCCGGCGATCCAGGTGCCCACCGCCAGAAAGAAGAACTCGACGCCGCGGGTCTTGCCGATGAAGTCGACGAAGCGGCTCCGGCCCTCGGCGTAGAGCAGCAGGGGATGGGCGGTGTCGCGGGCTAGCACCCCCACCTCGCGCAGGGTTTTCAGGAGGATGAGCAGCAGCAGGCTGGCGGTGAAGGGGGTGGCCAGGCAGGCCAGGGCGCAGCTGGAGACGGCCAGCATGTAGAGCCGCTTGCTGCCCCACTGGTCGGCCAGGTTGCCCAGGCCGATACGCACGGCGAACATCGCCAGGGTTGAGCAGGCGAAGAGGTAGCCCATGCTCCGGAAGGACAGCCCCTGGCCTTCGAGATAATAGGGGAGGATAAAATCGTAGATCCCGCTGGCCACCCCGAAGAGGATGGAAACCACCAGCAACACCCTGACATTGCGCCCCATAGGTCCCCCTGCGAAAAGGTGCCTCAGAGCATAGGCCAGGGGCAAGGGGCGGTCAAGGAAAAACGAAAGGGCGCCTCCCCGTGAGGGGAGGCGCCCCAGAGGAGTGCCGGGTGGGCGCGTTACTCGTCGGCGTTATTGCGCTGCAGGATGAACTGCAGGAGTTGCATGACCGAGGTGGCAGCGGCGGCCACGTAGGTGAGGGCCGCGGCGTTGAGTACTTTGCGGGCCAGAGAGCCTTCCTCGACAGCCAGGTAACGGCCGCTCACCAGCTGGGCCATGGCCCGCGAACTGGCGTTGAACTCCACCGGCAGGGTGACGATCTGGAAGACCACCACCGCGGCGAAGAAGGCGATGCCCAGATCCATCAGGCCGGCGCTGCGCA
>JADZBP010000139.1 GCA_020852055.1 Candidatus Latescibacterota bacterium
ACGCCCGAGGTGGCTGCCACGCATGGCCCTCGTCGAGAAACCAGTAGCCCGTGGTGTGGATGTTGGCCGGCCAATCCAGCGGGTGCGGCACCACGTGCCGGCTGAATCCCTGGATGACCAGGGCCGATCGCATGCGCTGCCGGTGATCGCGGATCGCCTGCGGGGGCAGGCCGAGGGTCTCCCGGCGGAACTGGTTGTTGATCTCGCCCATCAAGCGCCACCCCAGCGGCTCGACCAACCACTTGCCGAACAGGTAGTTGACCAAGCTATGGCGATTCGGCAAAGGCGCCTGCTGGGTGGCCAGGCCGCTGCGGGTGGCCACGAGCGCCGGCTGCAGGGGGGTACTCACCTGTTTGGCCTGGAGCCGCTCGGCGATGGAGGCCGCAAAAACATCCGAGGTGAAACTGCTGAAGATCACCTGGGCGTCCTGGCAGGCAGGCCACGCGTCGCGCATCATCGCCAGGCCGTGCCGGTTGATCAGGTCTTTGATGATGCGCATCTGTTTGATCGGATCGTTGCCATGCTCAACCCAATCGAGCCCACCCTCCCCCATCATCATCGCCTGGATATCGACGGCGGCCGGAGCCGCTTCCAGTTGATGCCCCTCGATCCAACTGGCAAAATTGCGGCTGGCGATCAACCGCACCCGATGGCCGCGGCCCTGGAGGGCCTTCCCCAGGGAGATCAGGGGTTGGACGTCCCCGCGCGTGCCAAAAGCGATGATGGTGATTTTCATGGGTCTCCCACCTCGAATCCCGCACGCCGCCACCTCGGCAATCAACGAGGTGGCGGGTGTAGGAACAGGAGGATAATCTGGGGAGGGAGGCATGGCACCGGGGATTGGCGTACTCCGGGCCTTTGGTGATCCCCGAAGTCCTGCCGCCTAGTTTGCAGGCGGGCGCTGCTTTTTTGCCCCGGTGTGATGCCGGTTACAATGGAACCCGGGGGAAGGGCCGATAGTCAAAACAGTGCGGCCCCCGGGTTGGCGGACCCGCGGCCGCGCGCTCCCCGTTCAACAATGGTAGGCGCGATGAAAACTGCCGCAAGACAGCTGGTCCCCATCCTGCTCTGCACCGGCATGGCCTGGTTCTTCGTGCGCATCGGCATGGCGGTGTTCTTCCACAAGCCCTAGGCGGGCCGACCCTCCGGACCATAGAGCAAGCCCGGCGCCGGGAAGCGGTCGCACACCGCCTTCACCTGCGCGGCGATCTGCCGATAGGTCTGCTTGCGGGCCTCCAGGTCCTGCCCCTCGTCGGCGCGCAACCGGGCCACCTGCGCCATCCAGGTGGCGATCTGTTCCATCTGCTCCGGCCCGAAACCGCGGCTGGTAGTGGCCGGCGTGCCCAGGCGCACCCCGCTGGGATGCATGGCCGGTTGTGTGTCGAAGGGGATGCGGTTGAAGTTGCAGACCATACCCGCCGCATCCATGGCCTTGGCCAGTTGCCGGCCCGTGACCCCCATCGAGGTGGCGTCCACCACCACCAGGTGGTTCTGGGTGCCGCCGGTAATGACCCGAAAACCCTGGCGCTGCAGCGCGGCGGCCAGCACCACGGCGTTCTCGACGATACGCGCCGCGTAGCGGCGGAACTCCTCGGTGGCCGCCTCTTTGAAAGCCACGGCGATGCCGGCGGTGGTGTGGTTGTGCGGCCCGCCCTGCAGGCCGGGGAACACCGCCTTGTCGATGGCCTCGGCGTACTGGGCCCGGCACATGATCATGCCCCCGCGAGGGCCGCGCAGCGACTTGTGGGTGGTGGTGGTCACCACGTCGGCGTGCGGGAAGGGGCTGGGATGCACCCCGGCCACCACCAGCCCGGCGATATGGGCGATGTCGGCCAGGAGCAGCGCCCCCGCCTTGCGGGCGATGGCGGCGAAACGCTCGAAGTCGAGGATACGCGGGTACGCCGAGTGCCCGCAGATGATCAGGCGCGGCCGGTGCTCTAAGGCCAGGCGCTCCACCTCGTCGTAGTCGATCTCCCCGGTGTCCTGCTTCACCCCGTACTGCACCGCCTTGTAATACATGCCCGAGATACTCACCGCGTCCCCGTGGGTGAGGTGGCCGCCGTGCGCCAGGGAGAGCCCCATGACCGTGTCGCCCGGCTTGGCCAGGGCCACGTACACCGCCTGGTTGGCCGGCGAGCCGGAATAGGGCTGCACGTTGACGTGTTCGGCCCCGAACAGGGCTTTGGCCCGCGCGATACACAGCTCCTCCACCTTGTCCACGTACTGCTGGCCCTCGTAGTAGCGCTTGCCCGCGTACCCTTCCGAGTATTTGTTGGTCAGCACCGAACCGGTGGCTTCGAGCACCGCGTGGCTGACGTAGTTTTCGGAGGCGATGAGGCGGATCTTGTCGTGCTGACGCCGGCTCTCGGCGCGGATCAACTGGGCGATCTCGGGATCGACCTGGGCTAGCGACTCCATGGTTTCCTCTGGGTCTTTGCGCGGTGGCTGGCTTTTCTTTAGTCTAGCGGAAAGAGTGACAAACTAAAGAAGGGGCCGCATATGGGCAAGTATCTGGGCCTGGACTCCAGCACCCAATCCCTTACCGGGCTGATCATCGACACCCGGACCGGGCAACTCGAAGCCGAAGTCTCCATCCCTTTCGACGCCCACTTCAAAGCCGCCTACGGCATCGACAAGGGCGTACTCCACCTGGGTGGCGGCCAGGTGCACAGCGCCCCGCTGATGTGGGCCGAAGCCCTCGACCTGCTCCTCCAGACCCTGCGCGACCAGGGACACGACCTGGGCCAGATCGAGGCCATCGCCGGCAGCGGCCAGCAGCACGGCACCGTGTACCTCAACGAAACCGCCGCCGGGGCCCTGGGTCAGTTGCGCGGTACCGCGCCCTTGCGCGACCAGCTGGCCGGCATCTTCTCCCGCGCCACCTCGCCCATCTGGATGGACACCTCCACCACCGCCCAGTGCCAGGAACTGGAGGCCGGCGTGGGTGGCCGGGGCGCCCTGCTCGAACTGACCGGCAACACCGCCTTCGAGCGCTTCAGCGGCCCGCAGATCCGCAAGTTCGCCCAGGAGGACCCCGCGGCCTATGGCCGCACCGCGTACATCGGCCTGGTCAGTTCCTATATGGCCAGCCTGCTGGCCGGCAAACTGGTGGCCGTGGACCCGGGCGACGGCAGCGGCACCAATCTCATGGATATCCGCAGCCGGCAGTGGAGCCCCAGGGCGCTGGCGGCCTGCGCCCCGGACCTCGACCACAAGCTGCTGCCCATCACCCCCGCCGACCGGCCCGCCGGCCCCCTGAGCCCGTACTTCGTCTCCCGTTACGGCTTTGCCCCCGGCTGCCAGGTCTTCCCCTTCTCCGGCGACAACCCCTGCAGCCTGATCGGCCTGGGCCTGGTGGAGCCGGGCCAGGTGGCCCTCAGCCTGGGCACCTCCGACACCCTCTTTGCGTGTATGGACCAGCCCCGCGTCTCGGCGCTAGGGGAAGGCGCGGTCTTCGCCTCGCCCGACGGGACCCACTACATGGCCCTGATCTGCTTCCTCAACGGCAGCCTGGCCCGCGAGGCGGTGCGCGACCGGCACCACCTGGATTGGCCGGGGTTCACCGCCGCCCTGCGCCAGACCCCGCCGGGCAACCAGGGCGCCCTGATGCTGCCCTACTTCGCCCCCGAGATCGTGCCCAGGGTCGCCGAGGCCGGGGTGGTGCGCCACCGCCTGGATGCCAATAATCCGCAGGCCGAGGTGCGCGCCGTGATCGAAGCCCAGGCCCTCTCCTCGAGGATCCATTCCGAGTGGATGGGCGTGGCCATCCGCTCCCTCTGTGTCACCGGCGGGGCCTCGACCAACGAGGAAATCTTGAAGATCTTTGCCGACGTACACGGCTGCCCGGTGTATCGCTTCGAAACCGCCAACGCCGCCGCCCTCGGCGCCGCCCTGCGCGCGCACCACGGCCACCTCAAAGCCAGTGGCGCGCCCAGACCCTGGAAAGAGATCGTCGCCCCCTTCGCCAAACCCCTGCCCGGCTCGACCATCCAGCCCAACCCGGCAGCGACTGCAGTGTACAAAACCCTGATCGACGAGTACCGGAAATTGGAGCAGGCACACATCGGCTGAATAGACTCGGCTACGATGAAAGTGATGAGTGCGACCCTGCGACGGGGAGATGACCCCGGAGGCCTTTCCCAGGGGGGTGACCGGGTAGGGAAGTCCGCGTGAGGGGTTGCGGGGAGAGCGGAGCGAAGCGAGCAGGGCGGGAAGGACGCGCCTTGGGAAAGGCCGGAGTGGGTCGCTCCCCGGCGCCCCCACCAACACTGAGAAAGGACCCCCTATGCTGCTGATCGACGCCCATCTCGACCTGGCGATGAACGCCGTGGACTGGAACCGCAACCTCGAACTCGACGTGCACCAGATCCGCCGGGACGAAGAAGGCATGACCCAGCTGGGCCGGGGCCGGGGCACCACCACCTTTCCGGCCATGCGCCAGGGCGAGGTGGGCCTGTGTGTGGCCACCGTCATCTCGCGCACCGGCCGCGCCGGCAAACCCTCGGGCGACGCCACCTGCCAGGAGATCTCCTACGCCCGCGCCCAGGGCCACCTGGCCTACTACCGGGTGCTGGAGCGGCGGGGGGTGCTGCGCCAGGTGGCCAGCCGCATCCAGCTCGACGCCCACCTGGCCGACTGGCAGTCGCGCGGGGCCGCCGCCCCCCTCGGCTATATCCTCAGCATGGAAGGAGCCGACCCCATCGTCGACCCGGAGCAACTGGCCTCGTGGTGGGCCGACGGCCTGCGCGTGGTCGGGCTCTCGCACTACGGGGTGAGTTCCTACTCTCACGGCACCGGCACCGAGGGCGGCCTCACCGAACGAGGCCCCAGCCTGCTGCGGGCCATGGAAGAGATCGGCATGGTGCTCGACCTGACCCATCTGGCGGACCAGGCCTTCTGGGAAGCGCTGGAAAAGTTTGGCGGAAGGGTGCTGGCCAGCCATAACAACTGCCGCGCCCTGGTGCCCAATCAGCGGCAGTTCACCGACGAGCAGATCAAAGCCATCGTCGCCCGCAACGGGGTGATCGGCACGGCCCTGGATGCCTGGATGTTGTATCCGGGATGGGTGCGGGGCGAGACTTCTCCGAGCGTGTTGACCCTAACCGCGGTGGCCGACCACATCGATCACGTCTGCCAGCTGGCCGGTCACTGTCGCAGCGCGGCCATCGGCTCGGACCTGGACGGGGGCTACGGCACGGAACAGACCCCCGGCGACCTGGACACCATCGCCGACCTACAGAAAATCGCCGGCCTGCTGCGCCAGCGCGGCTACTCAGAAACGGAGGTGGAGGGCATCCTGCACGGCAACTGGATTCATCTCTTCCGCGAAGCCTGGAGCTGAGCTAGCCGCCCAGCTTCCCCCCCTGCTGGGCCCACCACTGCCGCCATTCCTCGGGGTCGAACTCGAATTTCTGGCCGGTCATCGCCCGCAGGATGAGCACCGCGTCGTTGTACACCCCGGTCTCCTCCTCATCCACCATCTCGATGAGCGGCTCGACGGTCTGCGGGTCCTTCAGGCGGGCCAGGGCGTCGTTGGCGCCGCGGAACTTCTCGGCTTCCTGGGGGTAGAGATAGGCCAGCAGCAGCGGCGCGCCAAAGGCCTTGCCGATCACCAGGGCGATCTTTTCCTCGACCCCGGCCAGGCCGGCCTGGGAGAGGATGAGGTTGGGGGTGGTTCGGTACAGGATGAGGCGCAGGTTCTTGGGCGGCTCCTGGCTGCCGGCCGCGCCGGAAAACTCCTCCCTGATTTCCTCCCCTCCCGCCATCCTGAGGGTCACCGCGCCTTTGACCGTCGCCCCGGTCCAGTAGAACTCGGGCCGCTGGCCCGGCTCGCCGTAATCGGTGCCGCTCAACTGTCCGCCCAGCTCGATGGTGTAGACTGCGTCGCAAGCCGCCGCCGAATCGGCGACCACTTCGAGGCCGGCGTACTCTAATAATTTTTCCGCCCCGTACGACACCAGCGGCGCCAGCACGTCGCGGTGGAGCGCCGGGGAATTCCACTGGGTGTATTCCTCGTTCACCACCAGCCGCACCCGCTTCAGATCGCGGAAAGCGGGGGCCCGTCCAGCCAGCAGGAGCCGGTCGCGCTCCTGGCGGGCCTGGGGGGCCCACCGGCTATCGGGATGCAGGCGAAGGAAGCGCTCATAGGCCACCGGGGTCTGGCGGGCCTGGGCTTGTTCCCAGTCTCCCTGGTCGGTGATGGGTTTCTCGCATGCACTCAGCCCCCAGGCCACCAGCAGGCCGGTGAGCAGGGTATTGATGGCCCAGAGGTTGTTTTTTTTCTGCATACCTTCCCCCGACTACATCCGCCAGACCAGCAAGCGCTGCCGGCCCCCGACCTCCACGGTCAGATCCGGGGAGACCCCGGGCACGGCAAAGCTGTTGCTGATGAACAACGCGCCCGGCCGCAACTCGGCGCGGGCCTTGCGCCACAGCTCGGCCATGGGCTCAGGTGAGAGGAAACAATAGACGACCGAAAACTCACCCAGTTCCACCTGCCACAGGTCGGCGCGCCGCACCTGGCAATTGGGCCAGCCCCGCAGCCGCAGCCAACTGGCCAGCAGGGGCAGGGGCGCCGATTCGATCCCGCAGAACCGGGATTCCGGCCGCCGCCCTGCCAGGAACCCCAGCAGCCCTCCCAGGCCGCAGCCCAGATCGACAAAAGCAACCGGGCCGGCGGGCAGCAGTCGCTCCACCGCCGCCCAGGTCGCCTGGCTCGACAGGTAGAGCGGCACCCGGTCGCCGCCGGCGTTCCAGTAGATCAGCAACAGCAGCAGGAAAAGGAGCAGAAAGATCCACGGGGGCAATTCGAGCCGCAGCAGGACCAGGGCGCCAGGCAGGCACAGGGCCTGAAGGGGCCACCACCAGCGGGGCAGCTTCAACCAGGCGCTCCACAACACGGCCAGGCCGCCGTGCAGGGCCAGGAGCACCGGCAGGTCCGGCTGCCAGCCGCTCAGCCGGGCCAGCAGCACCAGGCCCAGGGCTGCCGCCTGGGCCACGAAGGCCCGCGCCAGGGGCCTGCCCAGCAGTTGTTCCTTCACCGCTCTTCTGCCGGCACACCCACCAGGTCAGTGCCGCTCCTGGGATCGGGCCGGGCTTTTCCTCTCAGACCTCCCCTCCGGCGCCGCCGCCCCCCTGAACCCGGATTCGGCGTTGTGGACCACGGCGTCCTCGCTCTCCTTGTTCATGATGATGATCGAGATGCGCCGGTTGGCCGAATCGAAAGGGTCCTCGCGGTTATAGGGAATACTGGACCCCACCCCCACCACCCGCAGCACCTTACCCGCCTCCAGGCCGCCGGCCACCACGGCCTGGCGAGCGGCGTTGGCCCGGTCGGCGGACAGTTCCCAGTTGCTGTACCCGGACAAGCCTCCCGAATAGGGCAAAGCGTCGGTGTGGCCGGTGATACTGATCTTGTTGGGCATCTGGTTGATGGTCTGCGCGATCTTGCGGATCGCCTCGCTGGCGTAGGACTCCATACGCGAGCTGGCCACCCCGAACATCGGCCGCCCCTCCTGGTCGACGATCTGGACCCGCAACCCTTCCTCGGTGATCTCCACCTTGAACTGGTCCTTGAACTGCTGGAGCTGCGGGTCCTTCTTGATCATCTGCTCCAGTTCCAGCTTCAGTTGCTGGAGCTGCTCGGCCTCTTTCTGTTTGTTGCGGGTGTCGGTTTTCTTGCCGTGGCCCATCTCGCGGGTGATGCTTTCGCCCCCGCCCGGAATCAGGCTGGTCCGGTCGCCGGTACTGGCCCCCCCGGTGAGGGAAACCTTGGCGGGATCGCGGAAGTATTCGGCCAGCCCCTGCTTGGTCTGGGGCGAGGCCATGGCCAGCAGCCACATCAGCAGGAAGAAGGCCATCATCGCCGTGACGTAGTCGGCGTACGCCAGCTTCCACGCCCCGCCGTGATGGCCGCCGTGCCCCTTTTTGATCTTCTTGATGACAATGGGGCGCTGCCCGCCCTTGGCGTCGGACATGGACTAGCCCTTCTTCCGCTTGAGGTGTTTCTCCATCTCCTTGAAGGAGGGGCGGTCGGCCGAGTAGAGGATCTTGCGGCCGAACTCCACGGCCGTGGCCGGGTCGTAGCCGTTGAGGGAGGCGATCAGGCACACCTTGATGGCCTCGAAGAACTTGGTCGACTCCTTGGCGCGCAGTTCCAGCAAAGCGGCGAGGGGCCCGAAGATGCCGTAGGAGAGCAGCACCCCCAGGAAGGTGCCCACCAGCGCGGCGCCGATCTTTTCGCCCAGCACGGCCGGCGGCGCATTGATGAAGGACATGGTGATCACCACCCCCATCACCGCCGCCACGATACCGAAGGCCGGCAGACCGTCGGCCATACGCGCCAGCGCCGCGGAAGGCAGCTCCGCCTCCTCGTGGTGGGAGGCGATGTCCATGTCCATGAGGTTTTCCAGCTGCATGGCGTCGAAGTTGCCGCCGATCACCAGGCGCAGGTAGTCGGTGATGAACTCCACCGCATGGTGGTCCGAAGACACCGAGGGCACCGCGCGGAACAACTCGCTCTTCTCGGGGTTTTCGATGTGCTGCTCCAGCGCCAGCACCCCTTCGCGGCGGGTGGTGACGAAGATGTCGTGCATCAGGATCAGGACCTCGGTGTAGCGGTCCTTGTTGTAGGGCGAGTTCTGCAGCACGGTGGGCAGGGCCTTGAGCAGGCCCGCCAGCACCTTGGGCCCGTTGGAGACCAGGAGCGCCCCCAGCGCTGAGCCGAAGATGATCACCAACTCCGCAGGCTGGAGGAGCAACGCCAATACCCCGTGCTCCATCAGGTACCCGCCCAAGACAGAGACCACCACGATCACATAACCGGCAATAACTAACATTTTGCGCTCACCATTTCGGTTGGTTGCTCAGGGGGTTGCCACCCCGCCGCCCAGCAGCGCCTGGTAGGCTACCAGCGCCGCCGCCACATGCACGTTGAGCGAAGGGCCCTTTCCGTACATAGGTACGAAGACCGCCCCCTGGCAGCGGGCCAGGGTGGCAGGATACACCCCCCGGCTCTCGTTGCCCAGCACCAGGCACACCCTGGCAGGGTAGGGGTAGTCCAGATAACAGCGGGCCCCCTGGGCCGTTTCCAGGGCCACCAGATGGTAGCCCTCGCCGGCCAGGGTCTCCAGGGCAACCTCGACCTGGGGGATGCGGCGCCACCGCACCCGGCGCTCGTGGCCGCGGGCCGTGCGTTCGATCTCGGGATGAGGCGGGGCTGGCGTGGAACCGGCAAAGACCAGCTCGCAGGCGCCACAGGCGTCGGCGATGCGGAACAACGCCCCGACGTTAAGCGGGTCCTCCAGGCTCTGCAGCAGCAGCGCCAGTTCCGCCCGGGGCGGGTGCGCCTCGGCGGCCTCGCGAAAAAGGCGTTTGACCTCCACCTTGCGCAGGGGGAGCATGCCTTTATGCACCGCTGATGGCCTGGACCTCGTACCCTTCTTCCTCGATGGCGGCGCGGATCTCGGCCTCGCCCAGGGATCTGGATGCCTCCACCAGGGCCCGCCCCTCCTCTATATTTATCGCGACTTTTTGCACGCCCTCCAGTTTTACCAGGGCCTCGCGCACGTGGCGGGCGCAGTTTTCGCAGCTCATACCGCCGATTTTGATCTCGATCATAACCCCTATCCGGTTAGAAACGGACTGCCTTGAACCTCTTCATGTGTTCGACGATGGCGGTCTCCACCGGCAAGCGCTCCATACTGGAAGCCCCGTAGAAACCGTTCACCCCGCGGGTGCGCTGCAGCACATATTCGGCGTCCTCGGGCAGGGCGATGGGCCCGCCATGGCAGAGCACGATCACCTCCGGGTTCACCGCCCGCGCCGCGTCGCAGACGGCCTGCACCTGCGCCACCGAATCCTCGAGGGTCAGGGCGGTGGTGGCGCCGATGGAGCCCTTGGTGGTCAGGCCCATGTGGGCCACCACCACGTCGGCGCCGGCATCGGCCATCTCTTCGGCCTCGCGCGGGTTGAAGGCGTAGGGGGTGGTCAAGAGGCCCAGCCGGTGGGCGGTGCGGATCATCTCCACCTCGGGCCCGTACCCCATGCCGGTCTCCTCGAGGTTCTGGCGGAAGAGCCCGTCGATCAGACCCACGGTGGGGAAATTCTGCACCCCGGAGAACCCCAGGGCCGCGAGCTGCGGGAGGAAAAGCGCCATCTGCCGGAAAGGGTCGGTGCCGCAGACCCCGGCCAGCACCGGGGTGTCCCGGACGATGGTGAGCACCTCGGCGGCCATCTCCACCACGATGGCGTTGGCGTCCCCGTAGGGCATCATGCCGGCCAGCGATCCCCGCCCCGCCATGCGGTAGCGCCCCGAATTGTAGATGACGATCAGGTCCACCCCGCCCTCTTCCTCGAACTTGGCGCTGATCCCGGTGCCGGCCCCCGCCCCGATGATGGGCAGGCCGGCGTCGATCTGGCGGCGCAGCCGCCCCAGCACCTGCTCCCGGCTGAATCCCATCGGGCCGCTCCTCAGCCTTGCCGCACCGGGGGTTCGAGCTTCACCCCGGGCAACTGGCGCAGTTCGGCCTCTGGCCCGAAAGGCGCGTAGATGGCCAGCAGTTCCATGGTTTCGGCGCCGGTGTTCACCGTGGAGTGGTACGCGGCAGTGGGGATATGGACCAGGGTACCCGGGCCGATCTCCTGTTCGACGGTCCCGCTGGCCAATTCCACCATCTGCAGCCCTTTGCCGGCGATCACGTAGAGGATCTCCTCGCTGTAGGGGTGGTTGTGGCGGGTGTGGCCCTTGCCCGGCTCCAGCCGCACCACCCCGGCGCTGAAACGCTCGGCGGCCGTGACAGTGGGCTCGGAGAGCCAGGAAAGCCGGCCCCAGTCGAAAACCTGGGTCTGCACGTCCTCTTTCTGCACGAAGGTTTTCTTCTCGCTCATCACCTTCCTCGTTTTTTCTGGTCGATCAACTCCAGCATCATCGCCACGGCTTTGGCCGAAAACTCGGGATCGTTGATGTTGTGGTCCAACTCCACCACCGGAATGCCCGGCTTGAGGTGCTGCTTGAGCGCCGCAAAGAGGGCCTGATCCGCCTCCCAGTCGCAGAAAGGCTGCCCCTCGCCATCGAGGATGGACACCCCCTGCAGGGGCAGCAGGAAGGCCACTGGCCCCTTGGCCTGGTTGGCCTTCTCGGCAAAGATCTGACCCATGCGGCGATTCTCCTCGGGGTTGGTGCGCATCAGGGTCACCGAGGGGTTCCATTCGTAGAAAAGCCGTTCGTTCTCGCGGTACCGCTGGGGCACGGTGTTGAATGGCCCGAAATTGACCATGTCCACACAGCCGGGCGCGATCAGGTGGGGCACGCCCCGCTGGCCGGGGGCGCTGAGGCGCTCGGGGCCGGCGGCGAAGATGCCGCCGCACACGGTGTCGGCCCACTCGGTGGTGGTGATATCGAGCACCGCGTCCACCAGGCCCTCGGCCACCAGCGACTCCATGGTGCGGCCCCCGGTGCCAGTGGCGTGGAAGATCAGCACCTCGTAGCCCTGCCCGCCCAACGCCTCGGCGCAGGCGTTGACGCAGGGGGTGGTGTTGCCGAACATCGAGGCCGCGACGATGGGCCGCTCGTCCATCGCTTCCGGAACCTGAGCAGCAGCCATGCCGCAGATGGCTCCGGCCGCCCGCGCAAAGATCGGGCGCGAGATGCGGTTGAGGCCGGCCACATCGACGATGGCGGGGATCATGGCGATGTCCTTGGTGCCCACGTACGCCGAGGTGTCCCCACCCGCAGCTGTGGACACGCAAATCTTAGGAACCCCCAGCGGCAGGCCGCGCATCGCCGCACTGACCACGCTGGTGCCGCCGGTGCCGCCCATGCCGATGATGCCGTCGAAACGACCCTGGTCGTAGAGCCGGCGCACCAGCAGGGCCGCGCCCTGGCTCATGGCCTTCATCGCCTCGCCGCGATCCTGCCGGGCGCGCAGGTCGGCCAGTTCGGCGCCGCCCTCCCGCGCCACCGCCTCTGCCTCAACGTCCACCGGGAAAAAATCCGTCGTGCCCAGGACCCCGGTGTTCACGGTCAAGACCTGGTGCCCCTGCGCCAGGATCTGCTGCCGCAGAAAGGCGAACTCGGCTCCCTTGGTGTCAAACGCCCCGATCACCAGGATGGTCTTGGCCATACCTTCTCCTGTGGGGAAAACAGCACTGCTATAATATAAATAGGGGGTAGTCTAGACAAACCGCCGCAGGCGCAGGGCGTTGCCAACCACCGAGACCGAGCTGAAGGCCATGGCCATGCTCGCCAGCATCGGGTCGAGCAAGGGGCCGCCGAATAGATGGAGCAGCCCGGCGGCGATGGGCAGGCCGGCGGTGTTGTAGAGGAAGGCCCAGAACAGATTCTGGCGGATGGTGCGCATCACCGCCCGGCTCAAGCGGATGGCCAAGCCCACGTCTTCCAGCTTATTGTGCATCAGCACCACGTCCGCCGATTCCATCGCCACATCCGCCCCGGCGGCAATGGCGATGCCCACCTCGGCCTGGGCCAGGGCCGGGGCGTCGTTGATGCCGTCGCCCACCATGCCCACCCGCCGCCCCTAGGCCTGCAACCGGCGCACCACCTCGGCCTTCTCATCCGGCTGCACCTCGGCGTGTACCTCTTCGATGCCCACCTGCCTGGCAATGGCCGCCGCCGTCTGCCGGTGATCCCCGCTGAGCATCACCACCGCCAGGCCGCTATCCCTGAGCTGGGCGATGGCTGCGGCGCTGGTGGGGCGCGGCACGTCGGCAAAGGCCAGCAACCCGGCCAGGAAGCCATCGATGCCCACCCATACCGGGGTCTTGCCCTCTTCAGCCAGGACCGCAGCCCGCGCCAGGGCCGCCGCATCCACCTCAGCCCCGGTCTCCGCCAGCAGCCCCGGATTGCCCACCACCACCAGCCGGCCCTCCACCCGCGCCCGCGCTCCCCGGCCAGGCACGGCAGTAAACTCGGCCACCTGACCCAGGGCCAGCCCACGACGGGCCCTGGCCGCTTCGTTCACCGCCGTGGCCAGCGGGTGCTCGGAACCCTGCTCCACGGCCGCCGCACCGCCCAGCACCTCCTCCTCGCCAAACGCACCCAGGGGAACGATATCGGTCAACACGGGCCGGCCCTCGGTGATGGTGCCGGTCTTGTCGAGCACGATGGTGTCCAGGTGATGCGCCGCTTCCAACGCCTCGGGACTCTTGAAGAGCACCCCCAACTGGGCGCCCCGGCCCGTGCCCACCATGATCGCCGCCGGGGTGGCCAATCCCAGGCTGCAGGGGCAGGCGATAATCAGCACCGAGACAAAGATCTCCAGGGCGAACTCGATCCCGGCCCCGGCCCAGAGCCAGGCCCCACCGGCCACCAGGGCCAGCACCATCACTGCGGGCACAAAGTACCCGGCGATCAGGTCGGCCAGCCGGGCGATGGGCGCCTTGCCTTGCTGGGCCTCTTCCACCAGCCGCAGGATCTGGGCCAGCACCGTGTCGCGGCCCACCCGCCGGGCGCAAAAGAGCAGGCTGCCCTCCTTGTTGATGCTGCCGCCCACCACCCGGTCTCCAGGCCCCTTGGCCACCGGCAGGGATTCGCCGCTGAGCAGGGACTCGTCCACGGCCGAGAAGCCCTCCACCACCTCGCCATCGGCCGGCACCCGTTCGCCGGGGCGCACCCGCAAGAGGTCCCCCGCCTCGATCTGCGCCGCCGGAATCTGCCGCTCCTCCCCCGCCTCGATCAGGGTGGCCATCTTGGGCTGCAGGTCCATCAGCGCCTGGATCGCCGCCCCGGCCCGGCGTTGGGAGCGGGCCTCCAGGTACCGGCCCAGGAGCATGAAGGCCAGGATGGTGGAGACCGCGGGGAAATAACTGGCAAAGGTATGGGACCGGCCGCTGACCAACTCCCACAACCCCCACAGGCTGAAGCCCAGAGCCGCCAGGGTGCCGATGGCGATGAGGGAAAACATATTCGGCCCGCCCCGCACCAGGGAACGCAGGCCCTCGGCATAGATCCGCCAGGCGATGGCCATCACCGGCAGCACCAGCACCAGTTGCACCCACCCCGCCGGCAGCGGACGGTGCTCGACCATCAATACCTCCGGCAGAGGCAGCCCCAACATCCCGCCCATCTCGATGAGGAAGAGGGGCAGGGCCAGCAGAGCAGCGGCCAGCAGCGAGCGGCGCTGTGCCTGCATCTCGTCCCGACGGCGGACCTGGCGCTCCTCGCGGCCTGCCTCGACCACCTGGTACCCGGCCTCCTCCACTGCCCGCCGCAGATCCCGCACCTTGACCTGGCCCGGCTCGAACTCGACCACCGCCTCCTCGGTGCTGAGGTTTACCATCGCCCGCTTCACTCCTGCAAGGCGCGAGAGCCGCCGCTCGACCCGGCTGGAACAGGCGGCACAGGTCATGCCGCCGATGGCGAGGGTGTGTTGCTGCAGGGCTGGTTCGCTGGACATGGCTCGCCGCAGGGAAAGGGGGAAGAGATCTAGCCTAGATTGTAGCCGCGACCGGACAAACGCGCAAAAAGGCAGAAAAAACGCCCCCTGGCCCACAGGCCGGGGGGCGTAGAAGGGGGAGTAGGCGGACCTATTCGCCCAGCAATTCCTCGACCTGTTTCTGGAAGACCAGCATGTCCGGCGGCGTGCCGAGGTGGGTGTAGCGCACCACCCCCTGTTTGTCGATGAGGAAGGTGGTGGGCAGGGCGGTGATATTGCCGTACTCCACGCGCACCTTCTCGTCGGCCATCAGCAGGGGATAGTTGATCTGGTTCTTCTCGGCAAAGGTGCGCACGGTCTGGGCCTGTTCGTCGGTGGAGAGGCCGATGACGCTGAAACCCTTGCCCTCGTACTGGGACTGGAGCGCAATGAAGGAGGGCCACTCCAGCTTGCAGGGCCCGCACCAGGTGGCCCAGAAATCGACGATCAGCACCTGGCCGGCAAAGTCGGCCAGCCGGGTCTCCTGGCCCTCGAGGTTTTTCAGCGCAAAGGCCGGCGCGGGCTGGCCGACCAGTTCTTTGCTGCGAGGGGGGGCCATCATCAATCCAAAACGCTCGACCGGACGGGCCTCGGCCGGCGGGGTGAAGATGAAGGTCTCGGCCGGCAGGACCGGGTTCACCTGGATGGCGCGATGCCGCTCCACGAAGCCCCGCTTCATGCCCACCATCGGATTCTGGATGGCTTCCGGCAGATTCGGGATCAGGGTACCCATATCGACTTCGTACGCCACCTGATGGAGCAGATGGTCCTGGGCGCCGATCCACAGGCGCACCGAAGCCAGTTGGTCGGCCCGCCCGAGGAAACTGCCCATCTCCCCCAGGATCTGCCGCAACTCGACCACCACCATCGGCACCCCATCGAGTTCTTCCCGGCCCACCTCGGTCGCCTCTTCCAAACCCGCCACCAGCGTCTGCCCGGGGTCCTGGCTCAGGAGCAATTTGAGCAGCAGCGAAGGAGAGCCAGGGCCGACAAAACTCTGCAGGTCTCCGGGGGCAATCACCGCCGGGGCTTTTTTCTTGATGTATTCTTTGAATTGCGCGAGGTGCTGCACAATGGAGTCGCCGTCGCTGACCACCGTCGTCCCCCCTGCCATCGCCGGCCTGTCCATCCGCACCTTGTTGGGGCGGCTCAAGGCGAAAAACATCGCCGCCGTCGAGCGGTTGTCCACCCCCGGCGCCACCGTGCGGTCCTCCACCACCGTGGTATCGCTATAGGTCTGCACTGCCTGATACGCAGCGATCATCCCTTGGAGGATACCCGGCAGGGCGATGGGCGCCAGGGCCAGGGGCATCTCGACCTCCTTGCCCGGCCGCACCGCCACGGTCGCACGGGCCGGGGCATACCCCTGCCCGCTTTTGATCCTGAGGGTATACTCCCCCGGCTGCAGGCGCAGCCGGTACTGCCCCCGGGCGTCGGGGCGCAGGACCGCGACCAACTCCCCCCCCAGCAGGACCTCGAGCGCCACGCCGGCGGCAGGCAGCGCGCCGGTGAGGGTGCCGGCCAGGGTGCCCAACGCCTCGTCCCCCTTGATCAATACCAGGTTGCCGTACAGGTCGGCGTTGAAAACCTTGCCCATGCCCGGCGACCAGGAAACCCAGTTGCCGGACTCGTCGCCGTCGGCGTCGGTCACCGCCACGTCGAAACCGATGGTTTTGCCGGGCCGCGCTTCGAGAGGCTGGTCGGGGAAGGAGGCGTAGAGCGGGATGGCCCACTCGTAGGTGGTGGTGGTGCCCTCGCGCCGGAAGGCCGCCTTCACCCCGGATCGGTGCTGCTCGTCGCCCACCAGGGCCGGGTTGGTATCCACCTGGTCGAAGGCGACTCCGGGGCCGGCGACCATCATGTACTGCTGGGCAGCGGCAGCGGTGCTCTTGGCGACCGACGCCGCACCACCGCTGGTGGTCGAGGTCATGTACTGGGACATACCGCCCTGGTTGACGATCCGGTCCTTGCCGCTGTGGTCGCCGTCGATGTAGACCTCGCACAGATCCTGGTTGGCAAAAGCCGGCTCCTCCGGGTGGATGACCAGTTCGTCGTCGGTTACCACCACGGCCAGGTAGAGGGTGTTGGTCTTGGCAGCGTACCCGACCTGGAAGTAACCGCCGTAATCCTGGGGCCCGGTGGGCGGTGCCGGATTGTATGCCCCCGAAACCTCGGCGATGGCATACCGCTCCATCCCCTGGGGCCAGTCGCCGAGCTGACCGTCGATGGCGATCCCGGCAACCGGGACGGCGAAGGCGGTTCTGCCGGGGTGGGCCTCGCTCAACTTTGCCGATCCCAGGGTCAACACCAGAGCCAGCAGTGCGGTGATCTTCATGGGGTGGCCTCCTTGGTATCAGGACTTGTCCTGCCTCGTGATATTTTGATGATACCCGGCAACCTAGTCCGACTCAAGTACTTTTTTGCCTCACTTGCGCCGGGGGCCCGCCCACGCTAGTCTTGCTGCGGAACTGCCCACCCCTCCTCTCGCCGGAGCGACCCTATCATGGACCACGCCCTGCCCGCACAGGTGTCTGCCAATGGCCGCTACTTCGTCGACCGCGCGGGCCGGCCCTGCTTCTGGTTGGGAGACACCCAGTGGAACCTCTTCCGCTGCCACGATCTCCCCACAGCCCGGCTCATTCTCGACGACCGCCGCCTCAAAGGGTTCAACGTGGTTCAGGTGATGGGCCCGGGCTGCGCCCGCGATGTGCAGACCGCCCCGGTCTTCGGCGAAGCCTTCCCCGACCAGGATCTGAGCCGGCCCAACGCAGCCTACTTCGCCAACATGGACCAGATCATCGAGTACGCCGGGCAAATCGGCATCGCGCTGGCCATCGGCCTGGACCACCCGGTCCTGCGCCTGACGAACCTGGCCAACGCCCGCACCTATGGCCGCTGGATCGGCCAGCGGTACCGGCACCACGCGCATCTCATCTGGATTCCCACCTACATCATCCCCGACCAGGAACACCTGCCCGTCATGCGCGAGCTGGTGGCCGGCCTGCGCGAAGGCGGCAGCCAGGGCCTGTGCTCCTCCCATCCAGACCCGGCCATACCCACCGCCTCGTCCAGCATCGCCCACAGCGAACCCTGGCTGGCCTTCAACAGCATCCAGACCTTCAAGTCCACCCACCTGCTGTACCAGGCGGTGCAGAACGATTACAACCTGACCCCGCCCAAACCCGTGGTTATGGCCGAAGGCGCGTACGAGGCGGGCAGCGAATACGGTTTCCCGGTCAATCCGCTCTGGGTGCGGCGCCAGGCCTACTGGTCGTACCTGGCCGGCGGCCACCACAGCTACGGCCACAACGACGCCTGGCGGGTCCTGCCCTCGTGGCTCGAAGCCCTCGACGCGCCGGGCGCGCATCAACTGACCGTGCTGAAGGAGATCTTCACGGGGATTCGGTGGTGGGAACTGCAGCCGGACCAGTCGCTCTTTGCCGAGGGCGCCGGTCAGGGCAATTTTCAAAACGCGGCGGCCGTGGCAGCGGGCAGGGACTGGGCCCTGGTGTACCTGAGCCATCCCGGCCCGATCGGCCTGCGCCTGGATACCCTGAAAACAACGGTGTCGCTGGGCGCGCAGTGGCTCGATCCCCGCGACGGCTCAGCCCAGCCCGCTGGTCCACTCAGTGGCGCTCAGGTCCAGGCCTTGGCGCCGCCGCCGGGATGGGAGGACGCTCTCCTGCTCATTCAGTCGGGCTGAGGGGTATTCTGGATTTCGGGGGGATACACCAACAAAAAGCAGGAGCCACCCGGGGAGGGCGGCTCCTGTTTAGCGGGATCTTTTAGGCCGAAGGGAGCGTATCCTCACTTCGGCCGCGGTTCAATATCGTGAGCTGAAGGAACAGGGCTCTCGGCGGAACCCGGCCGCTGCAATACTGCCCTGTTGAACGGGTCCGCCCAGCTCCATACCCCTGGCGCGATTCGGGGTGCCAGCCAATTCGGCCATGACCCTCCTTCAAAGATGAACAAAGCGCAGGGGCGAATGCCGACTAGCTCGGTGCCGGGCCATCCGTGATACGCCGCATAGACCAGGAACCGATGCCAGTAAGAGCCGGTATGATTTCCTCGCCGCATGACAGGTACTCCTTTTCACTATCAGGCTTGAGAAAGATCACCGCGCTTCGTGTTGCCGAAACCGGAACCACTCAAACACCACCAGAAGAACGGAGGCGGAATCTGCGGCGGTGAAACAAACCCTCTGATTCCCCAATGCGCCTCCACTCATTTGTCCAGAGGGTCGCTGGTCAACACCGTCCTATGGTTTGATGAGGGTGGGCTGCAAGAATCGCCGATCGCGAGACGAGGTTCCAAGCACTTCAGAGGATGGCGCCTCTATCGAGCTATCGCCTCCTTTCTGCCAGGGAGCCACGGCAGACTGCGTCGCTATGTACCAATGATACACATGACGGCCTTTCATGCAACAGTCGGCAGGGTGTCGCGGCCGGATGCCGCCTTGTGGCCAGGGCCGCCGCCAGCGATGTTGTGGTCCGGTGATTCAGGGGATCAAGCAAGACACCCCTCCCCCATTCAGCAACCTATTTTTCGGAGAGCGAAGATGCGCGCGATACGGAACTGGACCGCCGGCTGGGCCCTGCTGCTCTGGGCCGGCACCCTGGCCGCTGGAGCGGCCCCGCCCGAACTGATCCGTCCGCCCAGCGGCGGGCTCCAGCCCCAGGCAGCGGTCGATGCCACCGGCGTCCTGCACCTGCTCTATTTTGCCGGGGAACCGGGTGGTGGAGACCTGTTCTACCTGCGCCGCGCTCCGGGGGCCGGGGCTTTTTCCGCGCCCGTGCCGGTCAACAGCCGGCCCCGAAGCGCCATCGCCATCGGCACCATCCGGGGCGGCCACCTGGCCGTGGGGCAGCGGGTGCATGTGGCCTGGATGGGGGTGGGAACCGAGGTGAGTCAGATGTGTTATGCCCGCTCCGAGTCCCTGGGGCAGAGTTTCGAGCCGCAGCGCGACCTCATCCACACCGCCTTCGGTCTCGACGGGGGCGGCTCGCTGGCCGCCGACGGGGCCGGACAGGTGTACGTGAGCTGGCACGCCGGGCAGGAGGGAGAGGAAAAACGGCGGGTGTGGATGGCCCGCTCAACCGACGAGGGCCAGACCTTCACCGCCGAAACCAGGGCCAACCCCATCGAGACCGGCGCCTGTGGCTGCTGCGGCATGCGCGCCGCGGCCGGCCCCGAGGGCACCCTCGACCTGCTCTATCGGGCCGCCACCGGCAAGGTCCACCGCGACATGCACCTGCTGGTCTCCGCCGACCAGGGCCGCTCCTTCAGCGACCTGCCGGTCCACCCCTGGGAACTCAATGCCTGCCCGATGAGCAGCGCCGCCCTGACGCCGCTGCCCGGAGGCCAGACCCTGCTGGCCTGGGAGACGGCGGGCCAGGTCTACTGGGCGCGGGCCGACCAGCGCCGGGGCACCCTCTCCGCACCGGTGCCGGCGCCGGGGCCAGAGCGCGACCGCAAACACCCGGCCATCGCCATCAACCCCGCCGGGCAAATGCTGCTGGTGTGGACCGAGGGTACGGGCTGGAACCAGGGCGGCGCCCTGGCCTGGCAGCTCTATGAAGCAGACGGCCAACCAGCCGCCGCACCAGGCCGGCTGCCCCAAGCCATCCCGGTGTGGAGCAACGCCGCGGTAGTCGCCCGGCCCGATGGGGGCTTCGCCATCATTTACTGACCACCTGCACCGCGAGACCCCAGCTACCAGCCGGGCCCATCGGCAACAGGGCCACCCTCCCGGCTGGATCACCCACCGCCAGGCCCGCCGCAATCCCCAGCACCCCGCCGGTCACCACGTCGGACAGGTAATGGCGCCGATCCTGGATACGCGCCAGGGGCGTGAGGGCCGCCAGCGCCAGGAAGGGCGCCCCGACCCGCACCCCGTGCCGCCGCGCCAGGGTCGTGCTCATGGCAAAGGCATTGGCCGAATGCCCCGAAGGAAAGGAACGCCGGTTGCTGCCGTCGGGACGCCGCCGGCGGGCGACCTCCTTGATCGGCACCACCATCGCGTTGGCCAGCAAGAGCGAACGGCCTAGGTCGATGGCGGTAGTCTGGAGCACGGGCTGGCCGGTGGTCCGGCCCAGCACCCAGACGCCGGCCAACCCGCCCAGGGCGTTGAGACTGGAGCCGTAGGCGTTGCCCGCATCGAGCAGCCGCTTGAACGCCGCCCGCTCGACCAGCGGGCTTTTCACCTCGTCGTCCCAGCGATGCACCAGGGCGCCGCCGGCCAGGGCCGCAGCCACCAGCCCCAGACTGCCTGGGCGTCCCAGCCGCTGGAAATCGGCCCGCAACGCCGGCGCCACCCCGGACAGGTCGGCCGCCGCCGGCAGCCCCCACAGGGCCAGCAGCAGGACCGCCCAGGCCCCCGACCGCCTCAAGACTTGGGCACCATGCGGCGCACCCCGCCTTCGTACTTGACCTCGTATTCACCCGCCGGCACCGGCAGGGCGCGCAGCGCCAACTCCCCGGCGGTGATACGCGGCTCGGAAAGCAGCAGCAACTCGTCGAGGGATTCCTGCGGGGTTTTGCCGGTGGTGTCGAGGGTGATGGTGTACCCCTTGTCGGTGAAGAGGGACTTGTCGACCTCCTCGGCGAAGAGTTGTTTCAGCCGGGGGATATCCTTTTCTTTGATGACCTGATAGCGATGGGCATTGGCCTGCATGCGCTGGCCGATGGCCTCGTCGCTGGCCGTCAGGTGCACCAGGACGATATCGGGCAGGCGGGCCTCCAGCACCAGGGACTCATAGAGGCGCTGGAAACGGTAACTGTAGTTCTTGTAGTAGGGACTATCCGGATCGCCTCCGTACACCGTCGTGTAGACCGCCTCCTCCAGGTGCCAGCCGCTGATCAGCGGGTTGGGATAGTTCTTGATCACCTCGACGTGGTAGTGGATCTGCATGCGCTGCATGCGCTCCTTGACGTCGTCGGGAAAGCCCAGCATCAGCGCCTGGGACTCGGGGCTGAGGGTGGCGTCGGGAATGGTGAAGTGGTCGTCCATGTGGGTGGAGCGCCCCCGGTGTCGATAGTACTGGTCCAGCAACTGGATGAGGGTGGACTTGCCCGCGTACTCGATGCCGACGAAGATGGTGCGCATGCGCTAGGCCTCCTGTAGTAGAGATGGACCGCCGAACCCGGCGACCAAGTTAACCATCCACCCATTGCCCATCAACCTGCCACCTTGTCGACCATCGAGACCCGCACCGACGCCCCCATCGGCGTACTCGTCGCCCAGTTGGGCACCCCCGAAGCACCCACCGCCGCCGCCCTGCGCCCGTACCTGCGCGAGTTCCTCTCCGACCCGCGGGTGGTCGATCTGCCCCGCTGGCAGTGGCTGCCCATCCTCTACCTGTTCGTGCTCACCCGCCGCCCGGCCCGCTCCGCCGCCCTGTACCGGCGGGTCTGGACCCCGGCCGGTTCCCCCCTGATGCTCCATTCCCAGACCCAGGTCGCCGGCCTGCAGGAGCGCCTCGGCCCCCGCTTCCGCGTGATCCTGGGCATGCGCTACGGCCAACCCAGCATCGAAACAGCGATGCAGCAGTTGCAGGCGGAAGGCCTCGAGCGCCTGCTGGTCTTTCCGATGTTCCCGCAGTTCTCCTGCTCGACCACCGGGTCCATCTACGACGCCGTGGTTCGCGCCGCCTTCGGCCGGCGCTGCCCGCTCTTCTTCGACCGCCGCCGGCAGATGCCCACCCTGCGCTTCGTGCCGCCCTATTACGAACACCCAGAGTATATCACCGCCCTCAAGACCTCCTTCGAGGAGGATCTGGGGCGGACTGGCATGGAGCCCGACCACTACCTGCTCACCTTCCACGGCATCCCCAACCGCTACATCGCCGAGGGCGACCCCTACCGCCGGCAGTGCGAGACCACCGCCCGGCTCCTGTCCCGGGCGCTGCGGCTGCGCGACGACCAGTGGACCCTCGGCTTCCAGTCGCGTTTCGGCAAGGAGCCCTGGCTGGAGCCCTACACCGAGGAACTGCTGGTGCAGCTGGGCCGCCGCGGTATCCGCACCCTGGCCGCCGCCTGCCCGGGCTTTACCGCCGACTGCCTGGAAACCCTCGACGAGATCGGCCACGAGGGGCTTCGTCAGTTCCAGGAGGGTGGCGGCCAGACCCTGCACCTGACCCCCTGCCTCAACGGCCACCCAGCCTGGCTCGAGGCCATGGCCGCCATCGTCCGTCAGGAGAGCGCCGGCTGGGGCTGATCCGCGCTTGACAGCAGGGGGGGCTTTTTCGTTTATTGGCCCTCCCCCTCGCCCCCACTCCGGATGGAACGACTCCCCGAGAACCTGGAGCGCAAGCTCGTCAAGCTGGCCCATGCCCTCATCGATCAGCGGCGCGCCCGCCTGCTGATCGCCCCGGCGCAGGACCAGCCCGGTTTCTGGTTCGGGGCCGGCAACCTGGTGCGCCACCCCCGCGACCGCAGCCTGCTCCTGATCGGCCGTTTCCGCGACGCCGGCGACAGCCGCTGCGGGCTGGGCCAGGGAACCCGCGGGCGCGAGCTGGCCATCTTCCGCTCCACCGACGAGGGCCAGAGCTTCACCAAGGTCTGTTCCTGGGACAAATCCGATCTCTACTGCGCTTCGGCGGTGCTCAGCATCGAAGGCAGCGCCCTGCGCCTGAGCCGGGGCCGGGTGGAGGTGCTGGTCGCCACCGAAAAGGTCCATCCCTATCCGCGCGGCCTCACCTCCTTCCAGAAGCCGGGCACCGGGGTGTGGAGCATCGACACCTTTGCCGCGCCCAGCCTCGAAGCGCTGGCGCCGCAGGAACAACTGCGGCCGCTGCTCCACAGCCAGGACCCTTCGTACCTGCACCTCAAGGACCCCAACCTGTCCCCCGGCTTTGCCGCAGGGGAGTGGCTGCTGCTCTACTGCGCCCATCCCTTCTCCTGGACCTCCTCGACGGCCGGGTACGCCCTGCTGGGCGGCGAAGGCCCGATCGCGACCCACCACGATTTCTTCCCGCGCGGCCCGGCCTGGGACGTGGCCGCCTGCCGCATCACCTGCCGCCTGCCCCTGCCGCGGGCGGGCGCCTTCGCCAAGCTGCCCCGGATCTCCCTCTACTTCTACGACGGGGCCGAATGCCTGCGGCCACTGGAGGCGCACCGCTACGCCGTGGACCGGCCGCGGGGCTACTCCTGCGAGGAGTTGGGCGGCCTGGCCTATGGCTTCGACCAGGGCTTCCCCCGCCTGCACCGGCTCAGCCAACTGACGCCGCTCTTTGTCTCCCCCGAGGGCAGCCGGAGCAACCGTTACGTTTCGGTGCTGGCCGAGGACGAAGGCGGGCTGTGGGCCATCTGGCAGCGGTCGGTGGCCTCCGGCGCCCAGCCCCTCTTCCTCCACCACCTGAAGCCCGAAAAGATCCGCGCCCTGCTCACCTGATCCAGGCGCGCAGAACCCGCAGCCAATATCTATCTTTGGCCAGGAGTTCGAGACCATGGCCACCTATCCCTTCACCCTTCCCGCCCTCTTCGACGCCATCCAGGACCCGGCGGCGCTGATCGACGCCGAGGGGCGTTTCACCGCCATCAACCAGGCCCTGCAGGAACGGGCCAGCCGGCGCGGTTTCTTCCAGATGAGGGAAACCTGGACCGGCCGCCACTTCTGGGACACCCCCCTGCTGCGCGACCCCCGGGGCTGCGAGGCCTTCGTGCGCCAGGCCTTGACCCAAAGCAGCGGCGGCGTCAAAGGGCTCTTTGTGTACGACTTCGGCTCCGAAGTCTACATGGAGCTCTCGCTTTCCCCCATGCAGGACCTGCAGGGCCAGGTGCTGGGCGCACTGGTCCTGTGGAAAAACGTGACCACCCAGGTGCGCCAGCAACAGCGCCGGCAGGTCATGCCGCAATTGCGGGAGGCGGTATGGAAGATCAGAGACCACCGCGATCTGGAAGGGGTGCTGGTGGCGGTGCGCAACAGCCTCGAGGAGTTGGCGGTGCCCTTCACCCACTGCGGGGTGAACCTGGTGGACACCCGCACAACGCCCCCCGCCATCCACTCCCACAACATGACCCAGGAGGGCCGCTGGGTACAGGTGGAGCCCAACGTGCCGGGCGCCCGGACCATCCGCCGCCTCTGGGAACAGGGGAAGATGGCCTACCGGCCCGACCTGTACGCCGCCGATCCCTACGGCGAGGCCGAGGTGATCGATGTGGTTTTCGGCCCCGGCATCCGCTGTGTGGTCGACGTGCCCTTTGCCCAGGGCACCCTGGCGGTCAACAGCACCCAGGCCGCGGCTTTTGGCGCCGAGGACCTCGAGATCCTCCAGGCCATGGCCCGCCTGCTCGGGGAGGGATTCCAGCGGCTGGAGGATTTCCGGCTGCTCGAAGAGCGCAACCAGGATCTGGAGCGCGAGGTGGGCGAGCGCCGGCGGGCCGAAGCCGCCCTGCAGGAGAGTGAAACCGGCTTCAGGCGCCTGACCGACGACCTGCCCATCGGCATCACCTACTCCACCCCCGACGGCCGCATCCTCTACACCAATCCCTACAATTTGCGGCTGCTGGGATACACCCTCGAAGAAGCGACCGCGGTGCGGGCCGAGGATCTCTACCTGCAGCTCGAAGACCGGGAGGAGCTGGTCAGAACCCTGCGCGAGAAAGGGGAGTACGCCTTCGAGATCCAACTGCGGCGCAAGGACGGGCAACCCGTATGGGTGCGGGGCAAGACCCGCACCTATCGCGACCGGGACGGGCAGGTCTACTATCTGGCGATCACCGAGGATATCGACCAGCGCAAAGGGCAGGAATTGCGGCAGCAGGTCCTCCAGCAGGTGCGGGAGGTGATCTGGCGGATGGAGAAGTCCCAGGACCTGGAGCGGTTGTAGCGGGCGGCCCAGGCGGGGCTGCGCAGCCTCGGAGTGGCTTTTACCTACTGCGGGGTCAACTTCATCGATACCCGTACCGTGCCGCCTTCGGTGACCGTGCACAACCTCACCCCCGAGGGTGCCTGGCATCCCTTCCATTTCCAGCAGCGCGAGGACCTCCCCCTGCTGAAGATCTGGGGGCGGCAGGAAACGGCCTACCGCCCGGACATCCAGCAGGAGGACCTCTACGGTGAGCGGATCAGCATGGGGAAGTTCGGCCTGCGCGCGCTGGCAGACGCCCCTTTTTCACACGGCACCCTGGCCATCAGCAGCCCTGAACCGGATGCCTTCTCGGAGCACGACCTGCAGATGCTGCAGGAGATGGCCGCGCTGCTCTCCGAGGGCTTTCAGCGCCTGGACGATCTGCAAAACCTGGAACACCGCGCCCGCGAGGCCGAGGCGCTGGCCAACGCCATCACCGTGGTGGCCCGGACCCCTGCCCTCGAAGAGGTCTTCGCCGCCGTGGTGCGCGAGGCGGCGCAACTGACCTCCTCCGAACGGGTCACCCTGTTCCTGTACGAAGAAGACGCCGGGGTACTGGTGCCCCGCGCCCAGGTGGGCCACGAATGGGAGAGCTACCGGCACATCCGCCTCCAACCAGGGGAGGATCTATCCGGCCAGGTCTTTGCCACCGGCACCCCCCAGCTCTACCAGGCCAACAACCCCTTCACCCAGAAACTGCGGCCCGAGAACAAGGCCCTGCTCGAACGCGCCGTCCAGAGCCAGCAGTGGGCCAGCGGCGGGGCCGTGCCGCTGCGCCTGGGCGAGCGGGTGATCGGCACCCTGGCCGTGCGCAGCGAAACCCGCACCTTCACCCAGCACGATCTGGAGTTGCTGGCCCGGCTGGGCCAACAGGCCGCCCTGGCCATCGAGCGGGCCAGCCACCTGCAGGACCTCGAGCGCGAGGTCGCCGAACGCCGGCAGGCCGAAGCGGCCCTGCGCCTGGCCCAGTTCACCATCGACAACACCAGCGAGGCGGTTTTCTGGTTCGGCCCGGACGGCCGTTTCTTCTATGTCAACGAGGCGGCCTGCCGCAGCCTGGGTTATACCCGCGAGGAGTTGGCCGCCCTGAGCATCGGCGACATCGACCCCGACTTCTCCCGCAAACCCTGGCCGGAAACCTGGAGGCGGATCCAGCAGCAATCCCAGCCCCGCAGCCGCGAAACCCGCCACCGCGCCAAGGGGGGCCGCCTCTTTCCGGTGGAGATCACCGCCACCTACCTGCAGTTCGACGGCCGGGAATTCGTCTGCACCTTTGCCCGCGACATCACTGCCCGCACCCAGTTGGAAGCGCAGTTGCGCCAGTCGCAGAAGATGGAAGCAGTGGGGCAGTTGACCGCCGGCATCGCCCACAACTTCAACAATATGCTCCAGGTGATCTCGGGCAATCTGCACCTGCTGCACGACCAGGTGCCGGCCGCCCTCGAAGTACACCTGGCCGATGCCGAACAGTCGGCCGGCCGCGCCGCCGACATGGTGCGCCAGTTGATGGTTTTTGCCCGGCCGGCCGGGACCTACCACCCCCAGCCCCTCGACCTGGCCGCCCTGCTGCACCATATCCTGGCCATCTGCCGCCAGACCTTTGACCAGCGCCTCCAGTTCGAGGTCCACATCGCCCCGCAGCTCCCCCTGGCCCAGGGCTACACCGGCCAGCTGGAACAGGTGCTGCTCAATCTGCTGCTCAACGCCCGCGACGCCCTTGAGGCCGCCGCCAATCCCGCCCCGCGCCTCCGCGCCTCCCTCCAACTGGCCACCCCCGCCGACCTGCCCGCCGACCTGGAATCGGGGAGCTACCTGCACCTGCAGCTCAGCGACAACGGGGTGGGCATGGACCCGGACACCCAGGCCCGCATCTTCGAACCCTTCTTCACCACCAAGCCGGTGGGCAAGGGCACCGGCCTGGGCCTGGCCACGGTCTACGCCATCGTGCGGGAACACCAGGGGCGGATTTTGTGCACCAGCAAGAGGGGGGAGGGCACCACCTTTTCGCTCCTGCTGCCCGCCCGCAGCGCCGCCGCTCCGGCCGCTGCCCCGGCTGCCAAGTCCACGTCCCTGCCCAGAGGCACCGAGACCCTGCTCTTGATCGACGACGAGGAACTGGTCAGGCGGACCCTGGGCCGCGGCCTGCAGCGGGCCGGGTACCGGGTGCTGGAAGGAGCCAACGGGGAGGAGGGACTGGCGATCGTACAGCGGGAGGGCAAACAGTTGGCGCTGGTGCTGCTGGATCTGTCGATGCCCGGCCTGTCCGGCCTGGAGGTGCTGGAGCGCCTGGGGCAACTCGAAACGAGGCCCAGGGTGGTGCTGCTCACCGGCTACGCCGCCGATCCTTCGCAGTACGCCGGCGCCGACGAGGTGCTGCAGAAACCGCTCAAGATCGCCGATCTGGTCCACCGCGTGCGCCAGCTGCTGGATCGTTGAGCGGCGACCCGCACCTCGCGCTCAGGGATCAACCACAAACTCCACCCGCCGATTCCTCGCCCGCGCTGCCGCGCTTTTGCCGCGGTCCACGGGTTGTTCCTCCCCCAGGCTGAGCACCTTGACCCGTTCCGGGGGGATACCTTGGTCGGTCAGGAACTTCATCACCCGCTCGGCCCGTTTGGCGCCCAGCATCCGGTTGAATTCGGAGGTGCCCCGGTCGTCGCAGTGGCCGATCAGGGTGACCTTGGTGGTGGGATGGGCCTTGAGGCGCTCGGCGTGGCGCAGGAGCACCTTCTGCTGATCCGGGCGGATCTGGTCCTTGCGGTAATCGAAATAGATGCTCTCCAGCACCAGGGTGTCCGCCGGGGAAGCGGACTGGGGCTGAGCCGTGGCCTGGGCCAGCTCCCGGGCCCGCTGCAGCACCGCCACCTTCTGCCTGGGCTGCTGGGGCGCCCGGTGGGCGCAGGCAGCCAGCGCCAGACCGACACCGCAGACCAGCGCTGCGGCCAACCCCCTGCTCACTGATCCAGCGCCTCTGTCAGCCATGCCTGCACCTCCGCGAGGCTTGCACCGTTGATCTCGTGTCCCATCTCGAATTCCCGGTAAACCAGGCGCACCGGCAAGGACTCCAGCAGGGCGCGGGAGGCGTGGGCCCGGTTGATGGGCAGCAGCGGATCATGACGCCCGTGCACCATCAGCACCGACAGCTGGCGCAGGGGCTCCAGATCGCCGGTGGGCATCATCCGGGACACCACCAGGCCACTGAGAAAGGCCACCCCGGCCACCAGGTCGGGCCGGTGCAGCGCCACGCCCAGCGCCATGCCCGCCCCCTGGCTGAAACCCAGCAGAAAAACCCGCTTCCGGTCCACACCCGGCGCGGCGACCTGGGTTTCCAGCCAGGAACTCAGCTGCTGCCGCGCCCCCTCGGCCTGCTCGTGATCCACCACCAGGCCGACGGGGGTGAACTGCACGGCGAACCAGGCGTATCCCCCGGTCTCCAGCGCCATGGGCGCCCGCACACTGAGGATCCGGCAGCGCGGATCGAGGTATGAGGCCAGGCCCATCAGGTCGCGCTCGTCGCTGCCGTACCCGTGCAGCAACACCAGCAGCGGCTGGTCCCCTGGAGCCGGAGCCGCTGCCGGGTGGGTCAGGTGATGGAGTTCGCCGGTCGTCACGCCTACTCCACCTCCACCTCGTAGCGGCCCGCAGCGGCAAAGGAGAGCACCAGCTGCTCCTCCTCGGCGCTGATCTGCTGCACCAGGGGATTGGGGTACATCTTCTCGTTGCGCCAGAGGGTCTCGCCGTTGAGGCTGATCATCGGAAAACGCTGGCCCAGCCGCGGCAGCCACACGCGGGTGTGGCCCTCCTGCTCCAGGATCAGGGTCAGCCAGAAATGCTCCCCGCGCTGCTGCCATTCCACCTCCACCGGGCCGCGTCGGGTGAGCATCCTGCCGCGGACCCGGCCCAGGTTCAGGGCCGGCGGGCGGACCTCCAGCACCTCGTACCCGGGACTGCCCGGCCGGATGCCCAGCACCTGCGATCCCAGGTAGTACTCAGGCCCGGGCAA